>CAMGHE010000001.1 GCA_946055775.1 uncultured Bacteroidales bacterium
TCTCCATCACGGTGAGCGCCGCCTTGGCCTTCTGCCACATCTCGTAGGCCGCGCGCACCTGTTCGGCGCGGGCGCTGCCCGTAGCCTTGCGCTGCATGGCTGTGGCGGCGTCGCGTGCGGCCTGGGCCTGCGACAGTTTGGCCTGAACGTCGGGCGCCTCGAGGAGCGCCAGCGTGTCGCCAGCATGTACCGTCTGGCCTTCGCGCACCCTGAGCGAGAGCACGCGGCCCGGCACCTTGCTCGACACGCGGTATTCATCGACATCCACTTGGCCCTGGATGGTATCGTCCGTTTCGCTGAAGGCATAGAGGCCCATCAGCACGGCGGCCGCCGTGATGACGCCCAGGATGGCTATCGACGGCAGCAGATTCAGTTTCTTGTTGTTATCAGACATGACACTATGTTTTTTTGTTCGGGTTTGACGTGTGGTGTGCGGCTTTATTCGCCGAGTGTGCCGAGCGCCTTTTGCCATTCGGCGCGGGCGAGACGAATGTCGATGGCGGCGTCGATGCCGTCGCTCTGTGCTTGCAGCCATGCCGTGTGTGCCGCCAGCAGGTCGCTCGTGCTGAGCGTCTCGGCGTCGAACGAGGCGCGGGCCACGCGCAGGTTCTCGTCGGCGCGCTGGCGGTTAGCCAGCGTCAAGCGATAGCGGCGCTGGGCCTCGGCCACGCGGAGCGACGTCTGGTGTACCTGCAGTTGCACCTTCTCGCGGGCATCGTCCAGTTGGAAGGCCTTCATCAGCGCCTCGGCCTCGGCGGCGCGCACTTTGTAGCGTCCCTCGCCCCACTGCCATACCGGCACCTTGACCGTCACGCCGACGGCCCATGTGCCGCGGAAACGGCGTGCGAAGCCGTTGGTGAGCGAGGGATTGGTGGTGAGGTAGCCCCCCATGAGTGCCACCTGTGGTAGGAAGGCCGATCGTGCAATATGCACCTTTTCGCGATAGACCTGTGTGGCGTGCTCCAACTGCCGCAGTTCGGGGCGGCGGGCCAGTGCCAGCGCCGTGTCGGCCGGAGCGTTGGCCGCCAGGAGCGCCGTGCTGTCGGCCTCGGCCGCCGATGCCGGGGTTATGGGCATGTCGAGAGGCAGACCGCAGAGTTGGCACAGCAGCATGCGCGACAGCGTCAGGGCGTCGTCCACCTTGGCCAGTGTCAGCCGGGCTTCGCCGTGCTTCACGCCGACGCTCATCACGTCGGCGCGGGTCACCAAGCCCTGAGTCATCATCTTCTGCAAGTCGTCGTCCAGGCGAGCCAGCATCTCCGTATAGCTGACGGCCAGTTGGCGCTTGGCCTGTAGCGATACCAGTTGCCAGTAGGCGCGGTCCACTTCGATGAGCATCTCTTGGCCTGCGGCGCGGTGCTGCTCTCGCGCCACGTCTTCGGCATGGCGCGTGATGGCGTCGTAGGCGCGGATTTTGCCGCCCATGTAGAGGGGCTGCGTCAGCAGGATGGCGCCCATCGACATGTTGCGCGTGTCGGTGTGCAGGGCATCTACCAGTCCTTGGCCTACGGCGTTGAGGCTCTGTCCGGCCTGCCCCATCAGGGGCGACAGTTGCTGGACGAGGGGCGCCAGGTCGGGGTTTTGCGCCACAATCTGCCCCATCTGGCTATTCATGCTGTTGCCCAGGCGCGTGCCCATGCTTTGGAGTGATGCCTTTTGGTCGTCGCTGAGTAGGGAAATCTCGTCGCCGGTGCGCATGTAGGTGCCGACGGCCTGCACTTTGGGCAGGTAGTTGGTGCGCGCGGCGCGGTGCTCGTAATGGGCCTTGTCGATGGCAGCGCGGCTCTCGGCCATGCGTTTGTTTTGGCTAAGGGCCATGGCGCGCAGACTGTCCAGGCTATACACCTGGGCCATGGCGTCTGGTGCGGTGAGCACCAGGGCTGCCACCAGCGCGGTCAGCGTGTGATGTAGTCTTTTCATACTTAAGGTACGTCTTGTGAGTCAAGGCAAAGGTAGGCATTTCTTCCCGCCCACGATCCGCCGTGCCGAAGAAAGGGGAAGTCTTTGCGTGATAGCGGAAAATGTGGGCGATAATCGCGCCGCTCCTTTCGCTCGGCCAAAATAAAAGTGCTACCTTTGCCACATATTATATATAATGTATAGCCATATGAAAAAGTTCAATCGCATTCTTCTCAAGCTCAGCGGCGAGAGCCTCATGGGCGAACAGGGCTACGGCATCGATACCAAGCGCCTCAACGAATATGCCGCACAGATCAAGGAAGTGCAGCAGATGGGCGTGCAGATTAGCATCGTCATCGGCGGCGGCAACATCTTCCGCGGCCTGAGCGGCGCAGGCAAAGGCTTCGACCGTGTCAAGGGCGACCAGATGGGCATGTGCGCCACCGTCATCAACTCTCTCGCGCTCAGTTCGGCCCTCGGCGCCGCCGGCGTCAAGAGCCGCGTGCTCACCGCCATCCGCATGGAGCCCATCGGCGAGTTCTATAGCAAGTGGAAGGCCATCGAGGCTATGGAACGCGGCGAGGTGGCCATCATCAGCTGCGGCACGGGCTCGCCCTATTTCACCACCGACACGGGCTCGTCGCTCCGCGGCATCGAGATTGAGGCCGACGTCATGCTCAAGGGCACCCGCGTTGATGGCGTCTATACCGCCGATCCCGAAAAGGACCCCACCGCGACAAAGTTCAGCGACATCTCCTACGACGAGGTCCTGCAGCGCGGACTGCGCGTGATGGACATCACCGCCACCGCCATGTGCAAGGAGAACAACCTGCCCATCTACGTCTTCAACATGGACATCGTGGGCAACCTCAAGAAGGTCATCGAAGGCGAGGACATCGGCACCTTTGTCCACGCCTGACCCCAACACAATAACTTTATCACAATCCAACAACTATCAGCCAACCATGAAAAACAAATATCTTGCGGCGCTTCTCGCCCTCTTGCCTGCCGCCTCCATGACGGCCCAGGACGTGGACCGCACGAAGTATCCCGACTACGACGACACCTACCGCCCCGACTATTCGCTGCTGCAGGCTGTCAAGAAAGCCCGCGCTCTCAAGGCCACGGGCACGGGTGACGAACTGCCCGACCACTGGAACAACGCCGACTTCAAGCACTTCCCGCCCGTCTTCAATCAGGACGGCGGCTCCTGCGGCTCGGCATCGCGCATCTGCTATATGTTCACCCACGAGCTCAACTCCTTCCGCGATGCCGACGGCAGCGACATGCACAACCAGTACCCCTCCCACTTCGTCTGGCTGCACACCAACACCGGTTCGAACAAGGACGTGTTTGTCGAGTTCGTCGGCGTGCCCTCGGCCTACACCTATGGCGGCCGCACCTACTCCAAGCTCTTCGGCAACCAGGTGGAAAGCCAGGCCGACTTCGGCTGGATGACGGGCTACGAGAAGTGGTATGAGGGCATGTTCAACCGCACGTACACGCCCACTCACCTGCCGATGAATGTCAGCACCGAGGAGGGCCGCGAACTGCTCAAGCGCTGGCTGTGGAACCACTGCGGCGACAGCGACTTCCACTCCGGCGGTCTAGCCGGCATCGGCGTGGCCAGTGCCGTCACCACCGAGCGCATCGCCTCTACGCCCAACAACGATGTCACCGGCGCCGTGGGCAAGAAGTATGTCAAGAAATGGGGCACCACCGTGGACCACGCCCTGACCATCGTGGGCTACGACGACCGCATCGAGTTCGACCTCAACGGCAACGGCATCTACGGCGAGAAATCGGCCGACGAGGTCGGCGCATGGATCATCGTCAACTCGTGGGGCTCGGGATGGGCCAACAACGGCTTCATCTACTGTCCCTACGCCTACGGCGGCGCCTCGTTCGACAGCGACGGCAACTTCCGCAAAAACTGGTGGGCGCCCGAACTCTACAAGGTGCGCAAGAACTACCGCCCCGAGCGTACCATCCGCGTCAAGATGGACTACTCCCGCCGCTCCGAACTGAGCATCAGCGCCGGCGTCTCCTCCGACATCAACGCCACCGAGCCCGACGTGACGATGGGCTTCCACCACTTCCAGTATGCCGGCGACGGCAACAACGGCAGGACCACGCCCGCACCCGAGATTCCCATGCTTGGACGCTGGGCCGACGGCCGGTTGCACGACGAGCCGATGGAGTTTGGCTACGACCTGACCGACTTTACCGCCACCTACGACAAGAACAAACCGCTCAAGTACTTCCTCGTCATCGACACCAAGGCCGGCGCCCTGGGAACGGGCCATATCTACGACGCTGCCATCATGGACTACACCCTCGACGAGAACGGCGTGGAGATACCCTTCGACATCGCCGGTGCCGAAGGCGTAGAGATAAAGAACGACGGCCAGCGCACCCTCATCTCCGTCGTGGTGCAGGGCTATGGCGTCCACACGCCCACCAATGCCCGCATCGGCAGCGACAACGTCATGCGCTGGGATGCCCCGCAGCGCTCCGGCCACACCATCACCGGCTACCGCATCTACGATGGCGACATGGTCATTGCCAACATCCCCGCCAATACCATGCAGTACACGCCCCAGGAGCCCGACCAGAAGTCCTACGGCGTGACGGCCGTCTATGGCCAGCTGGAGTCGGACAAGGTGATGGCCACCAAGCCCACCGCCGACTATACGGCACAGTCCATCCGCCTGTCCAAGTCGGGCATGACCCTGCCCCACGTCTTCGATAACCGCTATGCCAACGCCACCATCGAATACTGGATTAAGTGCACCAGCATCAACGAGAACAACCAGAACTTCGGCCCGGGCTGGGGACAGTTCCTCTGCTACAGCGCCTCGGGCGGCGCCATGAACGTAGGCTGGGACAGCAGCAACCGCGCAACGGTCAACACCGCCTATACCGTCGGTGTGTGGCGCCATATTGCCATCGTCGTTGAGGGCAACAAGATGACCGTCTATGTCAACGGTGTGCGCAAGAGCAGCGTCACCTCCAAAACCTACAGCGGTCTGGGCGGTTTCGGTGACCTGGTGTTCAACTATACCGAGGGATCCAACGTCTGCACCAACGCTCAGATGGACGAGATACGCATTTGGAATACGGCCCGCACTGCCGACGAAATCAAGAACAACTATAAGAAGCAGTTTGCAGCCGGCGCCCTGCCCGCCTCCCTAGTGGCCTACTATCAGGGCGACCTCGTCAAGGTAGGCGAAGAAGAATACCTCCGTGACCACACGCAGAACGGCTACCACGGCCGCTTCACCACCGATGCCCACGACGTGCGTCCCGCCAACGCCATGGGTCTGGCGCTCGACTCGACCGTCACCGTCACTATCGACACCCTTGCCACCGACCCCATCAAGGGTCTGCCCGTCCGCCTCTCGGCCACTGCAGGTCCCGGCGTCCAGGAACTGGTGTGGAACGTGCCCTCGGCCGGCATCAGCGACCTGCACATCAACCAGCCCTCCGTCATCTTCGGCGACCTGGGCAGCCAGATGGCCATGGTCACCGCCATCGGCCTGGACGGCACGACGACGGCACACGACACCCTCACGTTCAACGTCGTCGGTTCTGAGGCTCCCCGCGCAGCCTTCACCGCCAGCAAGACCAGCGCCTCGGCCGGCGAGCAGATTACCTTCCTCGTTACCGACCCGCAGCCCGACTTCAGCTACGAATGGAGCATCCCGGGCTCCAACCACGAGACGGCAGGTATGGTCAATGTCGGTGCCATCTTCAGCCAAGAGGGCGACTATACCGTGACGCTCACCGTCACCTCGCCCGATGGCCGCAAGGCTGTTGCTACCAAGGAAATCCACATCGAGGGCGTGCCCCCCGTGGCAGCCCTCAACGTCAGCCCGGCCGTCGTGGTACGCGGACAGGCTACGGGCTTGACCAGCCACTCGCAGTACGGACCGACGTCGCTCAAGTGGACCGTGACCAACGGCCACCGCGCCTATATCGGCGAGGGCGAGCGCCTCGTCTTCGCACCCACCAAGGCCGGCATCTACGACGTCACCCTCACGGCCACCAATGCCAAGGGCCAAGACGCCTACACCGAGCACAACGCCCTCACCGTATGCAACGCCGACAGCAAGACGGGCCTCACCTTCGAGGCGCTCGATGCCTGCGTCACCGCAGCCGGCGTGCCCTTCAAAGAGGGGCAGTCGGGTTTCGCTGTCGATTTCTGGTTCAAGTATAACACCCTCTCTGCCGAAGGCAATGCCATCGGCGACAGCAAGAGCACCTTCCTCCTCAACACCACGCTGGCCCACGAACTCGTGGTCAACGTCGGTGGCAAGAGCGTCAAGAGTGCCTCGGGCTTCCTCATCCCCAACGAGTGGCACCACTACGCCGTCTCCTGCAACGAAAATGGCAACGTCCGCTTCTACCGTGACGGCCAGTATATGACCGTCAAGTCGCTCGGCATCAAACAACTCCCCGCCGTCCACAAGTTTGCCCTCGGTCAGGAAGACCTCTACTTCCATGCCTCTATCGACGAGCTCCGCGTATGGGGTAAGTACCTCAGTCAGGACAATATCCGCGAGGTGGCCAACCAGCCCCTCGAAGGTGACCTGCTGGCAAAGGCCAAGGACGAGTATGCCCTGCAGCTCTACTACGACTTCAATCAGGCAGGCAGCGACCTCACCGACCTCTCCGGCAACGGACACACTGGTGTGCGCTCGGGCTTCGGTCCTGCGGGCGACGCCTTCAGCTCGTCGCTCGGCGTCTTCTGCCTCGATTTTGACGACGAGAGCGAGGATATCACCGCCAGCACCCTGGTCAACTACAAGGCCGACTTTCAGATTACGATGCAGACCTACAATCCTTCGGGTGGTAGCATGCGCTTCATGACTCTCGCCGACTGGACCCGCGAAAACGAGGGTAACACCTCGCAGCGTACCGGCGCCCATGTCGATGCCAATAAGGGCTACTATCTGACCATCACCACCGGTTGGGACGGCTTTGCCAACGAGCTGGCCGACCATAAGGTCTATCAGACGGTCACCCTCGCCCCCGGTCTCTACACCTTCACTGCCAACTACGGTACTTATGAGGGACAGGCCGATGGCTGCTACCTCGTAGCCGCCCAAGGCAAGGGTCTGCCCGACACGGCCGACATGCCCACGGCTTCGCTCAACTACCTGCCCATGGAGGCCAAGAACAGTACGGTGACGAGCAACGCCCTCGTCTTCCAGGTGGCCGAACGCACCGAGGTGAGCCTCGGCATCGTGGCCAACATGAGCGGTAAGCAGTGCGTCGCCATTCGCGATTTCGCCCTCAACTTCTGTCCCGCCGAGGTAGCACAGCCCCTGCCTGACGGAATCGGTACTATCGACGTCGCCAACCCGCTCACTCGCGGCATCTACGACCTTAACGGCCGCCGTGTCAATGAAACGCGTCGCGGTAACCTCTACATCATTGATGGCAACAAGGTGGTAGCCGAATAACAGACCATCTTAATCTACACTGACCAAGATGCCCTGAAAGTATTCCGCTTTCAGGGCGTCTTTATATGCGTTCAATCGCCCGCCAGACCTACTTTCTCCGCCCGCCACACCATCATCCTCCCCCACAGCCTATCATCCATTCATAGATGGCCATGGTGACACGCCCCTGTCTCCCCAATTGCGGTACGCACGTCTAATTATTGGACAGCAATGATAAATAATAAGGCGTCGTGTAGGCGCGTCGGGTGAAAAATACTTAACTTTGTGACTAAACAGCGAGACGACTGCCCATTGCGGTTCGTCATTCTATTTTTCTTCAGTGCAATACCTTCAATCCCTACGTCCATGAAAGCCATCAATGTACACAGTTACGAGAGCATGGGCACCTTCGACGGTCCCGGTCTGCGTTACGTCATCTTCCTTCAGGGTTGCCCCTTCCGCTGCCTCTACTGCGCCAACCCCGACACCATCGACATGGTGGGCGAGAGCCACGCCACTTCGCCGCAGTACATCCTCGAACAGGCCAAGTCGATGAAGCCCTTCTTCGGCAAGCGCGGCGGCGTCACCTTCTCGGGCGGCGAGCCCACTGTGCAGGCCGAGGCCCTCGTGCCGCTGTTTGAACAACTCAAGAAGGCGGGCATACACATCTGCGTTGACAGCAACGGCACGGTGTGGAACGAGCACGTCGAGCGCCTGTTCTCCCTGGCCGACCTCATCCTGCTCGACGTCAAGGAAATCAACCCCGAGCGCCATCGCCATATCACGGAGCGCAGCAACGAGCGCACGCTCCAAACGGCTGCCTGGCTCGAAGAGCACAACCACCCCTTCTGGCTCCGCTACGTCCTGGTGCCCGGACTGAGCGACTTTGAGGAAGACCTCCACGCCCTGGGTCGCCACTTCAAGGACTACAAGCAGATTGAGCGCGTCGAACTCCTGCCCTACCACACCCTCGGTGTACACAAGTACGAGTCGATGGGACTCGACTACAAACTCAAGGACACGAAGGAGAATACCCCTGATCAGATTGACCGCGCCGAGGCCATCCTCCGCCCCTACTTTCCCCAGCTCGTCGTCAACTGACGCATTGTCTTACTCTTAAAATACACACGAATGATGAACAACATCTCTTCCTCTACGGCCGAGGGCTTTCTGCCCATGTTGCGCCGCGTGCCGCTGGGCTTGGCGACCGCTCTTTTCATCGTGCTTTCCACCCTTTGGAGTGTATTGGGCTATCGCTTTGCGTTTAATTTGACTGATTATACGACGGGGTACATCATTGTTAGCATTGTAACCTTGTTGATTTCGCTGCCCTTCTGGGTCATCGTGCTATCGCATTCGTTCACATCACGCATCGGTAAGGTGATGGGCTTTGTGGCCATAGGCGTGTATTTCGTCGCCTCACTGCTGACGCTGATATTTTCAGACACACCCTTCATCGGCCTTGCTATCGTTCCAATGTATATTTTGGGATGTCTCTTCTCCTCATCACACTATCGTTGGGCCTGGATTCTTGTCGCTGTAGGGTCTTTCTTTGGCTCTCTTTCTTGGGCTATGTTAGACTGCTTTGCCGACAAGACCCTTCCCTATCTGGGTGCGACCTCCTTCAGATATATCTTATGGTACGCTGGCTTGTTGGCTTTCCTTTATTTGGGCCTTGTTTCTGCTCGGCCAGAGTCAGAGCGTAAGCCCTTACTTGCTGGCGATACGTTGACCACGTTTGCCCTGCCCCGCATTTTCGCCATCGTGTCCATGATTCTTCTCGTCGTTGCCATAGTGCTGCTTGTTGTTATGACGTTGGGGTCAGGCGTGGACAGCCGCTATTCTTGGGAAAGTTCTTGGTCCTATGGTTTTTCCTCCCGCTACTACGATATTGAAGCACTCATTCCCATTGGTATGTTGCTGGCCCTTGGCTTCCACTTTGCGGTGGCCGCCTTGCTTTTCGTGTTCATGCGCGTCCGGTCGATGGGCATTAAACTGATTGGTATGATCACACTGGGGGTTGGTCTGCTGTTGACAATCTTTTTGGGCGCAGTATTGATAGCTCTTATGGACCACATCAATGATGATGAAGCTATTACGTTGTATGAAGTTGTAGGTTTCTCCCTTCCCCTTATCCTTGCTGTACCCTTATGGCTGGCCAAGCATCGCGCTGCTGGCCATTCACGCGCCGTACTCTCGGCAACAGTAGCCGGTCTCGTGGTGATGTCTGTTTCTATGCTGTTCTTGTCGGAGTCCAACGGCTATCTTAGAGAATGGGTTGATGTCAGTGTGGTGAATGTCATTGTTTTCCAGATCTTCCGGCCTTATCTCTTCCTTTTGGTTCCGATGCTTGCTTTGGCCTTTCCCAGGCTGCAGCGGCGTTGGGTCTTTATGATAATGGCCATCTTCACCTTCATGATGGTGATGCTCCATTTTATCTCAGATATACTTGACTGATTATCGGTCATCAACGCAAATCCCGCCCCGCCATCTCAGCGATGACTCGGGGCGGGATTTGTTATATGATATATAATAGGTGTAGGTGCCGCGTCAGTCCTCGAGGCGGGCCAGGGCGGCCTTGATGCGGCGCATGGCCTCCTCGATGTTCTCGTCGCTGGTGGCGTAGCTCATGCGGAAGCAGTCGGGGTCGCCGAAGGCATCGCCGCCGACGGTGGCTACATGGGCCTCTTCAAGCAGGTACATGGCAAAGTCCATCGAGTTGGCGATGACCTTGTCGCCACAGCGCTTGCCGAAGTAGGACGAGCACTTGGGGAAGAGATAGAAGGCACCGTCGGGCTCGTTGACCTCCAGGCCGGGAATCTCGCGGGCCAGACGCACGATGAGGTTGCGGCGGCGCTCAAAAGCCTGACGCATGTCCTCGACGCACTGCTGCGAACCCGTATAAGCCGCCTCAGCCGCCTTCTGCGACACCGAGCACGGACCGCTGGTATATTGGCCCTGCAGTTTGTTGCAGCCCTTGACAATCCACTCAGGACCGGCAATGAAGCCGATGCGCCAGCCCGTCATGGCATAAGCCTTGCTGACGCCGTTCACTACGACGACGCGGGGCTTGAGGGCGGCGTTGGAGGCGATGCTGGCGTGGCGGCCAACGTAGTTGATATGCTCGTATATTTCGTCGGCGATGACATACACCTGCTCGTGGCGCAGCAGCACCTCGGCCAGGGCTTCCAGTTCGTCGGCCGAATAGACCGAACCGGTGGGGTTGGACGGCGAGCAGAGAATCAGGGCGCGCGTCTTGGGCGTGATGGCGGCCTCAAGCTGTTCGGGCGTTATCTTGAAGTTCTGCTCGATGCCGGCGCGGATGATGACGGGCGTACCGCCGGCGAGCTTGACCATGTCGGTATAGCTCACCCAGTAGGGGGCGGGGATGATGACCTCGTCGCCATCGTTGACCAGCGTCATGACCGTGTTGCAGACCGACTGCTTGGCGCCGTTCGATACGCTGATCTGTGCGGCGGTGTAATCCAGGCCGTTCTCCGTCTTCAGTTTGTTGACGATGGCCTCGCGCAGGGCGGGGTAGCCCGCTACGGGCGAATAGCGCGACCAGTTGTCCTCAACGGCCTTGATGGCGGCCGCCTTGATGTGGTCCGGGGTGTTGAAGTCGGGCTCGCCGACGCTCATGTTGATGATGTCGATGCCCTGTGCTTTCAGTTCGCCGCTCTTCTGCGACATGGCCAGTGTGGCCGATGTAGATAGGCGGTTGATTCTGTCAGATAGTTTTTCCATGATGTGTATGTCAGAGTGGGAGAATGTGCGTGATGGACATCAGTCGTCGTTGCCGCCGCCGAAGATTCTCAGCAGGAACAGGAACAGGTTGATAAAGTCCAGATAGAGCGTGAGGCTGCCCAGCAGCGCCAGTTTCTGGTTATCTTCGGTCATTTCGCTACCAGCCTCCTCAAACATGAGGCGCAGTTTCTGCGTGTCGTAGGCCGTCAGTCCGGCAAACACCACGACGCCGACGTAAGAGATGACCATACTCAGGCCAGAACTGTGCATGAACATGTTGACCACCGTGGCGATGATGAGGCCGAAGAGGCAGACCATCAGGAACTTGCCGCCGGCGCTCAGGTCGCGTTTCACGACGAAGCCCACCAGACTCATGGCGCCGAAGGTGCCAGCCGTGATGAAGAATGTCGTAGCGATGACCTCGGGAGCGTAGTGGAGTAGCAGGATGGAGAGCGTGGCGCCGTTGAGGGCTGAGTAGGCCACGAACATCAGCGTAGCCACGGGCAGCGACAACTTGTGGATGCGTGCGGCCAGGAAGCCCACCAGAAGCAGTTCGGCGATGATGAGGATGAAGTAGGTCGTCGAACTGGAGAAGATAGCCATCAGCATCGACTTGTTGCCAGCCACATAGAGCGCGGTGAGGGCCGTGATGACCAGGCCGAAGGTCATCCACAGGTAAGTTTTGCGCATCAGTTTGCCCACCATGAGTTCGCTCTGCTCTTGGGCATAAACGTCATAGATTTCTTCGTTTTCCATAAATCGAGAAGTGTTGTTGGTTATTGATTTTGTCGTTGTGGCATGCCCCGCGTGAGGGACTTGCCAGGTTGTTCTTATTTGTTGAGGTGCAGGGTGTGCCCCATGCGCTCCGCCTTGGTACGCAGGTAGCGCTCGTTGTAGGGGTTGGCGGCAATCTCGATGGGTACGTTCTCCACGATTTCCAGACCGTAGGCCTCCAGTCCGACGCGCTTGACGGGGTTATTGGTGAGCAGGCGCATCTTGTGTACGCCCAGACTCGAGAGGATCTGTGCGCCCACGCCGTAGTCGCGTTCGTCCGGGTCGTAGCCCAGGTGGATATTGGCATCAACGGTGTCGTAGCCCTGCTCCTGCAGTTTGTAGGCTGCGATTTTGGCCATCAGGCCAATGCCGCGTCCCTCTTGGTTAAGGTAGAGGATGACGCCCTTGCCTTCGGCCTCGACCATGCGCATGGCGCGGTGCAGTTGTTCGCCGCAGTCGCAGCGTGCGCTGCCGAAGATGTCGCCCGTGACGC
Source organism: uncultured Bacteroidales bacterium (assembly GCA_946055775.1). Taxonomy (GTDB): domain Bacteria; phylum Bacteroidota; class Bacteroidia; order Bacteroidales; family Bacteroidaceae; genus Alloprevotella. The sequence continues at coordinate 12,361 of CAMGHE010000001.1, forward strand.
ACGACGAGTGGACGCGCACCAGCACCGGCTCGTCTTCGGCCCATTCGCCCTTGATGAGCGCCACATGTTCCAGTTGGTTGCTCTTCTGGCGGAAGGGGATGAGGTGGAAGTGGCCGTATTCGGTGGGCATGTCCACCTCGTCGCCGCGTTCAACGAGGCATTCGTTCTTCAGACGGTAGGCGATGAGGTCCTTGATGGTGATGATGTGCAGGCCCTCGCGCTCGGCAAACTCCTGCAGCTGCGGCATGCGGGCCATTGTACCGTCGGGGTTGAGAATCTCGATGAGGCAGGCCGCCGGCTGAAGTCCCGCCAGGCGGGCCAGGTCAACGGCCGCTTCGGTGTGTCCGGCGCGGGCCAGCACGCCGCGGTCTTGGGCGTAGAGCGGGTTGATGTGTCCCGGGCGTCCGAAACTCTCCGGCCGGCTGTCGGGGTCGGCCAGGGCGCGGATGGTGGCGGCGCGGTCGTGGCACGACACGCCCGTCGTGCAGCCCTCCAGTTTGTCCACCGTCACGGTGAAGGGCGTGCCCAGCATGCTCGTGTTGGTCTGCACCTGATGCTCCAGTTGCAGTTCGCGGCAGCGTTCGATGGTGATGGGTGCGCAGAGCACGCCGCGGCCGTGGCTCAGCATGTAGTTGACCTTCTCCGGCGTTACCAGTTCGGCCGCCATGATCAGGTCGCCCTCGTTCTCGCGGTCCTCGTCATCGACGACGATGACCAGCCGGCCGTTCTTGAAGTCGTCAACGGCCTGTTCTATTGTTGCAAGTTGGAAAGGTTGCATGTGGGATGGGAAGTTATGATAAGGGGTTGATAAAGAATGTCGTGTTCACTGCCTGCCGATGTCCATGCGTTGTGGCGCCTGCAATTGTGGCGCCGCCCTGCGTCCGCCGTCGCTGTTGCCGCTCTCGCTGCGTCTCTGTGGTGGTGCCGCCGTCCGTCCGGCGCGTTCGGGCGCGTTGGTGGCGCGGCGTTCTGCCGGTGTCGTGGCCTCCGGCATCTGCTGCTGTGTGCGTGCCCGTCGGCTTTCGCACCGCTGTACGGCGATGCCCGCCAGCAGTGCCGTCAGTGCCACCGCCACCAGAGCGATGATGCGGCGCCGGCGTCGGCGTGCCACGGGTCGCGGGTCGTTGTTGGCCGCGCGGTCGCTCTCGCCCGGCATGAAGGCATCGTCGCCCTGCGTGATGGCGCGTGTGGTGCCCTCGCACGCCCGCTGTATCTGCTTGAGGTCGCGGTGCAGACGCAGACGGAAACGCCCGATGCGCAGCCACATCACCAAGCCCAGCGGCAGACAGAGGCCGCACAGTACGTTGGCCCAGCGTCGCTCGAAAGGCGTGGTGTGGGCCGAGGTGAAGATGATGGGAAACTCGTTCAGCCAGGCGATGACCTTGTGCTTTCGACTGTTGGCCAGGTGGGTCACGATGTCCTCCATCTTCTCGCTCAGGGCGATGATGCGGTGGTCCGGAGTGTTGCGGAAGAACAGGCGGAAATAGTTGGGCAGGCGTAGCAGACGCGCCTCCTCGCTGTAGGTGCGTGCCTCGGTGGCCAGTTCGTCGAGCGCCGTAACCATGGCGTCGTAGTTGGGGTCTTCGATGATGACCTCCTTGCGGTCGATGTGGCGTCGCGAGCGCAGACCCAGCACCTGACGGAAGAGGCGCAGGTAGAGTTCGCTGTTGAACACCATGCTGTCCTTGTTGGCCTTGTAAGTCAGGAAGATGCCGAAGGGCAGGAGCACCGCCGAACTGATCCACATGCCATAGACCATGTGCCAGTTGCCGTCGCGTGCCATCTTCATGCCCGAGATGTTGATGATGTAGTAGGCGATGAAGATAGCCACCGACACCACCGCCGGCATACCCAGTCCGCCCTTGCGGATGATGGCGCCCAGCGGTGCGCCGACGAAGAAGAACAGCAGGCAGGCCAGTGACAGCGTGATTTTCTGGTGCCACTCCACCTGGTGACCGCGGTACAGTTTTTCAGTCTGGTCGGCCGGCGTCGCCTTCCACTCCAGGTCCATCATGGCCGAGCGTATGGTTTGCAGAGCCGTCTGTTCGGCGCTGCGCAGGGCGTTGGGCGATGCCGCCGCCAGCAGACTGTCGTAGGGTAGGGGCGTGGTCTTGGCCAGCGTCTTGGCCTCGCGTTCGGGCATGGCCTGCGGTGTGTAGTAGCGCAGGCGCGCCTCCTGGTGCAGGCGAAGGCCCATGCTGTCGAGGGCCAGCGACATTGAGTCGAGACTCGTGTTGATTTCCGCCATGCTCTTGGCCTGCGGCATATCGCGCAGCATATTCTTGTCCATCAAGGCAAAGTTGCTGTCGAAGTCGATAAGGAAGCGTTTGTAGCCAAAGACCTCGCGGTCGTAGGGTGCATTGCCTGTGCTCAGGGCGGAGAAGTTTTCCTGCTGCAGGTTTTCAAAGAGCGCGCCCTGCCAGAGGTCCAGCGTGAGGTGCATCTTGTCCGCTGAGACCTCCATGCGGCCTGAGTCGGCCAGCACAATCTGTGCGCGGTCGAAACCCTGGTCCGTCTTGTAGATGATGACGTTATAGAGCATGCCCGTCTCCGCGTTCTTGCGCTCGACGAAGAGGTTGATGTTGGGCAGGTCGTTGTAGAATACGCCCTCGGGAATCTCCACCGCTGGCTGTGCCTGCTTCATGCTGATGAGCAGCGTGCGCAGGCTAATCTGCGCATGTGGCCCCGTGATGTTCTGGAAGTAGAACGAGACGCCCGTCATCAGCACCACCACCATCAGGATGGGGCGCATGATGCGTATGAGCGGCACGCCGGCAGCCTTCATGGCCAGCAACTCCAGGTCTTCGCCCAGGTTGCCGAAGGTGATGAGCGAGGCCAGCAGGATGGCCAGCGGCAGCGACGTGGGGATGAGCGTGATGCCCATGTACCAGAAGAACTGCGCCAGCACGTCCATCGTCAGACCCTTGCCGATGAGTTCGTCGAGGTATCTCCATGTGAACTGCATCATGAAGATGAACAGGCAGATGAAGAAGGCCCCCACGAACAGCGGCAGGAACTTGCTCAGTATGTAGCGATCTAATCTCTTTAATCCTATCATGTGTGTAATGGTCGGGGGCGCACGTCCAGGCGCCGTTTCGCTAGATGGCCGGCGTGCGGCACGTGCCTGCGGCGGCGCTGCGCCGGTGCTTCCTGACGCTGTGCTGCCGCCAAACCCAACTGCAAAGATACGCCAAGCCCGCCGAACGGCAAAGCCCTCGGGCCAAAACCGTCACATTTACATTCGCGCGCACGTATAAAACCTGCCAATGAGGCCCGCACGAGGCTCGCTGAAGGCCCGTACAGCAAACTTTTTTCAAAAAATCATGCGGAAAATTTTGCTATTCCGAATCTTTGTCCTACTTTTGCACTCGCAAACGGGAGCAAGCCCGCTGCAAGCACATAACGATGGCGAGATAGCTCAGCTGGTTAGAGCGTCGGATTCATAATCCGAAGGTCAAGGGTTCAAGTCCCTTTCTCGCTACCAACAACAGGGAGACTGCCGCACATGCAGCCTCCTTTTTTTATTTGCTCCTCCTAACGGCGTCCTCTCCCTCAAAACTCGCCGGAAATCGACCTGTTTGGGCTCCTCTGAGCACCCCTTAGCCTCAGTCTTGTTTAAGAATCTTTAGGTTTATTTAAGAGCGTATTAACATTTCTCGAGGGTGAAGCCGGGGAAGAACATACGGTCCGAGCGACTCGAAACACGACCTGGGCGATAGAAATAACGACTTGGGCGACTGAAAAAACGGTCGCCCAAGTCGTGTAGGCCCGAAAAGGCACGAAAAAAGGGACCGTTTGGCCCCTCTCTCTGCTTTCTATACAAAGTTACATCGTCGGCGGCCAAAATGCAAATGTTATTTCACATCTGTTTACATTTGGTCGTCAAAAGATGATTGTAAATAGATGTTAACAATTGAGATTCTTCGAGCCTTGTTTGCCGGCCTTTCCCTTGGCTTCATCTGTCGATGGGTGGCGACCAAAAACTGCACACTTTGCTGTCGTCTCCGCATTTTTGCGGGAAAGGCTTTCCTGTCTTTACATTTTTTCATAACTTTGCCCCTCGTAAGACGAACAGTGTGAAAAAGGGCAATCATACATCGTGTGTCGGGCCGCGCATGCCGAGGCTCGGCGTCAAATGTTGTAAGAAGGCTGAGAAGCGCCAAAGCTTCCCTGCCCTGTTGCCATATCCGCATGTCACGAAGGCTTGCCCTTGCCTTGGTTGACGGCGGATTTTTTCGTCTTCATACCCCGGCGCGGTGTGTGAATGCCCCCGTCATGCTGTACGCCCCCTGTCAGTCTGTTTGCCGCGGCCTCGTGTCGTGGAAGCGGGCGTGTGGAGCGTGTCTTCAAGAGAACAGATAAAACACTTAATAATAACCCTCACATCAACAAAGAGCTATGAACTTTACCTTGTTTGTCACCGTAGCGTTGACAGGTATCTTGTTCGTTGCCATCGTGACGCTGTTGGCCCGCCTGATAGCGCCTCGAAGCTTCAACGCACAGAAGGAAGAGCCTTATGAGTGTGGTATTCCCACCCGTGGCCGCTCGTGGATGCAGTTCCGCGTGGGCTACTATCTTTTTGCCATCCTCTTCCTGATGTTTGATGTCGAGACCATGTTCCTCTTCCCCTGGGCCACGGTAATGAAAGCCATGGGCCCCGGCGGACTGCTGAGCGTGATCTTCTTCCTGTTTATCTTAGTTCTGGGCCTTGCTTACGCCTGGAGGAAAGGAGCTTTGAAATGGCAATGAAACGACCCAAAATCAAGAACATTCCCTACAAGGAATTTAAGGACAACGAGACCTTTGAGAAACTCGTCGCTGAACTCAACGCCAAGGGTACCAATGTGATAGTTCGCAAACTGGACGAACTCATCGACTGGGGCCGCTCCAACTCGCTCTGGCCGCTGACCTTCGCCACCAGTTGCTGCGGCATCGAGTTTATGGCCGTCTGCGCCGCCCGCTACGACATTGCCCGCTTTGGCTTCGAGGTGACGCGCAACAGTCCACGTCAGGCCGACGTCATCCTGGTGTCGGGCACCATCACCACCAAGATGGCCCCCGTGCTCCGCCGCCTCTACGACCAGATGGCCGACCCCAAGTATGTCGTGGCCGTAGGTGGCTGCGCCATATCGGGTGGCCCCTTTACCAAGTCGTTCCATGTGGTCAACGGCGTGGACCAGATCATCCCCGTAGATGTATATGTGCCCGGGTGCCCCCCGCGTCCCGAGTCGTTCCTCTACGGCATGATGCAGCTGCAGAGAATAGTGAAAGTAGAAAACTTCTTCGGCACCACCAACCGCAAGCAGAAAGACCCCTACCGCGAAGAGGCTGAACAGCGCGCCGAAGCCCTATACCAACAGGAGGAACAGGCATGACCGAACAGAACGAACAAAGCAAGCCGCAGGCCGCTGCCGCCAAGCCGGCACCTGCCGCACGTCCCGCTGCCGCTCCCGCCGCACCGGCCAAACCCGCCGAAAACGAACTCAAGCCCCGTGTGCTCGCTCCCGCTGAGGCACGCGCCGAACTGGTGCGCCTCAAGGAGAAGGAGGGTATGGACTACCTTGAAAACCTCACCGGCGTAGATTGGGGAGAAGAAGGACTGGGCGTAGTATATCAGCTCGAAAACACCACCACGCACCAGCGCGTGGCTATCAAGACCCTCACCGCCGACCGCGAAAACCCCTTCCTCCCCTCCGTGAGCGACCTGTGGGACATCGCCAATATCTACGAGCGCGAGGTTTACGACTTCTACGGCATCAAGTTTACCGGACACCCCGACATGCGCCGCATCTTCATGCGCGAAGACTGGGTGGGCTACCCCTTCCGCAAGGACGACGAGACCGAGAAGAACAACCCCCTGCGCATGACCAACGAGCCCCTGGCCGACACCACCGATTCGTACATCCTGCAGCAGGACGGTACCATCACCAAGGAGACGCACAACATCTTCGAAGAGGACGAATATGTGGTCAACATCGGTCCGCAGCACCCCTCCACCCATGGTGTGCTCCACTTCCGCGTGTCGCTCGAGGGTGAGCGCATCCGCAAGATAGACCCCATCCTGGGCTACATCCACCGCGCCGTCGAGAAGATTAGCGAGAACATGACCTACCCCCAGACCCTCGCCCTGACCGACCGTCTGGACTACCTCGGCGCCATGCAAAACCGCCACGCCCTGTGTATGTGCATCGAGAAGGCCATGGGCATCGAGGTGAGCGAGCGCGTACAGGTCATCCGTACCATCATGGACGAGCTGCAGCGTATCGACAGCCACATCCTCTTCTTCTCCTGCCTCTGCCAGGACATGGGCGCCACCACCGCCTTCCTCTACGGTTTCCGCGACCGCGAGGAAATCCTCAAAATCTTCGAGGAGACCTGCGGCGGACGCCTTATCCTCAACTACAACACCATCGGCGGTGTGATGGCCGACATCCATCCCAACTTCCAGAAGCGCGTCAAGGAGTTTATCCCCTACATGCGGAAGAATATCAAGGAGTATCACGACATCTTCACCGGCAACGTCATCTTCCAGAACCGTGCCAAGGGCGTCGGCGTGCTCACCCGCGACCAGGTCATATCCTTCGGCTGTACTGGTGGTACAGGCCGTGCCGCAGGCTGGAGCAACGACGTGCGTAAGCACCACCCCTATGCCGCCTACGGCAAGGTCAACTTCAACGAAGTGCTCCGCACCGAAGGCGACAGCTTCGCCCGCTATATGATACGTCTCGACGAGATTCTGGAGAGCCTCAACATCATCGAGCAGCTCATCGACAATATCCCCGAAGGTCCCTTCCAGGAGAAGACCAAGCCCATCATCAAGGTGCCCGCCGGCACGTACTACTCCTCCGTAGAGGGCAGCCGTGGCGAGTTTGGCGTCTTCCTCGAGAGCAAGGGCGACAAGAGCCCCTACCGTCTGCACTACCGCTCGACGGGTCTGCCCCTCGTGGCCGTGATGGACACCGCCTGCCGCGGCAACATGATTGCCGACCTCATCACCATCGGCGGTACGGTGGACTATGTCGTGCCCGATATTGACAGATAAACAGCCGGTCTGCCAGCCGGCGGGCGGGGTAGGGACAGTTTCCACCCGCCACACCGCAGCAGACGACGACAGACAGAAACACTCATATATATATAGTATAGAATCATGTTCAATTTCCAAGACATAACGACATGGATTCACGGTATGCTCACCGGTACCCTTGGTCTGCCCGAATGGGCCGCCATCCTCACCGAGAGCATCGGGGTGGCGCTGGCCGTCATCACCCTCTACGCCGTGTTCGCCATCTTCCTGATTTACATGGAGCGTAAGGTCTGTGCCTTCTTCCAGTGCCGCCTCGGCCCGATGCGTGTCGGTCCGTGGGGTACGCTCCAGGTGTTCAGCGACGTGTTCAAGATGCTCACCAAGGAAATCATCAACCTGCGCCAGACCGACCGCTTCCTGCACAACATGGCGCCCTTCCTCGTGGTGACCGCCTCCATGCTCACCTTCGCCTGCCTGCCCTGGAACAAGGGCGCCCACATCATCGACTTCAACGTCGGCGTCTTCTTCTTCCTCGCCGTATCGAGCCTCGGTGTGGTGGGTATCCTGCTGGCTGGATGGAGTAGTAACAACAAGTACTCACTCATCGGCGCCATGCGTAGCGGTGCGCAGATTATCAGTTACGAACTGTCGATCGGCATGACCATGCTCACCATGATCTGCCTCACCGGCACCATGTCGTTCAGCGAAATCTGCGCCGACCAGGCCGTCAACGGCTGGAACATCTTCCGCGGACACCTGCCCGCCGTCCTGGCCTTCATCATCTACCTCATCGCCGGTAATGCCGAGTGTAACCGTGGCCCGTTCGACCTGCCTGAGAGTGAGAGCGAACTGACCGCCGGCTACCACACCGAATACTCGGGTATGCACTTCGGCTACTACTACCTGGCCGAATACCTCAACCTCTTCATCTGCGCCGGCATGGCCGCCACCATCTTCCTCGGCGGCTGGGCACCCCTGACCATCGCCGGGCTGGACGGCTTCAACGAAGTCATGGCCTATATCCCCGGCTTTGTGTGGTTCATCGGCAAGGCCATCTTTGTGGTGTTCCTCCTGATGTGGCTCCGCTGGACCTTCCCCCGTCTGCGAATCGACCAGATTCTCTCCCTCGAGTGGAAGTACCTCGTGCCCATCTCGATGTTCAACCTCGTCCTCATGGCCCTCGTCGTGGCCTATGGCCTGCACTTCTAAGAAAACTGCCAACCATCCATCCAACGAATCAATGAATAACGACAATAATTATTTCAGCGGACTGTTCGGCGGCGTGAAGAGCCTCTGCATTGGCCTCAAGACCACCATGCGCGAGTATTTCACCAAGAAGATTACCGAGCAGTATCCCGAAAACCGCAACGAACTGCAGATGTTCGACCGTTTCCGCGGCAGCCTTGTCATGCCACACAACGAAAACAACGAGCATAAGTGCGTCGGCTGCGGACTCTGCCAGACGGCTTGTCCCAACGACACCATCAAGGTAGAGAGCGAGTTTTACGAAGACGCCGACGGCAAGAAGAAAAAGCGCTTGACGCGCTACGAGTACAACCTGGGCTCGTGCATGTTCTGCCAGCTCTGTACCCGGGCCTGCCCCCACGGCGCCATCACCTTCGACCAGAGTTTTGAAAACGCTGTCTTCGACCGCGCCCGCTTGGTCCGCGTGCTCAACCAGCCCGGCAGCCACGTGGCCGAAAAGCCCGTTGTCAAGAAACCTGCCCCCGCCGCACCCGCGGCAAAGGCCGGCGAAGCCAACGCCTAACCCCTAACAAACAAGCAAATGAACTCGCAAAATATCATGTTTGTCATCCTGGCCGCCATCATCATCCTCTCTTCCATCGCCACCGTGGTGACGAAGAGCGTCATCCGCGCGGCCACCTACCTGCTCTTCGTGCTCCTCGGTACGGCGGGCATGTACTTCCTGATGGGCTACACCTTCCTCGGCGCCGTACAGACCATGGTCTATGCAGGCGGCATCATCGTGCTCTACGTCTTTGCCATCCTCCTCACCGACGGGGCGAAAGGACAGGACACCAAGGCCCGTATCAAGGACGCCTCGTGGGGATTCATCCTCGCACTCGTGGGCTTCCTCGTCTTCCTCTTCATGCTCCTCAAGCAGAACCTCTTTGCCGACATCGCCACCCTCGACGCACCGCAGGAACCGGCCAAGTGTGCTGCTACATCGATCGACAGCATCGGCAATACCCTCCTCTCCTCGGGCGAGGGCGGACACCTGCTCCCCTTCGAGGCCGTCAGCGTACTGCTCCTGGCATGTATCGTGGCCGGTCTGCTCATCGCACGCAAGCGCTAAACCACACACATCTTCAACGCTATGATACAGATAGAATATATGCTTATTATCTCGGCCGTGATGATGTGCGCCGGTATCTTCGGCTTTATCACACGCCGCAGCACGCTGGCCGTGCTCCTCTCCATCGAACTGATGCTCAACTCGGCCGACCTCAACTTCGCCGTCTTCAACCGCATGTGCAACTTCGGAGGCAATGAGGGCTATCTCTTCTCTGTCTTCGCCATCGCCATTGCTGCTGCAGAAAGTGCCGTCGCCATTGCCATCATGATCAACATCTACCGCATGCTCAAGGGCATACAGGTGGATAAGTTGGAGAAAATGAAGGGCTGAGCAGCGCCTACAGCGAAGACCTGCTACCATACCCATAACTTCCAGTCATCCATTAACTCGAAAGCATGGAATACACATTATTAATCCTTCTGTTGCCGTTCTTCTCGTTCCTCTTCCTCGGAATATGCGGAAAATGGCTCAGCCACAAGACGGCCGGCCTGGTGGGTACCTCCGTACTCGGCATCGTCACCATCTTGTCATATATGACGGCCTATGCCTACTTCACCGCACCCCGCGGTGCAGACGGCACCTTCGCCACGCTCCTGCCATACAACTTTGAATGGCTTCCCATGGGCAACCTCCACTTTGACCTGGGTATCATGCTCGACCCCATCTCTGTCATGATGCTCATCGTCATCTCCACCGTCTCGCTCATGGTGCACATCTACTCCTTCGGCTATATGCACGGCGAACGCGGCTTCCAACGCTACTACGCCTTCCTCAGCCTCTTTACCATGTCGATGCTCGGACTCGTCGTGGCCACCAACATCTTCCAGATGTACATGTTCTGGGAATTGGTGGGCGTCTCGTCCTATCTGCTCATCGGCTTCTACTTCACTTCGCCGGCTGCCATCGCCGCATCCAAGAAGGCCTTCATCGTCACCCGCTTCGCCGATATGTTCTTCCTCATCGGCATCCTTATCTACGGCTACTTCGTCGGCACGTTCAACTTTGTTGAGGCTGGCGCCGACGGCCAGGTGGTGGACACCATGGGCCAGATTTGCGGCTTCGATGCCGACGCGGCCAAGTTTATCCCCGTCGCCCTCGGTCTGATGTTCATCGGTGGTGCCGGTAAGAGTGCCATGTTCCCCCTCCACATCTGGCTGCCCGACGCCATGGAAGGCCCGACACCTGTCAGCGCCCTCATCCATGCCGCCACGATGGTGGTCGCCGGCGTGTTCCTTATCGCCCGTATGATGCCCCTGCTCCAGAGCTTCGGCACCATCGGCGGCCACACCGTCCTCGGCATCGTGGTATGGGTGGGCGTCTTCACCGCCTTCTATGCCGCCGCCGTGGCCTGTGCCCAGAGCGATATCAAGCGCGTGCTGGCCTTCTCCACCATCTCGCAGATTGCCTTCATGATGGTGGCCCTCGGCGTGTGCACCGAACTGCCCACCGGCCATCACCACGTCGGCTCGCTGGGCTATATGGCGTCTATGTTCCACCTGTTCACCCACGCCATGTTCAAGGCCCTGCTCTTCCTCGGCGCCGGATGTATCATCCACGCCGTGCACAGCAACGAGATGTCGGCTATGGGCGGCCTGCGCAAATACATGCCCATCACCCACATCACCTTCCTTATCGCCTGTCTGGCCATCGCTGGCATACCGCCCTTCTCGGGCTTCTTCTCGAAGGATGAGATCCTCACGGCCTGCTTCGCCTACAGCCCCTTCGTCGGCTGGTTCATGACCGCCATCGCCGCGATGACCGCCTTCTACATGTTCCGCCTCTACTATGGTATCTTCTGGGGCACGGAGAACGAAGAACTGCACGCTCACCATACGCCGCACGAGGCTCCGCTGGTGATGACCCTGCCGCTCATCTTCCTGGCCATTGTCACCTGCGCCGCAGGCTTTATCCCCTTCGGCCACTTCGTCAGCGCCGATGGGCAGGCTTATGATATCCACCTCGACTGGGGTGTGGCCGGTACGAGCATTGTCATCGCCGTCTGCTCCATCCTGTTGGCTACCTTCATCTATATCCGCAAGCGTCAGCCCGTAGCCGACAGCATGGCCGAGAAGTTCTCCGGCCTGCACCGCTGGGCCTACAAGCGTTTCTATATGGACGAGGTCTATCAGTACGTCACCCACCGCATCATCTTTGCGCGCATCTCCAAGCCCATCGCCTGGTTCGACCGCCACATCATCGACGGCTTCTTCGATTTCCTGGCATGGGGTGCCAACGCCCTGGGCTACAACATCCGCGGTCTGCAGAGCGGCGCCGTACAGAAATACGCCTTCGTGTTCTTCCTGGGCATCCTGGCGCTGACCCTTTTGTTCCTGCTTGCCTGATAACCCTACCACCATTTCTCAAAACGCAGATACAATGGAAAATATACAGAACGTCCTCTATCTTTCATCCTTCGTCTTCGTACCGATGGTGATGCTCCTCGGCCTTTGGCTGGCGCGCAACATCAATCAGGTGCGTGGCGTGATGGTGGCAGGCAGCAGCGTCCTGCTCCTCCTGGCTGTCAAACTGGTGTTTGACTTCCTCGGAGCACGCGCCGCAGACCCCACGAGCGAGATGCTCTTCACTGGCCATATCGACTGGTTTGACGCGCTGCACATCAAGTATGCCGTCGGCGTCGATGGCATCAGCGTAGCCATGCTCCTGCTCTCGGCCATCATCGTTTTCACAGGTACCTTTGCCTCGTGGAAACTCAAACCTCTCACCAAGGAATACTTCCTCTGGTTCACCCTCCTCTCCATGGGTGTGTTCGGCTTCTTCATCACCGTGGACATGTTTGCCATGTTCATGTTCTACGAGATAGCCCTTATCCCCATGTACCTCCTCATCGGCGTATGGGGTAGCGGTAAGAAGGAATATGCCGCCATGAAACTGACCCTCATGCTCATGGGCGGTTCGGCCTTCCTCATGTGCGGCATCTTCGGTATCTTCTACGGTGCCGGTGGCAACACGATGAACATCATCGACATTGCCAACCACACCAACGGTGCCCACGCCATCGATACGGGCATGCAGTGCATCTGGTTCCCGATGACCTTCGTCGGTTTCGGCGTCTTGGGTGCCCTCTTCCCCTTCCATACTTGGAGCCCCGACGGTCACGCTTCGGCGCCCACTGCCGTGTCCATGCTCCACGCTGGCGTGCTCATGAAACTCGGTGGCTATGGCTGCTTCCGCATTGCCATGTACCTCATGCCCGAAGCCGCTCAGGAACTGGGTTGGATTTTCCTCATCCTCACCGGTATCTCCGTGGTCTATGGTGCCTTCTCGGCCTGCGTGCAGACCGACCTGAAGTACATCAACGCCTACAGTTCGGTGTCCCACTGCGGCCTCGTGCTCTTCGCCATCCTCATGCTCACGCAGACCAGTTGCACCGGTGCTATCCTGCAGATGCTCTCGCACGGTCTGATGACGGCCCTCTTCTTTGCCCTCATCGGTATGATTTACGGTCGTACCCACACCCGTGACATCCGCGAACTCAACGGCTTGATGCGCATCATGCCCTTCCTCTCGGTGGGCTACATCATCGCTGGTCTGGCTAACCTCGGTCTGCCGGGCTTCTCTGGCTTCATCGCCGAGATGACCATCTTCGTAGGCTCCTTCGAGAATGCCGACCTCTTCCACCGCATCCTGACCATCACCGCCTGCTGCAGCATCGTCATTACCGCCGTCTATATCCTGCGTGTTGTGGGCAAGATCCTCTACGGCACCTGCACCAATGAGCATCACCTGCAACTCACCGATGCTACATGGGACGAGCGTGTTGCCGTTGTCTGCCTCATCGTTAGCGTTGCCGGTCTTGGTCTGGCGCCTCTCTGGGTAAGCAACATGATTCGCACTGGCGTTGCCCCTGTGGTAGAGCATATCCTGCCCACTGCACAGGCCGTGGCTGGTTTCTGATTTACGTAACCTCTTATAGCATATAGAATAATGACTATCGACTATTCCCAGTTTCTTAGCATGAGCGAAGAGGTAAGTCTGCTGGCCGTCGTGCTGGTGCTTTTCATCGCCGACCTCTTTGCCTGCGGCAAGGAAGAGCGTGCTCTGGCTTGCGCTGGTGGCGATGATACTGCTTGTGGCTGTCCCTGCGGTGGCCATGTGCGTGCCCTGCTGCCTGTGGTGCTCCTGCTCGCACAGACTATCTTTATCCTTTGCAACATCAACACCAATGCCGCTGCCGTCAGCAGTGCCTTCGGTGGCATGTATGAGAGCTCCGGCATGATGACCGCCCTCAAGGCTACGCTCAATGTCGGCGCCATCATCGTCTTCCTCATGTCGTCCAAGTGGCTCGGAGCCGCCGAGAACCGTATCAAGCAGGGCGAGTTCTATACCGTCACCCTGTTCACCCTCCTCGGCATGTACTTCATGATTTCCAGCGGCCACTTCCTGATGTTCTTCATCGGCCTTGAACTCGCCTCCATCCCCATGACAGCCCTCATCGCCTACGACAAGAAGCGCACCGAGAGCGCAGAAGCCGGCGCCAAGTTCATCCTCCTCGCCCTCTTCTCCGCCGCCCTCCTGCTCTACGGCATCTCCCTGCTGTATGGCGCTGCCGGCACGCTCTATTTCAGCAAGATGGCCTCCATGCCCGTCAACCTGCTCAGCATCCTCGGCCTCGTCCTCTTCATCTCGGGTATGGGCTTCAAGATTTCCCTTGTGCCCTTCCACCTCTGGACAGCCGATACCTACGAGGGTGCTCCCACTCCCGTCACGGCCTTCCTAAGCGTCATCTCCAAGGGTAGCGCCGCCTTCGTGCTCTTCACCATCCTGGCCAAGGTCTTTGGTACGGGCACTGGCTTCTTCGGCCTTTGGTCGGTCGGCTTCTTCTGGATTATCGTGGTGTCCATCACTGTGGCCAACCTCTTTGCCATCCGTCAGAAGAACCTCAAGCGCTTCATGGCCTTCTCCGCTATCAGTCAGGCTGGCTATCTGGTACTCGCCGTCATGGGCGTCACCGAGCAGGGCATGGCCGCTCTCGTCTTCTATCTCCTGGTCTATCTCGCCGCCAACCTCGGCGCCTTCGCCGTAATCCATGTCGTGGAGCAGAACAGCGGCAAGGTGGGCATAGACGACTACAACGGCCTCTACAAGACCAATCCCAAACTGGCCTTCCTTATGACGCTCTGCCTCTTCTCTTTGGCAGGCATCCCGCCCTTCGCAGGCTTCTTCTCTAAGTTCTTTGTCTTCATGGCAGCCTTTAATGCCGGTTATTACCTCCTGGTATTCATTGCCTTGGTCAACACCGTCATCTCTCTCTACTACTACCTGCTCATCGTGAAGGCTATGTATATCAAGGAGAACGACAGCCCCATCGCCGCCTTTACCAGCGACTGCGGTACGCGTGCCGCCCTCGTGCTCTGCACCGTAGGCGTCATCCTGCTCGGCCTCGTCAGCGCCTTCTACGACGGCCTGTCACATCTCGCTGGTATAGCGCTCTGACCCCATAGTATATAGTCCTACCTATATATCCTCTCCAAGGCGCGTCATCTTGTTGTGCACAATGCAACGGATGACGCGCCTTCCTTTATGCCCTATCCGCAGTGGGTCAACAATTTTTCACGACACAGGCTCTGCCGTTTGAAAAGAATCGCGTACCTTTGCAACGCTACTCGGGCCAGACTGGATTTGACGGCAGGCAGAGGTGGTAAGCAAGCATGCAGTGCGCCTGAGGGTGGGCACTTTAATCTCGGCTCTCGAAAATTTAATTGGCGAAAATCAGCTCGCTCTCGCTGCCTGATCGAAGTTTAGTACATCAGCTTAATCCCCGCCGCAGATGTGTGGGGACGAGACATCACCCAAGCGCTGTGGCTCCGAAGCGTCTTGATCCGGTGGTGCCAGAAACATCGGAGATATCCCTGGGTGGCCTCGCGCCCGAGGAGACATCTTTAGAGGATAAGGCCCTGCGCGGTGGCTCTGGTCCGCGCTTCGCCCGAAAAAATTAGGCAGAGATAAGCATGTAGAAACCTTAGTGCTTCCCTGTTCGGACGAGGGTTCGATGCCCTCCTGGTCCACTTTATACCCCTTCCTGCGCCGGCCTCCGCTTCTTGGATACCGGCGCTTGTTTTTTGTTTCAATGGTGTGATGTGCCGATAATGACCTATGAATGGTTCAGTCATTTTCATCACAAATCCCCCTTATACTATGGCCCGATGAAACGCTTCTTGATTCTCCTCGTTGCCCAGTGTCTTCTACTTCCTATCCTAGCCCAAAAGCCTGCCATCCGTCCTGGAGCGCTATGGCTCGACCGTGATGGCAACCCTATCAATGCCCATGGCGGCGGCGTACTCTACCATCGCGGCACCTACTATTGGTATGGCGAACACAAATCTGCCCATTCTTCGTCCGCCTTTGTCGGCATCACTTGCTACAGATCCAAGGATTTGATCCACTGGACAAACTGCGGCGTTGTACTGCCCGTTGACACGCAGAAGGCTAGCGATATAGAAAAAGGCTGCATCATGGAGCGTCCCAAGGTAATCTATTGCCCAGCTACCCGCAAGTTCGTCCTCTGGTTCCATCTCGAACTTAAAGATCGAGGTTATGCTGCCGCCCGTGCCGCTGTGGCCGTGGCCGACAAGCCCACAGGCCCTTTTAGCTACCTGCGCTCCGGTCGCGTCAACCCCTATTGCTATCCCGCCGACTGGACTGCAGCAGACCGTCAACGCTGTGACACGCTTAGTCAGACCCGCTATCAGCAGTGGTGGACGGCGCCCTGGCGCGAGGCTATCCGCCAAGGCCTCTTCCTCAAGCGCGACATGGCTGGTGGACAAATGGCACGCGATATGACCCTCTTTGTCGATGATGATGGACGCGCCTACCATATCTTCTCGTCAGAGGACAATCTGACGCTTCATCTCGCCGAACTATCCACCGATTTTACCTACCATACCGGTCGCTACTGGCGCATTGCTCCTGGCGGACAGAATGAAGCCCCCGTTCTCTTCAAGCATAATGGCCGCTACTGGCTCATCACGAGTGGCTGCACTGGTTGGGCACCTAATGAAGCTCGCATGTTTAGTGCCGACAACCTAACCGGTCCGTGGACGCAATGGCCCACGCCATGTCGCGGCAAGGAGGCCCGTACCACCTTTGGCGGCCAGGGTACCTATGCCCTTCCTGTTGCTGGACGCCCCGACGCCTTCATCTTCTTGGCCGACATCTGGTGCCCCAAACACCCCAGTGACGCTCGCTACGTCTGGCTGCCCATTACCTTCGAGGGCGGCCACCCCGTCATCGAGTGGCGCGACGAGTGGTCGCCAGCCTCTTTCTGGAAGTAATACTACCTGCCGCTTTCCGCTGTCACCCTCGCAGCCATCCACTATGCGTGTCAGCCAGCCTTTATATCCTCCTCTCTTCTTATGTCTCCAGATTGCTCCTTGCAAAATGTCAAAATCATTTACCTTATTTTAAGCCTATTTCATTCAGTTGTTCTGCCTGTTGCCTTGGAGGTATAAATCTTCTAAGGCTTGTAAACAACAATATGACAGAGTAATAGTAAAACTCGCGTCCCAGTCATTCGCACCTTTTCCTTTGTAAATCCCCGCCCAATATCCCTTCAAATCACCCCGCTTTTTTCAAAAATTAGGCCGCTAAATCAAAATCCCTACCACGGCTTAGTCTAAACTGACCTTATTCAGCATTTGTTCCCTGTCTTCCTTCACCCCTCAAAACTGTTATAGGACAGCAATAAATACTATCCCCCAAGTTGTGTCTTGGTTCGCCCAAGTCGTGCTATCAGCCCCGAGACCACTTTTCTTTGCCCCGACCGTTAAACTTTTATAAATATTTGCCATCAATACCGCCGGCGATAGATTACACGTGCGCAAAATTTACGCCGGTTCTCATGTCGTCACAGGGGTGGACCTCGACCAACATCGGTCTCCACGGGTCCTCCTTTCGCCTTTACGCAAAGTTAAACTTTCTTAGAAAAGTTATTTATTCTTAAATCTAGGCTACTTGAGGCTCTTCTGACCCTGAGCGTTTCAGTGGCGCGTCTGAGCCCCATTTTGCCCCAAACAGTATCCTCAGTTGCAACTTCCTCACCCACAGGCAGCGTCCGAAAAGCCCGATTTTCTTTTAACATTTTTATGTTCACATATTCTTAAAAAAGTTTAACGCTCCCGTAAATAAAAGGATTTTTCCATGCTCAGATTACAAAATTCTTTTAATTTTGCTGCAACTAACTGTGTGTTTCTAATACGAACAAACCGAAAAATAAATATCAAACAGTAATTAGTGCGTATGAAAAACCGTTTTAGCAGAATGGGCAAATCATTGCTCGGTGCAATGTGCCTGCTTTCGACTTGCGCTCTTACTTATTCCTGTTCAGACGATTATGATCTCGATGAGACCATGCCGACTTTTCTGGGCGGGAGTATTTACGACGAGTTGAAGGCCCGTCAATTCAACTACACCGTACAGTTGATTGACGACCTGGAGTACAAGGATGTACTGTCTAAGACCGGTAGTAAGACGCTTTTCGTTGCGCCGGACTCGGCCTTCGACAAGTTCTTCGCTACAACCGAGTGGAAGGATGCCTATGGCGAACCCGTTCGCTCGTATTCTCAGTTGACTCAGGCACAAAAAGCAATGCTTTTCTATGGCAGCATGCTCAACAATGCCGATGTGCTCGAAATGTTGACCTACTCTTCTGAAGGTGGCGACCTGACCATGCGTCGTGCTACGGCCGCTACGGCTGTGGATACCGTGCCGTTCTGGGTACCCGACTCTCTTCCGCATAACCTGAACATTCCCACGACCGACTCGGAGGGTAATGCAACTGGCGACAAGCGCTTCTGGGACAACTACAACCAGCCTGGCGGCAAGGGTATCCTCATGGCTCTGGACGCTACGTCCTCGCCTATGGTACACTTCCTTGAGGAACAAATGAAGGCCAAAGATATCACCCACGAGGATATCAGTTTCGTTCTCAACCTCGAAAAGAAGGGCGAGGCGCCTTGGCTCAACGGTGCTGCCGGTGGTAAGCGCGCCTATGTTTATGACGCCCAGATTGTTAAGCAGGATGTCACCTGTATGAACGGTTATTTCAACATTCTGGATAAGGTGCTCGTCACGCCTCCCAACATGGCCGAGTGCATTCGTCAGAACCGTAAGACTCAACTTTTCAGCCGCCTGCTGGACCGCTTTAGTGCACCTTATTATAGCGCATCCCTCACCGCCGACTATCGTGCCCTCCATGATATAGGAAACGACTCTGTCTTCGAGAAGAAGTATATCTCCTCGCGCTCGAGCAACGGTGCCATGACACAGGGCCCCGATAAGAAGTCGCTCGGTGCCTTCCCCTTCCTGACCTACGACCCGGGATGGAACTCCTATGCCATCAGTTCCTCCACGCCGAAGGAACGCGACATGGGTGCCTTCTTCGTGCCCAATGATGACGCCCTTAAAGCCTACTTCTGGGAAGGTGGTGGTCGCGGTCTGATGAACCGCTACGCTACCGTGCCCAATGAGCCGGGTAACATGGACAACCTTATCACCAACATCTACCAGATTCCCCTCGACATCATTCAGGCTCTGATCAACAACCTGCTGAAGGACAGCTTCATCGAGAGCGTGCCCAGCAAGTATCTGACCATCATGAACGATGCTCAGGACCAGATGTTCCCCGCCAATAACTATCCCAGCCAGGAAGCCTATAAGGCTGCCATCGACACCTGTCTGCTGGCCAACAACGGTGTGGTATATGTGATGAACTCCGTCATCACCCCCGCCGACTACGCCGCCGTGATTGGTCCGGTGCTCTATAGCGCTAACACCCAGGTGATGAAGTCGGTAGCCCGTGCTGACGATAACTATATCGAAGGTACCTCCTACAACAACGCCCCGCTGAAGAAGTACTATTCCACCTACCTCAAGGCCATGCAGTCGCGCTTCTCCTTCTTCGTTCCGACAGACGAAGGTCTGGGTCTCTATGGCTATGTAGATCCTATGTCTATCGCCAAGGGTGTGCTTCAGGCCAACCAGTATAAGTACTGGCGCTTTACTTATAAGAATACCTCGAACGCTGTCATCCCCGTCCGCGCTCAGGCTTACCGCTATGACATCTCTGTCGGTCCGCAGGCCAACGATAAGACTTCGACCACGGGTGGTAATGCAGCCAACGTCTCTGAGCCCAACGGTGCTCTGACCACGGGATCGGGTCAGGTGAAGCGTACACTCCTTATCGACATGATGGACCAGCATATCGTAGTTCACGACACCGAAGATGCTGATAATGATGCCGGTGTCAATGGCAACCGCACCATCTTCCTCTCGCGCGGCGGCGCTCCCGTTTATGTAGTTCACAAGGTTCCTGCTGCCGACAACGGTGTAGGTATGCTTGTCGATGGTGGCTACCAGCTCCAGCTCAAGAACGATGAATATGCCGACAACGACCACGACTGCGAAGTCATCGAAGGCTACGACATGACCTCCGAGAAGAATGGTGGCTACGGTAACGGTATGACTTACCTCATCAACCGCCCCATGCAGCCCACCACCAAGACGGTCTATGCCATCATGCGTGAGAACCCCGACAACTTCTCCGAATTCTACGAACTTTGCCAGGCCAACTTCTCGGCCGACCAGCTCATCGCCGCTGGTTTCCAGACCGAAGAGATGAAGGCAGACAACGACCTTTGGAAAGCCGAGATTAAGAAATACCGCATCTTCAATGATGAAGGTATCTATCCGCCTTTCAACGAGAAACTTGTCCGCTTCTTCAATAACTACCGCTATACGGTTTATATCCCCACCAACGAGAAGATAAAGGAAGCACGTCTGCGTGGTCTGATGACTTACGATGAGATTATCGAGTACATGGACAACCACATGATTCAGGACGAGAACGGCGAAAGCACCGGTCAGATGTCCGAGGCTGATCAAGCTAAGGTTAAAGCCATGATTACCATGCTCATGAACTTCCTGAAGTACCACTTCCAGGATGAATCGCTCTTCGTTGATAATGTCACCAGCGACGATGCCTACCAGACATCGTGCATTGATAATTACAGCAATGTTTACCTGACGCTGAATGTCCGCCAGACCAATGGCGCCATCTCTCTCTATGACGCTACGGCGCTGAACAGTGACGGCACAGTGGATTACGGCAAGGTGGCAGCCCACGTTGTAGCTCCCTACAACTTCATGGCTCGCGACGCCGACTTTGACAAGTCGCCTGCCAGCACGGCTACCACCATCAAGAACTCGTCCTTCGTGTCCGTACATCAGATTGACAACTATCTCCTCTTCGACAAAAGCCTTGCTACCCAGCGCTTTGATGCCGCATGGGCAACTCCCGCCGTGGCCGAAAGCTTTGTGAAGAAGTACAGAATCAAGTAAATTCTATTATTATGAAGAGCATAAAATATCTTTTGACTCTTGCCTTGTGCTTCTGCTGCACCCTCGCGTTCGCCCAGAAGCGCATCACAGGACATGTGTGGAGTTCCACCGACAAAGGTCCTGTCATCATGGCAAACGTCGCTGAAATCGACAAGTCAAATCGTGCCGTTTCAGCTACACAAACGGATGCTAGTGGTAACTTCTCTCTGACCATCAAGAACCCGAACAACACTTTGCAAGTGTCGTACATCGGTTACCGCACGGTTAGACAAGCCATTGGCACTCAGACAAATTTCCGTATCGAGTTGGTGGACAATAGCACCTTCAGCGAGGCCGTTAAGACGGTTACCCGTAAGACCAAATCGAACGGTATGGTCATTCCCGAGCGCGAAATCTCGGTGGCTCAGCAGAGCCTTAACATGGATGAAATGCAAGGTCTCTCCTTCGAAACGGCAGGTGAAGCCCTTCAGGGACAGATTGCTGGTCTTGATATCGTGTCTAATTCAGGTAACCTCGGTTCAGGTACGTCCATGCGCCTCCGTGGTGTGACCACCATCAACGGTGACCAGAACCCCCTTATCGTAGTCGATGGTGATATCCTTGAGGACTATGACACGGACGAGTTCGACGCCAATGATATGAACGAGGAAAAGTTCGCCAGCCTTCTGCAGGTGAATCCCGAAGATATCCAGTCTATCAACGTTCTGAAGGACGCTGCTGCCACCGCTATCTGGGGTAGCCGCGGTTCGAACGGTGTTATCGAAATCAAGACCCGCCGCGGTGCACGCGGTAAGACGCGTATCAACTTCAGCTATCGCTTCTCTGGCTCTTGGCAGCCCGATGGCATGAAGATGCTCACTGGTGACGAGTATAAGATCTTCCTGCAGCAAGCTTACCACAACCCCAACCCTGAGGCAGGTAACCCCGCAGACCAGATTGTAGAACTTCAGGACCTCCCGACCTATACGGCATACCGTTATAACTATAACAAGAATACCGACTGGATTGACGAGGTTACACAGTTCGGTCAGACCCACAACTACAGCGTCAGCCTCTCGGGTGGTGGTGACAAGGCTACCTTCCGTGTATCTGCCAGCTACGACCATGAAATTGGTACCGTTATCAAGCAGACTCTCGACCGCTTCACCTCGCGTCTGGCCCTCGACTACTATGTGTCCGACCGTATCAAGTTCTCGTCCAACTTCTCTTTGGTTTACACCAACCAAAACAAGAACTATGATGACGGCCTCATGGGCTACGCCTACAAGGCCATGCCTAACATGGCTGTAACCCGCTGGGAGTACAACCGCGCAAACGGTCAGTACTTCGATACGGGCGAATACTATCTGATGCCCAAGGCTGCCACCACTACCGGTATGGTGGCCAACAGTAGCAACCTCTCGTCTTACTACCTCAACGACATGGTTACTAACGGTAACCCTGTTGCCATTGCTGAATACGCATGGCGTAAATGGTCCACCTATACGATCACGCCGAAGTTCTCTGTAGAGTACAAGTTCCTCGGCAAGGAAGATGACGAGACACAGCTGAACTATACGGGTGAGGTATTTATCAATGCCTATACCGAAACGAAGAACAGCTACTATCCCCACAATCTCGAAACGTGGAAGATGTGGTCTGACCAGATAGACCGCACCTCGAACAACGAGTATAAGAACTTCACATTCAAGAACAAGCACTCGCTGCTCTTCAAGCCCGCCTTCTCTGACGAGCGCCACGCTCTCCAGGTGCTGGGTAGCATCGAATCGACGGCATCCACCTCTACCAACCAGTATCTCTCTTCGTCTGGTATCAGCGGCGGCATCACCGATCCTACGGCTCAGGGTTACCTGACCGGCCTCGGCACCTCCACTGGTAAGAGTCACACCATGGCCATCACTGGTAGTGCCCACTATGCTTTCAACGAAAAGTACTCGCTGACCCTGACCCTCCGCGGCGACGGTAGCACCAAGTTTGGTGACGGTCACAAGTGGGGTTTCTTCCCCGGCATCTCCGCTCGTTGGAACATCAGCGATGAAAAGTTCTTCGAGCCCCTCAAGAAGGTCGTTAGCATGTTCGCCTTCCGTCCGGGCTACGGTATCACCGGTCTAGCCAACTTCGGCGAAGGTCTCATCTACAACCAGTATGGTACTTTCAACTCCTATAATGGTACGACGGCCATGAAGCCGACCAACCTCCGTCTCACCAACATTCGCTGGGAAAAGACGAAGTCTTGGAACCTCGGTTTCAACCTCAACTTCTTCGAAGACCTCATCAAGTTTGACCTGAACATCTACCACAAATATACCACTGACCTTATCAACTCGTCGGTGAGCGTACCCTCCACCAGCGGTTACACCTCGCTCAGTGCTGCTAACGTTGGTAAGATGGAGAACGAGGGTTGGGAACTCTATGTGAACACCCGCGAACTCTTCAAGGTGGGCAAGTTCAGCACGGTCTTCCGCTTCAACTTCGCACAGAACATCAACACGGTTACCGAGATGGATGCATCCGTACTCGCCGCCAACAATGTTGACTTCGACTACTCCAGTGGTAACGAGCAGGTGCTCAAGCGTGTACAGATTGGCCACGCTCTCGGTGGTATCTACGGTTTCCGCTTCAAGGGTGTCTATGCTTACGACTACAAGCACAACGGCTACTTCATCGACGACACCAAGAACGAGTTCTACATGTCTGAGCCCAATGCTGACGGTACCTACTCGCGCAACACGGCTGCCGCTACTGGCAAGACCGCTCCTATCGTACGCGACTCCAAGGGCAACGTGGTCTATGACAAGAATGGTAACCCGCTCCAGATGGTTTACAACTACGGCGGTATTAACTACAAGTTTGAAGGTGGTGACGTCATCTATGAAGATGTCAACTACGATGGTCAGATCGATGAACTCGATATTGTTTACCTCGGTAGCTCGAACCCCAAAATCAGCGGTGGTTTCGGTATCGACTTCAACTACGGCCGTTGGACACTCAAAACCAACTTCAACTTCCGTATCGGTAATAAGATCATCAACCTGGCACGTATGTATGCAGAGGATATGCGCAGCAACAAGAACCAAAGCGCTGCCGTTAACCACCGTTGGCGCACCAACGGTCAGGAGACGGAAATCCCCCGCGCACTCAGCACGAAGGTCAGTGGTGGTGCCAACTACAACGCACTTATCTCAGACCGCTATGTGGAGAAGGGTGACTACCTCCGCTTCCAGTACTTCCAGATTGGTTATAGCTTCCCCAGCGAAAAACTCAAGCGCTATGGCATCTCGTCGCTCCGTCTGAATGCCTCGGGTAACAACCTTATCTTCTGGACCAAGTACAAAGGTACCGACCCCGACCACTCTCAGTATGGCTTCAGCCCCTGTACCGACTCCAGCCAGACCCCGCGTTCGCGCTCGTTCACGCTTAGTTTGAATATTGGTTTCTAAGACATTCAGATATGAAAGCAAATATGTTTATCAATAAATTCCTGGTTAGCGGACTCCTGCTGGCAGGTGTGAGTCTCACCTCGTGCGACGACTTCCTGACAGTACTTCCCTCTGACCGTATCACGGAAGACGATTTCTGGAAGACAGAAACCGACCTTCAGGGCGTACGCGCTGCCTGCTATCGTCAATTGGCTACCAGCGGCGTAACCAACAAAATCTTCTTCTGGGGCGAAGTGCGTTCAGACAACATGACGCTCTTCGACCAGACGCAGGATGGTATCAAGCATGCCCAGCAAGGCATCTTGATGCCTACGGAAGGTACTTTCAAGTGGAACGAATTCTATACCGGCATCAACTATTGTAACCTTGTCCTCGAGCAGGGCGAGACTATGACCCAGCCGGGTAACGAGGTGGACCCCAGTTTCCGTCAGAGCGACTGGCTTCCCATCAAGGCTGAGGTGACCGCACTGCGTGCACTCTACTACTTCTATCTGGTACGCGCCTTCCGCGATGTTCCTTACGTAACGAAGGCTGTACGCACCGATGAAGAGGCTCGTGCTCGTGTTGACGGCCAGACTCAAGGTGTCAACATCATGCGCCATCTCATCGAGGATGTAGAGGCTGTACTGCCCTACGCTGCCAACAACTTTGGTAGTTCGTCAGAAAACTGTGGTCGTTTCACCCGTCGCGGTGTGCAGGCCCTTCTCGCAGATATGTATCTGTGGCGTGGCTGTATGCTCACTACGAAGGAATCTAACCCCAAGGGCGACGTGGTGGTCAACGCTGATGGCGATACCCTCACAGCCGCTCAGTGCAACGCGCTCGCCACCGAGTGTTTCAAAAAGTCGATTGACTACTGCGATGACATCCTCGACTGGTTCCAGAGCGAGTACGACCGCAAGTTGGCTGAGAACCTTATCCAGTCTTCCCAGGATACCAACCTCGACTATCCCTACCTCTATCGTATGAAGGCGCTCAGCAATGAGAATGTCAGCGATGACGTTTATGCTACGCTGTGGTCTAAGGATAATGAGACCGAGGCTATCTTCGAACTCAAGTATGATGCTAATAAGAGTGTGTCCAACAATACCCTGCAGAACTATTGCTCTTCGCCAAGCGGTAACACGCTCAGCACCCGTTCGCTCGTAGCCAGCAGCCTCCTCGCTAGCTCTGCTGCTTCGTCCTACGATCCCGCCCGTGGTTATGGTAAGACGGACATCCGCCTGCTCGAGACCCTGCGTTACGACCCCAACTCCTCTTCGCTGCCTCAGATTCACAAGAACATGATGACGGGTCTGACCATCAAAGACCTCGAAGATGTGACGCAGGGCGGTAAGTTCGAGTATATCACTCAGGCTGAACAGAACTTCCCTATCTATCGTCTGGCCGACATCTTCCTCATCAAGGCTGAGTCTATCGCCCGTTCGGTACCGTCCAGCACCACTGCTGCTGCCAATGAACTCGTGGCAGAAGGCTTCAAACTGACGAATACGCTCTTCGCTCGCAGCAACCCGCGTCTGAAAGCTACGGGCACGGATGGTGCAGGCCAACTGGTAAGCGACCGTCTCAAACCTAACTATGCCACCAACACCAGCAGCCCCAAGAATGCTTCCGAACTGCTCAACCTCGTATATAACGAGCGCCAGCGTGAGTTTGTAGGCGAAGGCAAGCGTTGGTTTGACATCGTGCGCCAGTGCGAGGCTACTGAAGAGACTGTTTCCGACGTGCTCACAAACTATATTACGCTATCCACTTCCGTTCGCAACCGTCTCAAGCAACTCTATTCTATGTACAACCCTGTTAACCAGGACGAGTATAAGATTAACGGCGAAGAGTTCGGTGGCAACCTGAAACAGAATCCTGTTTGGGCACGCTATAGCAAAAACTAAAAGAGGCTTGGTAACATTGTTTAATCACAACAATAACCACTACCATGAAAGCCTACTATAAGATAAAGAATAATCTGCTGAGAAGTGTCGGTGCGCTGGTTCTCCTACTGGCGCCCGCCATCTTCGCGGCGTGTTCCGAAGAGATCAACGAGGGCAACTTTGCCATCAAGACCGAGCAGACAATCGCTGACTATGTCAACGAAAACACCGAGGACTTCTCATCCTTCGCTGCGGTCTTGAACAGGGTGAACCTCAGCGATGCTCAGAATGCCTCCTCGCTCATGAGCGTACTTTCGGCACGCGGCAACTATACTGTATTTGCTCCCAACAATGCTGCTGTCGCAGCTTTCTGTGAGCGGAGAGGTGTGGCTACCGTCGATGAACTTACGCTCGAAGACGCCAAACTCCTTGCCTATAGTTGTATCATCGACAATGGCAGTGAGAGCGCCTACGAGGAAGCCGAGTTCCCTACGCCGGGTACTTTCGCAAAGTCTAACCTCAACGACCGTCTGCTCCCCTGCGAAATGAAGACCGAAGGTGACGAGGCTTACTACGTCATCAACAAGACTTCGCGTGTGGTGAAGACTAACGTTGAACTCTCCAACGGTATGCTCCATGTTGTGGATGCCGTCATTGCCCCCTCAGCCGACAATGTTTATGAACTCATTGCGGCAGCCGGTAATATGAAGGTTTTTGCCAAACTCATGGAACTGACCGCTTGGTCTGATACGATGGCTCTGCCTGATCGTGATTCCGATTACGAACTTATTACTCGTGAGGCCACCTACAAACAGTCGGGTGTCGGAGGCACGATGACCGTTATGCAACGGCGCTACCTTGGCTATACCGCCTTTGTGGAGACAGACGAGGTCTATGAGAATGCGTTCAGCATACAAGTGGAGAAGGACGAGGAAGGCAACATCACCAACTGGGATGCCATCTTCCCGAGCATCAAAAAAGCCATCGAAGATAAGATGCCTGGAGCCAACGAGACAGACCTGAAGAGTGCTGACAACGCAGTCAATCGCTTCGTGGCCTACCACATCCTCGAAGGTAAGATGGCTTACAACCGCTTTGTCCATCACTACAATGAGTTCAACTACAAGTACGGTACGAGTAAGGACCCCCAGACGGTCAACATGCCGACCAATGTGTGGGACTATTATCCCACGGTTGGAAAGTACCGCGGCTTAGTCAAGGTTACCCAACTTGGTGACAAGGGCGGTAGCGGCGATGAGGACCAGATAAACCATGAAATCTTCCTCAACCGCATCTCCGTGTACAACAACTCGCCTAATGGCAATTACGAGGAGTTGTCCGCTTCCGTGCGTGGCTTGAAGATTTCACCTTCCAACGGCGAATACGACAACAGTGCCCAAAACGGGTTCTATTTCCCGATAGACGGCATTCTTTGGTATGACACTGAAACTAGAAAGAACCTCGGTAACGAACGTATCCGTATCGACATGACGACGATGCTTCCCGAGATTGCTTCCAACAGTGTCCGTGGTCAGGGCTACTTCTTCTTCCCCAAAGGCTATTTTGGCAATATTGTTAATGAGTCTGCAGGAACGGTGTTGCTCTACCTCCACGATGCGTACTCGCCTTCGGGTGGCGCTTGGCGCGATTTTCAGGGTGACGAGATAATGGCCTGCGGCCAGTATGACTTCGTCGTCAAACTCCCGCCTGTGCCCCAATCTGGTACCTACGAACTCCGCATGGGCGCTTCCCACAACACCATGCGAGGCATGGCCCAGATTTACCTGGGTACCGATCCTTATCGTCTCAACCCTGTGGGGCTGCCCTACGACATGCGTCAGACCGTTGGAACGGTTGCCATACCCTGGGTGGCCGATACGGAGGATGCAGAAGAGAATGCCGAGAACGACAAGAATATGCGTAACCAGGGCTACATGAAAGCCCCGCGCTACTTCACCGTCACCAACGGTAAGGGTGACCAACCCTGCCGAGAAGTGGGTGGCAGCGCTGCCGCGCTACGTCGAATCGTTACCGTGGACTATTTCGACGCCAACAAGACCTACTACCTCCGGTTCAAGTCGGCGCTGAAGAAACTCGATGCACAACTCTTCCTCGATTACTATGAGTTCGTGCCCACCATCATATACAATGGTGCTACAGCTGAAGACATATGGTAATCAACACAAACTGAATAATTATAAATCTAATGAAAACGACTTTTCAGAATATTGTAAAGGGTGGCATGCTCTGCACGGCACTGGCTGCAACGGTTGTAGCCTGTACCGACGACCACTTCGATATTCGCGTCAGTGAAGCAACCGGTGCGAATACGATTTGGCAGAATATCGAGGCCACCAGTGAACTTGATTCGGTGGCCATGATTCTCCGCCGTGCCAAGGTGATGAACTCTGAAATCGACAAAGGTCAAAAGCAGTCCTTCGCCGATTTCCTCAACGGTTCGCAGGAGATGACCGTTTGGCTGCCTACCAATGGTACCTTCAACGCCAAGCAGTATCTTGACCTCCTTGATCGCGCCGACTCCCTCTTCGCCGATACGGTTGACGCGACCAAATCCTATGAAAAGGCCCTCAGTCTCAACTATCAGGTGGCTTCGCAGTTCGTGCGCAATCACATTGCCCGCTTTAATCAGGGTAGTCCTACCGATAAGGAGGTGCGTATGCTCAATGGTAAGATTTGCGCCTTCAGCCAGTCCACGAAGACCTTCAATGGTGCTGCCATCACCAGTAGCCCCATCATTTCGTCCAATGGTCAGTTGTATCTCCTGAATGGCGAATCGACCTACGAGCACAATATTTACGACATGCTCTCCGTTAATCCTGAGTTCTCCGACATCTTCGCCATGATTAACGATTACAGCAAGTACTCGTTCAATGAAGGCGCCAGCACCCCTGGTGCCATGAACGAGTACGGTAAGATGGAGTATGTGGACTCTGTGTACTCGAATGACAACGAGATGATTAACAATGCCAGACTTAGGGTTATCTCCAACGAGGATAGTTTAAGCATCTCCTTCTTCCCCACAAATGCAGCTCTTGCAGCCGCTAAGGAGAAGATAGCTTCGCTCTACAAGTTCAAGAAGAGTTACAACTACGAGTACTCCAGCACTTCGCACGACTTCACCTACAAAGCTGCCAATGCCCTGCGTCTGAACGAAAACGATATGGACTCGCTCCAGTATCGTTCCATGCTGCAGGACCTCCTCTCCACCTCAACCGTCAGTGTTTCGCGCGTTGTTACCGCCGACAAGCGTCGTGACTCTGCTGCCGTCTTCACTGAGTTCCTCAGCCGCGACTCCATGTTCACCACCAAGAACATCTGTCTGTACAACCCGACGCCCGGTGAGACTAATGGCATGTTTGCAGGACTGAGCCCTGTCAAGGCTTCTAACGGTTATGTGTATGCCCTTCCCGAATATACCATTGATCCCGCCTATGGTCTGGTCAAGAAAAAGACCTTCAAGGCACAGCGTGGCGGCCTCTGCGATGTACAGGGTTCTACACAGGACTGGGGCCAGACAATCGAACTTACCGAAGTCAACACCCTGCAGACTGAGCCTGATGAAGAAGGTAATACCCGCGACTCCATTGACCTCTGTGGTCTCATTGAGGACGGCCGTTACTATTATTTCCCTGTTTCGGGTAACAGCACGATGATGATTGACTTCGAGTTGCGTGAAATCTACAGCACCAACTACAACATCTCGATTATCATGCTGCCCAATAAGACCTGTACCAGCAACATCCGCCTCGACGATAAGGGCAATCCTATCATTGAGTCTCCCAAGTTTGACGCTGTCCTCATGGACGACGATGGTAAGAACCTCGCACAGGTCAAGGGCGTTCGCGTTAATCAGGAGAAGGCCGAGCGCATCACCCTGTGGGAAAACTTCAAGTTCCCCTATACCTATCAGGGCCTGCCCTCCGGCAAGAACAGTTTCCCCCGTCTGCGCATCTCCCTGCCCTATAGCTATCAGCGTACCGGTAAGGTCAAGGCCCTCAGTATCCTGGCCGTTATCGTAGAGCCCGTGCGCGAATGAGCATCTTGTTAACTTTAAAATTCGAACACATGAGTAAGAATATTAAAAACCAAATGTTGCAGGGCGCTCTCCGTGCTGGTGTCTGCCTCTTCATGCTTTCCGGCACCTGTGTCCTTTCGGCGCAGACCGAGGCCGGCCAAGTGCGTGCCACTGCTGCAGCACAGGCCACGAAAGCCACCAAGTACGTCATGAAGGAGGTCAAGGGTTACATCTATGATGCAGCCACTAAACAACCTCTCGCCGGTGCTAAGGTTCAGGCTTTGAACAACCGCTTCTATACAGCCCTGACCGATGATCAGGGTGCCTATACGATTAAGGTGCCCGACTTCGTGACATCGCTGTATGTTGCCCTGCCCGACTACAACCCTGGTCACATTGCCATCAAGGGCCTGACCGACCAAAATGCCCAACTCTATACTACGGCAGTGAAGAGCCTCTATGCAGATGGAACTACCATCTACAATCAGCCCTCCATGACCATCAGCGAGAGCAGCATGATTACCGTTGAAAACGACATGGAGAACAAGTTGGCCTCCAGCCTGCGCACCATCAACCGTGGCGGCTTTGCCGGACAGGGTGCAGCCATGTTCATCAACGGTCTCAACTCGCTCAATACCAACTCTCAGCCCCTCGTCATCGTCGATGGAGTAGAGTGGGACATGCAGTATGACCGCACCGCCCTCCACACCGGTTATGTAGCCAACCTCTTCAGCCTCCTTGACACCGAGGATATTGAAGATGTCAAGGTTATCAAGAACGGTACGGCCCTCTATGGCGCCAAGGGTGGCAACGGTGTCATAGAAATCACTACCAAGCGAGGTAAAAGCCTTGTTACCCGCATTAACATCCGCGCCTGGGGTGGCATTGAGGAAATCCCCTCGTCTGTCAAGATGATGAATGCCAGCCAGTATCGCAACTATGTCAGCGAGTTCCTCGGCACGACACTTGCCGGTAAGGAGTACTTCGACAAGAATACCTCCGTGCCCGCTTTCATGAACGACGACCCCAACTACAAGCTCTATCCCATCTACCACAATGAGACCGACTGGCAGGATGGTATGTATCACACGGGTTTCTCGCAGAACTACCGCGTGAGCGTAGCCGGTGGTGATGACGTCGCCATGTACAACCTCTCCCTCGGTTATACGCAGGGCGAGGCCGTGGCACGCACCAACGACTTCAACCGTCTGAACATCCGCTTCAACTCGGACATCACCATGTTCAAGGGCCTCACCACTGGCCTCGACATCTCCTATGTCCGCAATGCCTACAATCTGCGCGATAATGGCTGGGCTCCCGACTATTCTGCTTCGAATATCTCGTCGCCCAACGTACTGGCCCTCATCCAGTCGCCCTTTATCAGCCCGTATGCACACTATGTGTTCTACGACCAGTCGAACGGTCTGCAGGTAGGTCATACCGACAAGGTATATTCGGGTAAGGACTACAACAGTGCCAACAACCCCTACCGCTTCGCTGAAAACTTCGGTTATGCTGGTTATGTGAACCCCTACTGGATTCTCTCCAACGGTGACGGTGACAACAAGAACTACCTTGAGCAGACTCAGTTTGCCATCAATGTGGCTCCCAAGTACACGATCAACCGCTACCTCACCCTCACCGACCGCTTCAGTTACATCATGAACCGCTACAACGAGAAGTACTACCTCCCCAATGATGGTACTCCCTCCAAGGCGGTAGAAGGTCTGGGTTCGGTAAAGAGCGTTCTCCAGTCGCAGTTCAGCAAGGAAACCTCTGTCTTCAACGATTTCCGTATCAATTACACCCGTCAGTTTGGCGCACACCGCCTCAATGCCTTCGCTGGCTTCCGTCTCTCTTCGTTCAGCTACAACAGCAGCAACATCCTCGGTTACAACAACGACCAGGACAAGATGCCGAACATGAGCATGTCCCAGTCGTACAAGGAATATGGCGGTCAGAATGACAGTTGGGTCAACCTGGCCTACTATGTCAATGCCGACTACAACTTCAAGAACAAGTACTTCCTCACCGTGACCACCACGGCCGAGTCTTCCTCGCGCTTCGGTAAGCAGGCTAACGATGGTATCAAGCTCGCTGGAGTGAAGTGGGGTCTCTTCCCCTCCGTTCAGGCAGGCTGGCTGATGTCTTCTGAGAAGTGGTTCAATGTGCCCGCTGTCAACTACCTCAAACTCTTTGCCGGCTATGAAGAGAGCGGTAATGACAATGTTGACTACTATGCAGCCCGTACCTACTTTGCCAATGCCGAGTTCCTCCAGCTCGCTACCGGCCTGAAGCTCGCTAACATCGAGAACCCGAAGATTCAGTGGGAAACCAACCACCGCTTCAACGTCGGCTTCCAGACGGCCCTCTTCAACAACCGCGTAAGCCTCGGTGTAGATTACTTCTGGTCGCGTACCACCAACTTGCTCACCCGAAAGGCTGTCAGTGATATCACCGGTCTGAAGTTCATGTGGGCCAACGATGGTGCTCTGCGCAACTGGGGTATCGAGGGTAACATGAACGTGGTACTCCTTAACCTCCGCGACTGGAAGTGGCAGGCTGGCTTCGGCATCGGTCACTACCAGAACAAGGTGACCAAGCTTCCCGCTACCACCGACAACTTCATCACCACCTACGCTCTTGACGCCAACGGTCAGAAGGACCTCGCCTCTGCCAAGACCATCCAGGGTTACACCTCGTCCGTCTATGGTCAGAACAACATCCTCACTGCTGTAGGACAGGCCGCTGGTGTCTTCTACGGCTACCAGACCGCTGGTGTCTTCGCTTCCGACGCCGAAGCTTCTCAGGCTGGCAAATATGGCTACCTCCGTTACCCCACGGGTCTCGTATCGCAGCCCTACCGCAACTTCCAGGCTGGTGACGTCCACTTCGTTGACCAAAACGGCGACGGCTGGATTAACGAGGCCGATATGGTGAAGATTGGCGATCCCAACCCCGATATCTACGGCAACTTCTACACCTCGCTCAACTGGAAGGGCTTTACCCTCGCTGCCGACTTCAAGTACAGCCTGGGCAACGACGTCTTCAACTATCAGCGTTCGCAGCTCGAAGGTGCCAACGGTATCTACAACCAGACCACTGCTGTGGTCAACCGCTGGAAGTATGACGGACAGGTTACCGACATACCTCGTGCCATGGCCACCGACAATGACGAGTGGGTCAACAACGAGCGCTTCTCCGACCGCTGGATAGAGGACGGCTCGTATCTGAAGTTGAAGAAGGTCCGCCTCACCTACAAGGTGCCCGTCAACCTCAGTTGGCTTCAGGGTATTGCCGTATGGGGTGAAGCCAACAATGTCTTTACCATCTCCAAGTACACTGGCAACGATCCCGAGGCCACTGTTGGCAACGGTGTACTCCAGCAGGGTATTGACGCTGGCTTCCTCAACCAGAC
Organism: uncultured Bacteroidales bacterium; assembly: GCA_946055775.1. Taxonomy (GTDB): domain Bacteria; phylum Bacteroidota; class Bacteroidia; order Bacteroidales; family Bacteroidaceae; genus Alloprevotella. The sequence continues at coordinate 45,819 of CAMGHE010000001.1, forward strand.
GCGCAGCTACAACCTCGGTGTAACCATCAACTTGTAATCCCGCTAATCTACGCCTTACCGCGAAGGGGGACGGCCGTCCCCCGCAAGGTCACAGTCTGTTCCCCTTCGCCTAATGCTTAAACGAATAAACGCAATGAAAAAGAAATCGATTATAGGATTGTTCGCAGGCCTCCTCAGTCTGGGCATGGCCACGACCTCTTGCGAGGACATGCTCACGCCGGACGTCGATCGTTACGCTGAGGGCTTCACCGGCCGTGATACGGTCAGCTTCTACTTCGGTATCCTCTCTAACGTGCAGGATATGGTAGAGAATAACACCCTACTGGGCGATATGCGTAGTGACCTGGTGCAGGCCACCGAGTATGTCAGCGACACCGTGGCCTCTGTTGTCAACTTCGAGCCTGTTCAGGATGCCGAGAATGGCCTCCTCAGCCGCGCTGGCTACTACAAGGTCATCAACCAGTGCAACTACTACCTTGCCGCCGTAGATACCATGGCGCAGAAGAACAGCATCTACTACATGCGTACCGAGTTCGCTCAGGTTCAGTTCGTCCGTGCTTGGGCCTATATGCAGCTCGTCCAGAACTACGGTAGCGTGCCCTACATCAACAAGCCAGTGTCCAGCGCCGGTACCGGTTGGGAAACCAATCCCGAGGGCGGCAAGTGGGCCACCTCTGAGACCCTCCTTGGCTACCTCCTTGAGGATGGCCTGGATCGCGCTTACAACTATCAGTACGCACAGGGCTACGGTGTCCCCAACTATGGTACGCTCAACAATGGTGCCATCACCATGCCTGCTCAGATGATGGTCTTCCCCGGTCGTCTGGTCATGGCCGACCTCTATCTGCTCCGTGGTGCAAGCCAGGCCGACTACGCCAATGCTGCCTTCCTCTACTACCAGTATCTGGAAGAAGAGTCGCGCGTCAACTCGCGTCGCATGACCGCTGCCGTACGTGCGTCTGCCCAGCGCCGTCAGATTAACAATGAGGAATCCTTCCACGCTCAGAAGGGCGCTTGGGCTGAATCTTTCAGCGACCAGAGCAGCAACATCACCGCCAATGGTCAGGTCATCACCGCCATGCTCTCCTCCGCCAGCTCCAACTTCGGTAGCGTGCTGATGCGTCCCGCTCAGATTTATGGTTTCGATGCCAAATCTACGTCGAACACCTCCACCTCTGAAGACGCCACCGTCTCCACCACAGGTAAGGTGAGCGTCACGGCCAACTACCGCAATCGTCAGCTTACCCTTTCGCCTGGCTATGAAAGTCTGGCCAAGGCTCAGGTTTACCGCTTCTGCGTGAACACTGAGAAGAATGAGAACCATGAGACCAACGAGGATGTCAACGTTGTCAAGTACGCTGAAGACTGTGGTGACTGCCGCATCGAGGGCGTCCGTTCTTACGTTCAGACCACTGATGGTATCATCCCGTTCATCGCAACCCGCGCTTTCAACGGCAATAACACGTCTGAGATTATCGGTGCCGGTACAGGTAGCTTCAAGTTCAACTACAGTTTCCCCCTCTACCGCATCAACCAGATTTACCTCCGCTTCGCCGAAGCCCTCAACCGTGCCGGCTATCCCCGCCACGCCTTTGGTGTCCTCCGCGACGGTCTGACCAGCAAGACCATGCCCACCGTAGCCAACGACTCCGTACGCGATGGCCGAGTATTCCCCTATCTGGTCAACCAGCCTAACGGTTGCGACTATCTCGGTATCGACGAAGTGCGCCGCGCCGCCGACAACCTGCCTTGGCTCGACTTCACTGAGTCTCACTGGGACGCTGTCTGTGGCGTTCACGAGCTCGGCAGCGGATATAGCAGCGAAGTTGACACCGTCTATACCTATGCCAAGATTATTGGCCAGCGTATGTACGACGAGCGTGTCCGCATGAATATCGTTGGCGAAGCTACCGCCCAAGACCTCATCGCCGCTTTGAAAAAAGAAATCGCAGTGCCCGAGGATGAGGAAAAGCCCTCTACCGACGTTGAAGCCCTGGATGAAGGCACCACGCCCGCAGAGCCCGAGCCCGCCCTTCCTCCTGTGACCCCCGAAAACCTTCAGGAGCAGATCAATGCCGTTGAGACCATCATCGCCGACGAGATGGCTCTTGAGATGGCCTTCCAGGGAACCCGCTACTTCGACCTCGACCGTATCGCCAACCACAAAGATAACGACAGTTATTTGCCCGCAAATAGCGGTACAACCTGGTTTGCATGGCTCATCGCTCGCCGTGGCCTCGGTCTCAAGCCCTACGAGAATCCCGATCAGATGGACAACGGTCTCTACCAGCGCCTAAGCGTTAAGCAGAACCGTTACCTCCGGAATCCTGCCTACTAATCAAAGGTCCATACTTTAGACGAATAACTCCTTTAGGACGTGCGTGCCCACCCCGGTATGCACGTCCTTTTTTATGGGGAAAACTTCGGTGTACCGTAACATAAAGCAATGGCGACCGACAAGATTGGCATCGCGGAGGGTGTGTCAAAATGAAGATATTTGAGCGACGGGGCCGTCAAATAATATACACGACAACAATAACAACGGAGACAACAGGCAAGGTTGTACAAGTTGTTCAGGTTGTCGTCTAATAATATACACGACAACAATAACAACGGAGACAACAAGCAAAGTTGTACAAGTTGTTCAGGTTGTCTTCTAACCCAATTTCAACGCCGAATACTATTTTTCAATCTCCATTCAGCCTGATTCGCCCA
>CAMGHE010000002.1 GCA_946055775.1 uncultured Bacteroidales bacterium
ACACTGCGGATGAAATCGGCGGGGCGGAGGATGGCCTTCAGCCATCCACAGAGCCGCTAATGGGCTTGTCGCTTTGAAATCACTGGTGGCAGAGTACATAGAGACTGTTTACCGGACAGCAATAAACTTCTATAAATCTTTCGTGGTGTTTGAGCGGGGAAGGGATGGACGATTCTGTCGGAAAATACCCCTTCATCCACCCCTTGATGCGGCGCAGCGCACAGAGCCCGTTTTCTGCGGAATGTGCCGAAATAAGCGGTGATTAGCGAAATTTGGATACCCGATTAACGAAAAATGGACATATCCAAAAGGCCTTTAGCGAAAGTTTTACATGAGATTGTGGCATCTTTGCAAATAAATGTAAAACCAGTAAAAGTGATGACAATGAAAAAGAGCATGAGAACGTTTTTCGTGACCCTGGCAGCCCTCTGTGTCTGCTGCTGCACCGTGAGTTTCATGACAGCCTGCAACGACGACGATGACGCGCCCAAGGTCAACGTCAAGATAGGTACCCTCCGTGTGGATATCAATATCAAGGAAGTCTATAAACAGATGGACTATCTGAACGAGGCTCAGGCGTTGTTGGATAGCCAGCGCGTAATCGGCGCGGCCGTCTTGATTTATGACGAAGGAAACAAACTGGTCAGGGCGGACTTGGCCATCACCTCTAAGTTGGACACCGTAAGCTTGGATTTGCCCGATCTCAAGGCCGGCACCTATACCGTCTTGGCCGTGCAGCAGATGAGCGGTGAAGACAAGATTGGATTATGGCGGTTTAAGGACTACCAAGACCTCACTACCTTCCGCGTGATGTCCGACCGCTTCCCCTTGCCCGGCTATGCCATCCTGGCCATTGACCGACAGAAGGTGACCCTCGACGGCGATTCCACCATCACCCTCACCCCGCAGTCGATGGGCAGCCTCGTCCTCTTTGCCTACATGGGCCTGCCTGAGGATAAAGCGTGCGAGGAAGTATTCCTCTCTACCACCAACCGAGCCCGTGGCCTCTGGATGGACCCTGCCCGTCAGGGCGATGACCAGCTTTGGCGCGACGAGGATGCCGCCGAAGGCCTGCCCTACTACCTCGCTCAAATCAAGGGTGAGCAGGAGGGACAACGTCCGCCCAAGATGGGCTGGCAAGAGGTGTTCACCCTCGACCGAGGCACGCAGCGGACCGGCATGGGATTCAGCGACGATGACTACATTGAAGAGACTATCGTCGACTTCGAATTCCAACCGGGCAACCATTACTATTTCTTATACGACTTCGATCGTCTTGAGGGGCAACGCTGGGGCTATGGCAAGGGCATAGTCATCCTCTAATCCACACGGATTGTTACTGTTGTCCGGTGAACAGCTCGCCCCCCCCGGCACTGTTTCCGGACAGCAATCACCTATTATAGACCACAAAGCATACTGCATTAACACCCGGCTTATGAGAATCAAAGCATTCCCTATCACCCTTCGGCCGGCCCTGCCCACTTCCGGGAAGATGTTGACCATGCTGTTGGCCTTGTCCATGCTGCTGACGCTACCCATGCTGACGGCGTGTGATGACGACGACGCGGCCGCTGCCGACGGCAGTTGGACTGTGACGGCCATCATGAGCGCCAACGGACTGGGCGACAGGAGCTACTGCGACCTCATCTACTCGGGACTGCGGCAGAGCGAGAACGCTCTGGACATCAATCTGCAGGTCATCGTGCCCAAGAGCTACGCCGAGGCCGAGCAGTATTTTGACGCCTGGCTCAACGACGACCGTCACACCGATGGTCACCGGCTGCTCGTGGCCGCATCGGGCGAATACGAGGCCTATCTCCAGACCAAGGCCGACCGCATCCCCGACGAGGAAAAGGCCCGCGTGTTGCTCTTGGAGAGCGAAACCACGGATGCCCCCTACTACACCCTGCGCCTTCCCTTCTACGGGGCCGGTTATACGGCGGGCTATATCACGCCCCTGCTCCATGGAGGCGACAGTACGGCCGTGGTGCTGGCCAATACCAACGAAGCCACCATCACCGACTGCTACGCGGCCTTTCGCGACGGCTTCCTCGATGCCGGCGGCCGACGCCTCGATGTCTTTCCCCTTGCCGACGACCAGACAGGCTACAGCATGGCCGACTCCCTCTACCACCTCTGCTTCTCGCTGCGGGGGCACTACGGCGTGGTACTGCCCATTGCCGGCGGCAGTTGTCAGGGGGTGCTGCGCTACACCCGCGAATATCCCACAGACTTCTACACCATCGGGATGGACGTCGATCAGCAAGAGTCGTCCTACGCCGTGGCCTTCTCCATCCTGAAGCATATCGACCGGGCCGTGCTCGGTTTCATCACCTCGTGGCGCCGGGGCGAGAAACTGGAGCGCCACTACAGTTACGGGCTGGCCACAGGGTACATGCAGGTGCTCGTGGCCGACGGCAGCCGCTTTGACCACCTGCGCCAGGCCGTGGAGGACGTGCGCCAAACAGCTATACTACAGGAAGAAGCCTATGAAAAGAGAAAAGAGAAATAGACTGCACCGAAGCCTGCTCACCCTCTGCCGGGCAGTGCTGGCCTGCCTCATCCTAACCGCCTGCACAGACGACAAGGAGGAGCAGCAGGTCACAAAGACCCGGTTCACCACCTACAAGGTGGCCGTGGTCATGCCCCTCGATACCTACAGCAAGCCGCGCTACGAGCGCACTGCCGAGTGGGCGCTGGAGAACATCGTCGCCGCCCAGGAGGGATTGCCCCGGGGCGTAAAGATAGCCTTAGAGTGGTACGACGAGAACAGCGAACAGATGGAGGAGCTCGGCAACCGTCTGGTGAACGACAAAGACATTGTGGCCGTCATCGGCCCCTACAGTTCGGTCGATACCTATGCCTTGGCCAATGCGTTGCTCCGCAAGGGCAAACCCCTCATCACCCCCTCCGCCTCATCGGCACAGCTCATCCGCGGGTTCTCCGGCATGGGCTTCCTCTGGGCGCTGGCCGAGAGCGACATCTCACAGTGCGAGGTGCTGCTGGCCAAGGCCTACAACAGCGGTGCCCACCGCGTGCGCCTCGTTACCTCGGACGACATCTACGGCGAGACCTTCAAGGACTGGTTCGCGTTTCAGGCCAAGGAGATGGGGCTCACCGTGGATGACGTGGCGATCTACGAGCCGGGCCAATGCACCAACGTGCTGACACAGGCCCTTCAGGGAGGGTCCGACTGTGTCATCTTCGTGCCCTCCGACCGGGACGACGTGCTCACCGCCGCACGGCTCCGCGCCACCCTGCCCGCCGCCTCGCCCATGCTGATGAGCGACATGGCTTACGACATGGCCCTGCCCGCACTGGGCGATATAGCCGAAGGAGCGGAAGGCGTGTGCATGTTTGCCAGCCCCGAGTCGGGATTCGAGGTGGCCTATCAGGCTAAGTTTGGCGATGGCGCCCCCACCGTTGAAGAGGCCAACATATACGATGCCCTCATGCTCCTGGCCTTCGCCCTGCGCGAACAGGAGCGCACCGGGGGCTACGACCTCAACGAGCAACTGCGCACCATCGTCAGTGCAGAGGGGACAGACCTCATCGCCTGGGATGTCTGCGGCATGAACCTCGAGTTTCAGGCCATCGACGCCGGTAAGCCCTATAACATCTATGGCGCCGGCGGACCGCTCGACTTCGACAAGAAGGTCTATACCAACGTGCTCCGGTCCACCTACATCAACTTCGTGGTCCACAACGGCCACTTCGTCATCCAGGGTTTTGCCTCCACCGACGGCAGCAACCGCACCGATGCGGCCCTGGCGGGATGGAACTGGAAAGTCAACCATGTCGATTCGTTGGAACACGACGTCAATATGGAGTACCCCAAGTTGGGTGAGCGCTGGGCCCTGCTCGTGGCTGCCTCGACCGGCTGGAGCAACTACCGCCACCAGGCCGATGTACTCCACATGTACCAGATACTCAAGAGCCGAGGCTACGACGACGACCACATCGTGCTCATCATGGAGGACGACCTTGCCTACCACAAGGCCAATCCCCACCCCGGCAGCGTGAGCGTCTCGCTCACGGGCGACAACCTCTACCACGACGTGACCATCGACTACCACCCCACGCAGCTGCGCCCCACGGACATCGAGCAGATACTCAGCGGCAAACCCTCCGTTGCCCTGCCTCAGGTAATCCGCTCCACCGCCGGCGACAATGTGTTCGTCTTCTGGAGCGGCCACGGGCTCAACGGGCAGATGGTGTGGTGTGACGAGCCGGAAGGCATCACCACCGAGCGCATGAAGCAGATGGCCGAGGCCCTCCATGCCCAAGGGAACTACCGCAAGATGGGGTGGTTCGTAGAGACCTGCTTCTCGGCCAGCGTCATGAAGAGCATCGAAGGAATCCCCGGCATGATAGCCCTCACTGCCGCCGACGAACAGGAGACCTCAAAGGCCGACGTCTATAACGCGGAACTGAAGGTGTGGATGACCAACCGCTTCTCCTCCACCCTCACCGAGTCGCTCACCGAGCACCCCGACATCACCTTCAAGGACCTCTACTACCGGCTCACCACCAACACCATCGGCTCGCACGTCCGCCTCCTCAACCAAGCCTGCTTCGGCAATCTGAACACGACCACGATGAAGGAGTGGCTCTGATTGCAAGGGCGGAATACATAGAAGAAGTAATACATTAAAACCACAGAAACAATGATGCACATCATGAAGATGAAGAGAATGATGGCAGCCCTCTGCTGCCTCTTGGCCCTCACCCTATGGACCGGATGCTCCGGCGACGATGAAGGCGACAATAACAGCCGGAAGCCGGCCGCCACGACCCTCTACCGGGGAAGTCTCGAGCTGAAAAGTTGGGCCGACTCCACCAAGATTGCGGTGGAGATGCCGGCTATCGAGGAGACCTTCCTGCAGTACCTCGGCGTGAAGAGCCTCAAGAACTTCACCGTGAGCGAAGGCGACGAGGCTACCAACGATGCGGCCGTCGTACATCAATGCCAGTTGGCCGCAGCCGTGCTCGGCAAGGCGGAGTACGATGGCGACTATAAGTTGACCATCCTCAAGGCGGAGAGCAAAGACACCCTCTTTGTGTTCCGGCCTACGCCGGCCAACTTCGGGGCTTCAAGACCCCTACGCGAATATCCTTCCTACCCGCCTGCAGAGGGGGAAGATGATATGAAGTACATCAGCGAGGTGGCCGTGGCAGCCTCCGCCTCAGCCAACGGCGCACAGGTCGAACTGGCCAATCACGGCTTTATCGTAATCAACAACGACCTCAACGCAGGTCTGGGCGGTGACTACGTCTATATGGGCGTGAAATACACAGACGACATCTGCGACGCCATCACCGGCTTCTACATCGTGGTGGATGCCCGCCCCGGCTATTTTACCAAAGACGGGCTGAAATACAATGCCGTGACCGCCTTCGGCAACAACAACGGCTCGCTCAACAGCAATACCGGCGGCCGGAATATGTGGCTATACGCCACCAAGGAGGGCACCTCGTGCGTCAACTGGATAGACATCGTAGAGGATGATAACCGTATGCAGGCCGACAACCTTGTCAAGGGTCTCAACAGCAGCCTAGGCAGATGGGACCAGTACAATGGGGTAGATATCAATACGGGTGCCGGCGGCAGCTACCGCTACATCCGCATTTGGTTCTCGGGGAAGTCCAAGCCGGCTGATGCCGGCCTGAGCGAGCTCCGGGCCGTTGACATGGGGCTGAGCGTGAAGTGGGCCTCGATGAATGTGGGAGCCGAGAAAGTGACGGACTTTGGCTCCTTCTTCGCCTGGGCCGAGACCAAGGGCTACAGCAGCACGAACGTCAACGACGGCCGCGACTTCTCCTTCAACGCCTACGTGGGCAACAGCGCCAACTACAAGATTGGAGGCACCACCGTGCTCACCGCCGCCGACGATGCGGCTACCGTCAACCTGGGCGGAAAGTGGCGCATGCCCACGAGGGAGGAGGTGCAGGAACTCTGCGACACGCGCGTCAGCCCGGCCTATTCATGGGAATGGAAACAGAACTATGGCGGCGTGGAAGGCTGCTATGGCTACCTCATCACCTGCAGAGGCAACGGCAACGCCATCTTCCTGCCTGCCGCCGGTGCCCGCATAGACAATCGCATCGTGGACCAAGGCAAAGTGGGCTGCTACTGGTCCTCCACGGCGGACGACGAGCCGGTAGAAGACTTTTCTGATGTCACCGCTGAAGCCTGCAAGTTGGTGATAAGCCATTCTGCTCCCTACTCCGATGTCAACACCGACGCGTTTGTCTATGGCTTCTCAGTCCGTGCGGTGCAACCTTATTAATTACAACGATTAAATGATGCCCCTATGAAGACGATGAAGAACATCATGGCAGCCCTCTGCTGCCTGTTCGCCCTCACCCTTTGGACCGGATGCTCCGGCGACGATGACGGCGACAACAACAACCCGAAGCCGGCCGCCACGACCCTCTACCGAGGAAGCCTTGTGCTGGAGAGCTGGATCGACTCCACCAAAATTGCGGAGGAGATGCCCCGCATCGAGGAGACCTTCCTGCAGTACCTCGGCGTGAAGAGCCTCAAGAACTTCACCGTGAGCGAAGGCGACGAGGCCACCAACGATGCCGCCGTGAAGCATCAGTGCGCCCTGGCCGCTGCCGTGCTCGCCAAGGCAGAGTATGATGGCGGCTACAAGCTGACCATCCTCAAGGCGGAGAGCAAAGACACCCTCTTCGTGTTTCAGCCCACGCCCTCCAACAGACCCACCCTGGACCCCCTGGACGGCATGGCCCACTCCGTATTGCCCGAGGATGACTACAGCCGTCCTACGAACTACTACATCAGCGATGTAGCTGTGGCAGCCTCCGAATCGTCCAACGGCGCTCAGGTGGAACTGGCCAACCGTGGCTACTCCATCATCACCACAGACCTCAACGAAGGGCTGGGAGGCGATTACGTTTATCTGGGCATCAAGTACTCCACCAATGTCCATGATGCCATCTCCGATTTGTACATCATGGTGGGTACAAGGTGGGGCGGCGACTTCACCAGAGACGGCCTCACCTTCAGCCCCGTGAATCACTACGGCAACAACGACGGCTCGCTCAACAGCAACACCGGCGGCAAGGAGATGTGGCTCTATGCCACCAAAGAGGGAAAGAAGTGCCTCAAACAGCTCTCCGTGGTGGAGAGCGAAGACCGCATGGAGGGCGATGACCTCGTCAGGGGCATCAAGAGCGACATGAGCCTCTGGGACAATTACCGCGGCGTGGACATCAACACGGGTGCCGGTGGCAAGTACCGCTACCTGCGCAACGTCTTCTCAGATGTGACCAAGCCGAGCAAGACCGCCCAGATGGATAGCCGTGCCATCGACATGGGGCTGAGCGTGATGTGGGCCTCGATGAATGTGGGGGCAGAGAAGGTGACGGACTTTGGCTCCTTCTTCGCCTGGGCCGAGACCAAGGGCTACAGCAGCAAGGACACCGGCGACGGACGCTCCTTTACCCCCGATACCTACGTGGGCAACAGCGACAACTACATTGTCGGAGGCACCACCGTGCTCACCCCCGACGACGATGCGGCTACCGTCAACTGGGGCGGAAAGTGGCGTATGCCCACGAGGAAGGAAATGGAGGAGCTCTGCAACACGCGCGTCAGCCCGGCCTACTCCTGGGAATGGAGACATAATTATGGCGCCGAGGGGTGCCATGGCTACCTCATCACCTACAAGGCCAACGGCAACGCCATCTTCCTGCCCGCAGTGGGTTTACGCTTCATGGACTTCATCATTGACCAAGGCAAGGTGGGCTGCTACTGGACCTCCTCGGTGGAGGAGTTAGAAGAAAATGAAGATTCCGATGTCTCCCTTTATGCCCACATGCTGATTTTCTGCGAAGGGGAGCCCTATGCCGAAGTCGGCTATGATTGTTTTGACACCGGTTATTCCATCCGTCCGGTGCTACCGGTGGAATAAAGCGAGAACTGAACACCTTACAACGATAAAACAATACCCATTATGAAGACGATGAAGAATATCATGGCAGCCCTCTGCTGCCTGTTGGCCCTCACCCTATGGACCGGATGCTCCGGCGACGATGAAGGCGACAACAACCTGAAGCCGGCCGCTACGACCCGGTACCGGGGAAGCCTCGTGCTGGAGGCATGGTTAGACTCCACCAAAGTGGCGGTGGAGATGCCGCATATCGAGGAGACGTTTCTGGAGTACCTCGGCATAAAGAGCCTCAAGGACTTCGCCGTGAGCGAAGGCGATGAGGCCACCAATGATGCCGCCGTCCTACATCAATGCAAACTGGCCGCCGCCGTGCTCGGCAAGGCGGAGTATGAGGCTTTATACAAACTGACCATCCTCAAGGCGGAGAGCAACGACACCATCTTCGAGTTCCGGCCCACCCCATCCAACGTGTTGCTCCGTCCACAAGATGTCATCGAAACGGGTCCAACGTTTGATATCGGCGAAACGGCTCCATGGTTAGACCCTGACTCAGAAAAACCACGCAAACCTGTGAACTGGTACATCTGCGACGTGGCCATTTCGGCTGACGCTTCCGCGAGTGCTGCCCAGGTGGTACTGGCCAATCAGGGCTATACCGTAGTGACCACCGACCTCAACGAAGGCCTGGGAGGCGATTACGTCTTCATGGGCATCAAGTGCACAACCAATATCTATGATGCCATCTCCGATTTGTACATCATGGTGGGTACAAGGTGGTGCGGCGACTTCACCAGAGACGGCCTCACCTTCAGCCCCGTGAATCACTACGGCAACAACGACGGCTCGCTCAACAGCAACACCGGCGGCAAGGAGATGTGGCTCTATGCCACCAAAGAGGGAAAGAAGTGCCTCAAACAGCTCTCCGTGGTGGAGAGCGATGACCGCATGGAGGGCGATGACCTCGTCAGGGGCATAAAGAGCGACATGAGCGCCTGGGACAACTACCGCGGCATGGACATCAACACGGGCGCCGGTGGCAAGTACCGCTACCTGCGCAACGTCTTCTTCGATGTGACCAAGCCGTAAAAACCGCCAAGACCGATGCCCTCGGGCCTTTGACTCGGGGTGTGGAGGAGTGGTTGTTCCGTCCGAAAGGTGCTATCGGCCGAATAAAACGGAAATAATGCCTATCTTTGCGCAAGAATCAATCACGTCATCGCGACAGAAAGAGAAATAACACACGTCTTGGAGAGAATCTTTTGGATTATAGTGCTTGTCACCCTCGTGGGGTGTGGCGGTCAGCATAGTGAGCAGTCGGCCCCCGAAGCCGGCACGAAGCAGCAGACGGTCCGGTTAGTGACCGACATGGCTGTGGCAGACCCGGCGCGGGCGCTGACCACGATAGACAGTATCGAGCAGAAGGGGACGTTGGCCACGTATGATGTCAACGCACTCCGGGCTTTGGTCTATCACAACGGATTGCAGCAGTACCGCCTCTCTTCCTACTATGGGGAGAAGGCCTACCGCGATTCGGCCTTTCTGGCCGACGACCCCGCTGGCTGGCTCGACAACCTGGAGGTGCTGGTCAACCATTGCCTTTCGGAAAAACGCTGTGCCGACGGCCTGCGCTATGCGCACCGAGGCGTCGAGGTGGCCCGAGAAAAGGGCTTGTACTGCAAAGAGGCCAAGTACCTTTTCTACACGGGGCTCTTCAAGGTCGAGTCGGAGGGCACGTCAGATGGCTATGCCCCGCTGCATCAAGCCATCAGCCTCATGGAGCAGCACCTTGGCCCGAAGCCCGGATATGCCGAGGCCGACGATCTAATCTACATCATCGGCATGACGATGAACGTGATGACCCGCCGCGACGACACTGCTCAGGCCATCGAACTCACGCCCCGTCTGCTCCGGGCCCTCCGGCTGCTGGAACAGGCCCCCGACGCCACGGAGGAGGTCATCGACATGAGGCGGGCCATGACCTACGCCCAGTTGGCCGGCAACTATGCCAAGGCCGGCCGGCACAACGAAGCCCGTCGCTACGAGCAGCTCTGCGGCGAGACGGCCTTCTCACAGTCGCCCTTTGGCACCCTGCTTCTCTCCGACCAACTGCTGGCCACGGGGCAGCACCAGCGCCTTCTGGAGCAGATGCAGCAGGCCCTTTCCCTCTTTGGTGAGGACCACAACCTCCGCATCGACATCTTCACCGTGAAGCGGCAGACCTACGAGGCCATGGGCAACAGCAAGATGGCGCTCGCCATGGCCGACAGCATCATCGCCGAGAAGGACAGCGCCAGGGCGCAGAGCCTGCGCGACGATGCCATCCAGCTGACCAAAATCTACGAGGTCGAGGAGAAGGATGCGCTTATAGCCCGTCACCAGTCGGCCCTCACCCTGCACCGCATCGTAACCGCCTTCGTCGTGGCGGTAGCCCTCCTGCTCGCTTTCATCCTCTGGTACGGATGGCATCAAAGGAGAGTCATAAAGCGTAAGAACAAGGCCACTACCGACACCATCCGGGAGATGCTCCGCTACAAGGAGCAGTCTGAAATCGCCTCCTCCGCCTCTCCCGAGGCAGCCGAAACAGCAGCCGAAACAGCAGCCGAAACAGCAGCCGAAACGGCAGCTGAAAGCGTAGTAGATGCGGCGGCAGCGGAAAAAGCTGAGGCAGCACCTTTGGCAGAAGAACTCTTATTCCGTCGCCTCGACCAGCTCATCAAGAACAAGCGCCTTTACGCCGATCCCAAGATGACCCGGGCCGACGTCGCCGCAGCCGCCAAGGTGCCGCAATACCAGTTCGCGACCCTCTTCCAGACATACACCGGCCTGTCGTACAAGGACTACATGACCAATCTGCGGATGGAGTATGCCGCCCAGTTGTTGCGCGACAACGACAACCTCAGCATAGGGGGCATCGCCAACATGTGTGGCTATGCCAGCCGCCAAGCCTTCTACAACCAGTTCACCAAGAAGTATGGCCTGACCCCTATCGAGTATAAAGAGTCGCTGACCTAACGCCTGCGAGACGATGCGTGTAGGGCACAAAGCCTGTCAGTGCCGCTCCTGTCGGCGTGGTAGGAAACACGCCCTGCTTGACGAAGGCCTTTCCGGGAAAATGGCCGAAAGGCACCATTTGCATTTCGGCGCTTTTTGTATTATCTTTGCACTGCAACGTGTATAGGGCGGTGTGTCATAATTGCCAATCTGCTGCGTTGCTATCGTCTTCGGGCTTGGTCATGTACTTCAGTACACTCCCTGCGCCCTCATCCTCAGCGCCTTGCATCTTGACCATTCTGACGCACCTTTGAGTGCGCGTCAAAATTTGCATTTTGACACACCCTCCTTTTTCGTGCCCCAAAAGGCCGTTTACTGTTTGGGCGACAGAAAAAACAGTCGCCCAAACAGTTTTTTCTGTCGCCCAAACAGTTTTTTTAGTAACCGAGACTGTGATTTCAGTTGCCCAAGCACCCCCTTCTATAAAACTTTCGTGGCGTCAGTGCGCGAAAAGGATGTATAATTCTACATGCTTGCTGCCAGGTAATAGTATGCTTATTGCCAATCTTGGGAATCCCCTATTCTTTCGGGCACCGCACCATCGGCATCCACAGGCGGTTGCCCGTGCGCCAGGCCGGATAGCCCGCTTCGTCCGTCTCTTCCGTCCACGGGCCTTTGGGCAGGGGGTGGGCGGAACCGCCGTCGGCAGGGAGGAGCACCAGCGGCCCGCTGCATAGCGCGTTGCGGCTGCCCACCGTCTGCGGCCGCGGACTGAGGGGCCATTCTATCATCACCTCGTCGCCGTTGCGCCAGCGGCGGTCGATGATCACGTAGCCGTTGGCATAGGTCACGCCGAGGGCCTCGCGCCCGTTAATGTAAACCATGGGCGCCCCTTTGGGCAGACCTTGCTGCGTGCTACGGCCGTTGGGTCGTACCGCCCATGCGGGTAGGCGCAGGTGCAGGACGATGCGTTCCTGACCACGGCGCACCGACGTGAGGCGTACCTTGTGACGCGGACCGAAAGGCATGGCCGTGAGTTGGTCCACGACGCAGGCCAGGTGGGCCGTGCGGATGCGTGTGGTGCTGTTGGTGAAGAAGTTAATCCACAGGCTATTGCCAGCTGTGGCGTAGATGCAGCCCGTGCTGGCGTAGAGTGCCTGCGCTGCCAGACGGCGGTCGGCCTCTGGCGCCGTGCTGTCGAGAGCGCAGGTCAGCATATCGTTGTAGAGTGCACGCTCACTGGCGTCCATCAGGTTGCCATCGGCCGTCAGGCAAAATAGGCGTGCGGCCTCGTGCAGCATGGCCGCTGTAGTGGTTATGTGCTGGCGGCGGGCATGACGGCTGTGAGGCGGCAGCAAACCAGCGGGGCCCAGAAGGGGCGCATAAACGCTTTGCCACTGCTGCAGTAGGCGGCTACTGTCGGCCGGAGAGGCAGGGACGATGGCTGCCGCGGCATCGGCATAAGTCTGCAATGCCATGCCGCGCAGGTCGCTCAGGCCCTCGCCCCACACCACGACGCTGTCGGCCGGGACGTAGGTGAGAGGCTGCGGCAGGAAGCGCTGTGCGCGAAGGACCGTACAAGGCAGAGCCAACAGGAAGACCGCCGTGAGCAGGCGGAGAAGGTGACGGCGCATGATGCAGAGAGAAGAAGAGAGGGTGGGATGAAAAGAAACGGGGCTGCCCGTCGCCGGACGTCGCGGTCCGCCGTGCTGGCTTCCAGCATGGGCGGTGGCGGCCAGAGAGGGGCAGCCCCGGAAAGGGAGTAGTAGTCAGAACATCCTACGCAGCCAGCGCGGTGAAGAAACGATCAAGGCGATGACGATGATGAGGATGATGAGGCAGACGATGAGGCCCGTGATGGCCATGCCCTTCTTGGGACGGCACAGGCCGACGATGCTGAACACCAGGGCGATAATCCATCCCAGGACGAAGCCGACCAAAGGAATCCAGTTGATGAGTGAGATAAGGGCCAGCACCATACCCGTCATACCGGCCGCATTGAACGGCACGGTGGCGGCCGGAGTCTCTGGGCGTTCTACGGTGTAGTTGTCTTCAGCCGGCTGCACGTTGATGGGCGTCGTGGTGACCACCTGCGGTTGCACAGGCTGGGTATATATCGGCTGCGGTTGTACGGGCTGCGGTTGCACGACGGGCTGCGGTTGTACGGGCTGCGGTTGTACGACGGGTCGCGGCTGCACCACCGGTTGCGGCTGTACCACTGGCTGCGGCTGCACGATGGGCTGCGGCTTTACGACGGGCTGCGGTGCGGGAGCAGGTTGGGGAGCGGGTTGGGGTGCAGGAGCCTGAGCAGGCAGCAGGGCGGCAATCTGCGGCACCTGTTTGGCGGGCGTCCAGGCCGGGAGGCCAGGCATCCAGACCAGCGTATCGGGGGTGATGCCGGCGGCTTTGAGTTGGTCTTCGTTCACGGGACCTTTCTTCTCGCGGGTGGGCGAGAGATAGAAGATGTTGGTCAGCATGGGGGATGTGTTTGGGTGACGGTGAGGCCGCCACGAGTGTATAAAAATTGGTGTCTTGAGGAAAGGCTGGCGTCGTGCCTTCAGGCGATGACGTGGCGCTCGTTGGCCTTGTGTATCTGTATGGTGTAGCCCGAGGTCCAGTTGATGCCCGGCTCGGCACAGTTGATGTACGGGCGTTCGGTCAGCGGGCCTTCGAAGCCGATGGGGTCGCAGAGGCCGTGCCAGGGTTCGATGCAGATGAAGGGCGTGTGGACGCCCTGCGGCGACCAGAATAGCCATACGGGGGCTTGGCTGGTGACGGTGAGGATGGGCTGCTTCTGCTTGTTGCAGAGGGTGGCGGCCTTCAGGCGGTTTTCGGCGAAGATGAGGGCCTCGTTGGCGAAGGTGCCGGTGATGACGGGCACCATGCCGTCGGCCGTATGGGGCACGGGGAAGTGGTCCGGTTCGGTGCATCCCTGTTCGGTGGCGCGCAAGACGGCGCTGTCGTCGCCCTGCAGGCGCAGGTAGGCGTCGGCCTCGGTTTCGGTCTCGTCAAAGTCGGGCAGGACGAAGGCGGGGTGGAAGCCGGCCTGGAAGTACATGGGGCTGTGGCCGCCGTTGACGACGGTCAGCGTGAAGGCCAACTGGCGGCCGACGAGGGTGAACGTGGCGTGCAGGACGAAGGGCCAGTGGAAGTGCACCCACGTCTCGTGCGTGCTCTCGCAGCGCAGAGTCAGGCTGTGGCCCTCGTTTTTCTCCACCTGCCAGGGCATCTGGCGCACGAAACCGTGCTTGGGCATGGTGTAGGTCTGGCCGTTGTGGCGGTAGGTGCCGTTCCACAGTCCACCCGTAGCGGGGAAGAGGATGGGGCAGTGGCCGTGCCACCAGCGGGCGTCGCCGTGCCATAGGTATTCGTGGCCGTCGCTGAGGCGCTGCAGGCTGACCAGTTCGGCGCCCATCTCGTCGATGGTGGCGCGCAGATATTGGTTTTGGATGGTGTGTGTCATGGTATATGTCAGATTAGGGTTAGGTCTTTCACGGCAGTGTCAGCCTTCACTTGCGCTTGCGCCCCCTCAATTGCGCTTCTGGCGCATGTCCTCGGCCATCTGGCGGAACAGGTCGGAGGCGAAGATGAAACTGCTGAGGTTCTCGTTCTTGCTGTCCAGCACCTGGTCCTTCGTGCCCTGCCATTCGGGCTGCCCCTGGTGCAGGAACAGGATGTGGTCGCCGATGCTCACCACGGAGTTCATGTCGTGGGTGTTGACGATGGTGGTGATGCCATACTCGGCCGTGATGCTGTGTATCAGTTCGTCGATGACGAGCGAGGTCTTGGGGTCGAGGCCCGAGTTGGGCTCGTCGCAGAAGAGGTAGCGCGGCGATGGTGCCACGGCGCGGGCAATGGCCACGCGCTTCTGCATGCCGCCGGAGATCTCGCCGGGATATTTGGCGGCGGCGTCGGCCAGGCCCACGCGGTCCAGGCAGGCCATGGCGCGGTCGGTGCGGCCGCGGAGCGTGTCGTCAGAGAACATGTCGAGGGGGAACATGACGTTCTCCAGTACGGTCTTCGAATCGAAGAGGGCCGCGCTCTGGAAAATCATGCCCATCTCGCGGCGCAGCAGGGTGCGCTCACGCTTGCTCATGTGCACAAAACTGCGGCCGTCATAGACCACGTCGCCCGAGGTGGGCTCGAGCAGGCCCACGATGCACTTCATCAGCACCGTCTTGCCCGAGCCGCTGCGGCCGATGATGAGGCTGGTCTTGCCGTCCTCGAAGGTGCTGGTGATGCCGCGCAGGACGGTCTTGTCGTCGAACGACTTGCGGAGGTCTGTTATTTCTATCATGAGAGCAATCGCGTGAGAAACAAGTCTGAGAATAGGATGAGCATACTGCTCGACACCACCGAGCGCGTGGCGGCCTTGCCCACCTCGACCGAGCCGCCCTCGACGGTGTAGCCGAAGAATGCCGATACGCTCGAGATGATAAAGGCGAAGAAGAGCGACTTGATGACGCCCATCCAGAAGAACCACTCCGTAAACTGGTGCTGCAGGCCCAGCGTCAGGTCGGTCGGCGTGAGGATGTGCCCGATGTAGGCCGTGGCGTAGGCGCCGATGATGCCGCTTACCGTGCTGAAGATGACCAGGAAGGGTATCGTCGTGACGAGGCCCAGAATCTTGGGCAGGATGAGGTACGAGGCCGAGTTGACGCCCATCATCTCGAGGGCGTCAATCTGCTGCGAGGTGCGCATCGTGCCCAGTTCGGAGGCGATGTTGGAGCCCGCCTTGCCCGCCAGGATGAGGCACATGATGGACGAGGAGAACTCGAGGAGCATAATCTCGCGTGTGGTGTAGCCCGACACCCATACCGGCATCCAGGCGCTCTGGATGTTGAGCTTAATCTGGATGCAGATGACGGCGCCGATGAAGAACGAGATGAGCAGGACGATGCCTATCGAGCCGACGCCCAGGGTGTACATCTCTTCAAGGTACTGCTTGAAGAACATGCGCATGCGCTCGGGGCGCGAGAAGACGCGCCCCATCAGGCGGAGGTAGGCGCCGAAGTCTTTGAGGGCATTGATGATGAACATGTTGTGGGGGATGGAGCAATAGGGGGTGGCTTGTTAGCGCGCGGCGTTGGGGTAAAAGCAGGCGAGGGAGTACGCCCGTTCGGGGTACTCCCTCGCTCTGTCAGTACTCGAAGTGGGACTTGAACCCACACGACCATCACTGGCCAAAGGATTTTAAGTCCTTCGTGTCTACCGATTCCACCATTCGAGCCTTAGCGCCGGAACGCACGTGCAAAGATAGGCTTTTATCGCAGAGTGGCCAATTTTTTCATGCTTTTTAATCATTCGGCGTCGGCGCAGGGGTCTCGCAGGGGTCTCAGACCTGTGTGTCGTGGCCATCCTCCAGGCGGTTGAGCATCTTGATGGTGGCCTTGATGGCGGCGCAGGTCTGGTCGGCGTCGAGGGCGCTGGTGCGGTAGGTGCGGCCGTCCATTTCCCAGGTGATGAGGGTCTGGACGAAGGCGTCGGTGCGGCCGCCGGGGGGGATGGTGACGTTATAGTCGGTCAGCGTGGGGAAGGGGCGGTGCAGGCGGCGCGTGTAAATCTTCCGCAGGGCGCGGACGAAGGCGTCAAACTGGCCGTCGCCGGCCGACTGCGCCTGGTACGGGCGGCCGTCGATCTCTACCTTAATAGAGGCTGTGGGCTGCAGGCCGTGGGCCGTGGTGACGAGGTAGCTCACCAGGCGGACGCGGGCCTCGGGGGCATCGTGGTGGAGCACGTCGGCCACGATGTAGGGCAGGTCGTCCGGCGTGACGCGCTCCTTGCGGTCGCCCAGTTGGATGATGTGCTGCGTGACGCGGCGCGTCTGCTCGGCCGTCAGTTCCAAGCCCATGGCCTGCAGGTTGCGGGCGATGTTGGCCTTGCCGCTGTTCTTGCCCAGGGCATAGGCACGCTGGCGGCCGAAGCGCTCGGGGATGAGGGCGTTGCAGTAGAGGCCCGACTTGTTGTCGCCGTCGGCATGGACGCCTGCTACCTGCGTGAAGACGTTGCGGCCCACGATGGGGCGGTTGGCCGGGACGGCAATGCCGCTGATGCTCTCCACCAGTCGGCTCATGGCATAGAGGCATGCCTCGTTGATGTGCGTCTGCAGGTGGAAGTGGTCCTTGAGGATGGCCTGCACGCTCGATAGCGGTGCGTTGCCGGCGCGTTCGCCCAGGCCGTTGACGGCGGTATGGATGCCCTGGATGCCCGAGAGGATGGCCGCCGAGACGTTGGCGATGGCCAGGTCGTAGTCGTTATGGGCATGGAAGTCGAAGTGGCAGTCGGGGTAGCGCGAGCGCATCTTACGGAAATAGCCGACGGCCGAGAGCGGGTCGAGCACGCCCAGCGTGTCGGGCAGCATGAAGCGGCGCACGCCGTGGTCCTTGAGAGCATCGACCAGGGCGAAGACATACTGCTCGTTGTCGCGTATGCCGTTGCTCCAGTCTTCCAGATAGACATTGACGGTCATACCCTGTGCTGTGGCGTAGCCTATCTCGTCGAGGATGTCGGCGATGTGCTCTTCGGGGGTCTTGCGCAGCTGTAGCGTGCAGTGGCGGTGTGAGCCCTTGCACAGCAGGTTGACCACGCGGCCGCCGCAGGAGCGTATCCAGTCGATGGAGGCGTGGCGGTCGATGAAGCCCAGCACTTCCACGCGGTCGGCCATGCCCTCCGAGGCTGCCCAGCGGCATATCTGGCTCACGGCGTCGTGCTCGCCGTCCGAGACGCGGGCCGAGGCCACCTCGATGCGATCTACGCCGACGTCGCGGAGCAGTTTGCGGGCAATCTGCAGTTTTTCGTGCGGCACGAAGGCCACGCCGTCCGTCTGTTCGCCGTCGCGCAGCGTGGTGTCCATGATTTCTATCGCTTGGCTCATGATGTAGGGTGTTTAGGTGTAGGGTGAAAAAGTGTGCCGCCCGGCGGGCTTGCCGGGCGGCATAGGGGAGTAGGGGAGTGGGGGCTCTGGAGATCAGGTGGCGGCAGTATCAGCAGGCGCCGGCCTGTTCCCAAGCCTCGGTCTTATCCTGGTTGCGGATGAGGAAGTCGATGTCGTCGAGGCCCTCCATCAGGCAGTACTTCTTGTAGCCGTTGATTTCGAAGTGCTCCGTCTCGCCGCTCGCCGTGTTGGTGATGGTCTGCTCGGGCAGGTTCACCACGACGTGCATCTGCGGGTTGGCCTTGATGTCGGCGAAGAGGCGGCTGAGGAAGGCTTCGCTCACCACGACGGGCAGGACGAAGTTGTTCAGTTCGTTCTGCTTGTGGATGTCGGCGAAGAAACTGCTCACCACCACGCGGAAGCCGTAGCCCGCGATGGCCCATGCCGCATGTTCGCGGCTCGAGCCGCAGCCGAAGTTTTTGCCAGCCACGAGGATTTGGCCGCCGTAGGTCGGGTCGTTGAGGACGAAGTCTTTCTTTGTGCCGTCGGGGTTGTAGCGCCAGTCGCGGAAGAGGTTGTCGCCGAAGCCCTCCTTGTCGGTAGCCTTGAGGAAGCGGGCGGGGATAATCTGGTCCGTGTCCACGTTCTCGAGGGGAAGGGGCACGCAGGTGCTGTCTATGATATTGAATTTCTCTTTCATGTTACGCTTGGTAGGAAGGGGGGTGAAGGGATGGGAAGGATTACATCAGCGTGCGCGGGTCGGTGATGACGCCCGTGACGGCGGCCGCCGCTGCGGTGAGCGGCGAAGCCAGGCAGGTGCGCGAGCCCGGTCCCTGCCGGCCTTCAAAGTTGCGGTTGGACGTGGAGACGCTCAGACATCCGGCCGGAATCTTGTCGTCGTTCATCGCCAGACAGGCCGAGCATCCCGGCTGGCGCAGTTGGAAGCCCGCTTCTTCGAGCACCTTGTCGATGCCCTCGTCGATAATCTGCTGACGCACGCGCCATGAGCCGGGCACGAGCCATGCGGTGACGTGGTCGGCCTTGCGGCGTCCCTTGACGATGGAGGCGAAGGCGCGGAAGTCTTCGATGCGGCCGTTGGTGCAGGCACCGAGGAAGACGTAATCGACCTTCTTGCCCACCATCTTCTCGCCGGCGGCGAAGCCCATATACTTCAGGGCCTTCTCGTCCGATGCCGATGCCGGAGCGGGGATGTCGGCGCTCAGGCCGATGCCCATGCCCGGGTTGGTGCCGTAGGTGATCATCGGCTCGATGTCGGCGGCGTCGAAGGCCACCTCTTTGTCGAAGACGGCATCGTCGCCGCTGCGCAGCGTGCGCCAGTAGGCCACGGCCTTGTCCCAGGCTTCGCCCTGCGGGGCGTTGGGGCGGCCCTTGATGTAGGCGAAGGTCTTCTCGTCGGGGGCGATGAAGCCGCCGCGGGCGCCCATCTCGATGGAGAGGTTGCACAGCGTCAGGCGGCCCTCCATCGACAGGCTTTCGATGGCCTCGCCGGCATACTCGACGAAGTAGCCCGTGGCGCCGCTCGTGGTGATGCGGCTCATGATGTAGAGCGCCAGGTCCTTGGCCGTCACGCCGTGGCCCAAGGTGCCATTGACGCGGATGCGCATCGACTTGGGCTTGGCCTGGAGGATGCACTGCGAGGCCAGCACCATCTCCACCTCGGACGTGCCGATGCCGAAGGCCACCGCACCCATGGCGCCGTGCGTCGAGGTGTGCGAGTCGCCGCAGACGATGGTCATGCCGGGCAGCGACAGGCCCATCTCGGGGCCTACGACGTGGATGATGCCGTTGTTGGGGTGCATCATGCCGAAGTGGGTCAACCCGAAGTCGGCCGCATTGCGGGCCAGCGTATCCACCTGCTTGCGCGATACGGGGTCCTCGATGGGCTTGTCCTGGTCGTGTGTCGGCGTGTTGTGGTCGGGCATGCAGTAGATGTGGTCGGGGCGGAAGGCTTTGAGGCCGCGCTCACGCATGCCGGCGAAGGCCTGCGGACTGGTCACCTCGTGCATGTACAGGCGGTCGATATACAGTTGGTCGGGCCCATCCTGGACGTGTTGCACCACGTGGCGGTCCCAGATTTTGTCGAAGAGTGTGTTCATGGGGGTATAGGGGTTGGGGTGTTTTTTTCTGTGAAGGAAAGGAGGGGGAATGGCTTGAGGCTGCCGTCTGTCATTTGTCAGACGAAGGGCAGCACGGCACTGAGCACCGCCAGGACGTCACCCAGCAGGATGATGGCCGTGCCGCTCTTGTAGAAGCCGCGGCGGTAGCGGTCCAGGCCGGGGAAGAACAGATAGACGGGCAGCGCCCACAGCAGGTTCTGCGCCATGTAGAGCAGGAAGTTGACGGCCGTCCAATCGGTGTAGCCGAAGAGGTGCATGCCGCCGAAGAGGTAGAGCGGACTGACGAAGACGGGCGCTACGCTCAGAAAGGCCAGCACCAGCAGCCAGCGGGGAAAGTCGTTCATGGGGCAGAGGCGTAGTTAGAGTTCGTCGTCGGCGGTCGGCGCCTTGCGGAATTTGTTGATGCAGTCGATGTAAGCCTCCACGCTGGCGGTGACGATGTCGGTGTTGGCGCCGAAGCCGTAGTAGATATGTCCGTCATACTCTACCTGCATGTGCACCTTGCCCACGTCGTCGCTGCCCTTGTTGATGGCCTGGATGGTGAACTCGCGGAGCACCATCTTGCGCTTGATGATCTCCTTGAGGGCGTTGATGGCGGCATCGACGGGACCGTTGCCCTCGGCGGCGGCATGAAACTTCTCGCCGGCGATGTCCAGATGGATGGCCGCTACGGGGCGCACGCCGTGGCCGCTGGTCACCTGCAGATAGTCGAGTTTGATGCTGTGCTGCTCGCTGCGCTCGGCGCCGGCCAGCACCAGCACGTCGTCGTCGGTAATCTCCTTCTTCTTGTCGGCCAGGCGCAGGAAAGCCTCGTAAATCTTGTCCAACTTCTTGTCCGATACGGTGATGCCCAGCACCTCCAGACGGTGCTTGAGCGCGGCGCGTCCCGAGCGGGCCGTCAAGATGATGGCGTTGTCGTCGATGCCCACGTCCTTGGGGTTGATAATCTCGTAGGTCTCCACGTTCTTGAGCACGCCGTCCTGGTGGATGCCCGACGAGTGGGCAAAGGCGTTGCGGCCCACGATGGCTTTGTTGGGCTGGACGGGCATGTTCATCAGCGAACTGATCATGCGGCTGGTGGCGGCAATCTTCGTCGTGTTGATGTTCGTCTGGATGTCCAGGTCGTGGTGGCACTTCAGGATCATCGCTATCTCCTCCTCGCTGGTGTTGCCCGCGCGCTCACCGATGCCGTTGATGGTCACCTCCACCTGACGGGCGCCGTTGAGCACGCCCTCGAGGGTGCAGGCCGTGGCCATGCCCAGGTCGTTGTGGCAGTGGGTGGAGAGGATGGCGTTGTGCACGCCATCGACGTGCTCCATCAGGTACTTGATTTTCTCGCCATAGACGCGCGGCAGGCAGTAGCCCGTGGTGTCGGGGATGTTGACCACGGTGGCGCCGGCCTTGATGACCGCCTCGACCACGCGGGCCAGGTATTCGTTGTCGGTGCGGCCGGCGTCCTCGGCATAAAACTCGACGTCTTCCACATAGCGCTTGGCATACTTCACGGCGGCCACGGCGCGCTCGATGATCTCCTCGCGGGTGGAGTTGAACTTATAGCGTATGTGGCTGTCGCTCGTGCCGATGCCCGTGTGGATGCGCTTGTGCTTGGCATACTGCAGGGCCTCGGCGGCGCAGTCGATGTCCTTTTCCACGGCGCGCGTCAGGGCGCAGATGGTGGGCCAGGTCACGGCCTTGGAAATCTCGATGACGGAGTTGAAGTCGCCCGGGCTGGAGATGGGGAAGCCCGCCTCGATGACGTCCACGCCGAGGGCCTCCAGTTGCTTGGCCACCTGAATCTTCTCAATGGTGTTGAGTTGGCAGCCGGGCACCTGTTCGCCGTCGCGCAGCGTGGTGTCGAAGATGTAGAGTCTGTCGCTCATAGTTATGGTTGTGTTTTTTGTTTAGAGAGAGGGGTTGGTAAAGCAACAAGCCTTTCGCACGTTGAAGTGAGAAAGGCTTGCTATGCTATGCTTGTCATCCGCCGCCCCGTCAGGCACGGGTGCAGGGCTCACTTCCATGTTGTTGTGGACATAGAATAAGGCTGCGCAGTCGGAGGGTGCGGAGAATGTTCATGGTGGTCTGTTGTGGGGTTTGTTGGCCGCAAAGATAGCGATTCTTTGACAAATGACCTATTATTTGCCAAGAAAAATGACAGATGGCTGAAAGTTGGGCCTCTAATCCGCCCTTCATCGCCGCGCCGCGCCGCCCGTTTGCCCTGCCTCGCGCCGCCCCGCTTGCCCCGCCGCGCGCCGCCCCGCCGCCGCGTCGTTTCGGCCAATGCTCGGCCATCCATAGAAATTCCCAAGCCGCTTGGGAACACGATTCCCAAGGGCTGGGAATTCGATTCCCAAGGGCTGGGAACATGATTCCCAAGGGCTGGGAACACGATTCCCAGCGGCTGGGAATTTTGTTCTCGGTGTGCCGGAAAATTCTCCATGCGCTGGTACATCGAGTGTCGGCCCTTGGTACATCGAGTGCCAGCCGCGGGTACATCGAGTGCCGGCCGCTGGTACATCGAGTGCCAGCCGCTGGTACTTCAATTGCCAGCCGCTGGCAATTCAATTGCCGGCCGCGGGCAATGCGATTGCCAGCCCTTGGCAATGCGATTGCCAAGCCCGGTGGTAATCGCTTTGCCGGGTCACGTGGCCATTCCAAGGTTATGTCTGTGCGGCCAGCCACGCCAGTGTGCGGCGGTTGCCCTCTTCGCGACTGACGGGAAGAGCGGGGGCGATGCGCTGCGTGGCGTGTGCATGATGGGGCGGGATGAGGGTTCAGGAGCGGGGGAGGGGTAGGATCGCGAAAGAGCCACTGCCCTATCCGCACGGGGTGTGCCGGACAGGGCAGTGGCTCAGTTAAGCAGCGATGGGCAGGCGGCAAGCCTTGCCCGGGGTCACGAAGAGGAGACTATGCTTTTTCGGAGGGGGTGGCGGCAGACTGTTTGCCCTTCAGCCGGCCGTAGTGGAGGCGCTTGAGGGTATTGATGCCGAAGAGGGCGATGACGAGGCGCTTGGTCAGGTCGAAGGACACCATATATATATAGTACCATACGGCGCGCAGCCGGCTGCCGCCGTTGTTGGTCACGACGTGCATGATGTCGTAGCGCTTGCGGTAGGACCAGGCACCCGACACACCGCCCAGGCGAAACTCGGCGATGTCGGTATCGACATACTTGAACGTGGCGCCGCGCTGGTAGAAGCGCGTCAGCAAGTCGTAGTCCATCATGTAGCGAAACTTCTTGTCGTACAGTCCGTAGCGCTGGTAGGCCTCTGGAGTGATGAACGTGCCCTGATGGGCGCAGCGTATGGTGAGGGGCGCCAAGGGGAAACGCATGGAGGGCACCTCGCGACCGCGGTAGTCGGTGTCGGCATTGGCCACGATGACGTTGCCGCGATAGACGTCGGTGCAGCCGTCGTAGGCCCGGGCCACGCTGGTCAGGGCGCCCGGCAGCAGGATGTCGTCGCTGTTGATCATGACGATGAGGTCGCCCTTGGCGGCGGCGATGCCCTTGTTGAAGGCGTCGCTGATGCCCTCGTCGGGCTCGGAGACGAAATAGCCCAGACGGTCGCGGTAGCGCGCGACGATGTCGAGGGTGCGGTCCTTGCTGCCACCGTCGATGATGACATAGTCGATGTGCGGGTAGTCTTGCGCGAGGACGCTCCGGATGGTGCCCTCGATGCAGGCTTCGCTGTTATAGCAAATCGTGATGACAGAGATGAGAGGCTGTTTCATGCTTGTGGCGTGGTTGGCTTGTGGTTCAGCACTTCCCGGCGGAAGCGGGTGAAGGCTTCTTCGTAGGTCGGGTCGATGGGGCGGCGCAGGCACTTCTTCAGGCGCAGTTTCATGCCGACCCACCGCCAGTAGAGGCCGCGCGAGGCGATGCGGTGCTTGCGCAGGTAGTAGTCCGTTGATTGGAGGAAGGCCAGATAGCGGCTGGCGGGCACCTGGCGGCCGTGGCCCTCGAGGTGGATGATGCGCAGCGGCAGGATGCGCAGGCGCCGCTCCGGCAGGCGGCGCATAAGGTCGGGCTCCTCGTTGCAGAGGAAGATGTTCTCGTCGAAGCCCCCGGCCGCCTCAAAACGACGGCGCGACAGGGCGAAGGCGGCGCCCCAGGGCCAGGCGATGCGGTTGACGGGGCGCAGACGGTTCACCGAGCCCAGGAACGAGAGACGCTCCAGCAGGTGGAGCAGGGGGAAGATATAGACGTATTCGGGGAAGTAGGAGTAGGTGTCGTTGCGCCGCCCCTCGGGGTCGGTCAGCGAATAGCCCAGCACGAGGCGGTCGTCGTCCTCCAGCATACGCACCGTGGTAGAGAACACGTCCTCGGTGACGATGGTGTCGGGGTTGAGGAAGAGGATCTGCGGCGCGACGGTATGGGCCACGCCGACGTTGTTGCCGCCGCCGAAGCCATTGTTGCGGGCGTTGGCCACATAGCGCGGGCAGAAGGTGTAGTGCCTCTCGGCCATGGCTGCCTCGAGGCCCGTGTCGGGCTTGTTGTCCACGACGACGACCTCCAGCGCCGTGCCCATCGGGTTGTGGCGGCTGATGCTGTCTAAGCAGGGCAGGATGACGGCGTTGCTGTCGTAGGCCACGATGATGACCGCCAGCCGGGCGCCGGCCGTCGTGTCGCCGTGCTGCGAAGAGGATGTGGGGTGTGTCATGGCGAGGGTTATTTCTCCATCAGGAACAGGTACTCCTTGTTCTTACCGTTATCGTTTATCCATTCGTTGGTCCAGCAGAAGCCGGACATGACGTTCTTCTTATAGTCAATCTCTTTGGCAGAGACCAGACGGCCGTGGGTGTGGATGATGTCGTAGAGTTCCTGTCTGGTGGCCCTGCCTCCCGAACTGTAGGAGAGGAGGATGTACCGGGCGTTGGTCTCGGAAATCATGCGGTCGATAGCCTGCATGGCGATGAACCTGCCGCTGTCGTCCCTCCTGAACTCCTCGAAGACGGAGGCCGAAACGACGTCGTGGGTGTCGTCCCTGCGGTTGGCCTTGCCAAAGAGGGTGGGGCGGTCGTTGAGGATAATGGTCTTCCAGAGGTGGTAGTAGGAGGCGTAGCGCACGCGGCTCGGCGGCATCTTCTCGTTGTTTGAGCCGTAGGGCGGGTCAAGGTACACCAGGTCGTGATAGGTCTTTATCGCGTCGAAGATGTCGCCCTTCATGGTCTTGTTTTCTGACGTGCGGCGGAAACGCTTGGGCAACTCCATCTTCATGGTGTGGTACGACCGTGCGGACCAGCCCGACAGGTAGGCCACGAAGTGCCCCAGCGTGTTGTCGACAGCGTCCATGGCGCGTATCAGACTGGTCAGGATGACGCACTTGTCGATGTAGTCGAGGTGCAGGTCGTCGATGCGGTCGCGGATGGCGTCGAGTTTCCGGGTGTTGTGCGCTTGGAACGGCCTTTTGCCCTTCTCGTCCTGACCGCCATAGTGCTCGGTGAACCAGCCGTCGTACCCTTCCAGACTGTTCAGTTCGTCGATGATTTCGCGGTAATAGGCGTCGGGCTTGTCGGCCACCAGATAGCAGTTGCCAAACACCTCAGACCACTCGGCGATGTCGTTGCTGGTGGTTTGGTAGCCCATCTGCGCGAAAGCCTGTGCCACCCTCGTGGTGCCGGCGAAGCCGTCGAGGACGCTGCTGACGTTGAGGTCCTGTATGGTGCTGACGATGTGGGGTAGCAGCTTGAGCTTCGATCCAATGTACTTTATCCCCTCAGTCTGCGGGGTTTCTATGTCGCCAAAGAGTCCTCTCTGCATGTCAGTGTGATGTGGAAAAGAAGCGGTCGATGTCTTCCTGAAGTATGGTGTTCGCGGCGTGGTGTCCTTGGGCTGTGGCATTGAGAGCCAGTCGGAACAACTTCACCAGCGCGTCGTTGTGCTCGTATGAAATCCAACCGTTGGTCAGACTCTTGAAGTAACTATAAGCGTATTGGGTATGTGTCCACAGGCCACGTTGAAGCGCGTTGGCCTCCGGACCTCCATATCTCACCTCGCAGATATAGCGTCCATGCTCGTCGAGGAAGAGGTAGATAGGGTGCTTCCGCGTATAACTTTCAGATAAGGTCTGGGTCTCGGTATTGTAATGGTAATCCTTGGGGACGTAAAGAATGCGCCTCGTATCGCGCACCATCTTCTCGAAGTCAAACACCATGATGTTGCACTCGAGTTTCTTCTCTTTGTAAATCAGAGGTAATACGTTGATTTGTGATAAGCCTTTGAAGGCGTCGGAAGAGAAGATTTTTGCGATGCCCTCTAAATCAGAGATATCTTTTCCGCGTTGCTCCAGTTCAGGAAACATTTTGGCCTCCTTGTCCGTAGAGAGTTGGAGCGGTCCATCGCCGTAAGCTTTGATACTGACGGGGAAGGACGAGTTAGAGAGTTCGTCCTTGATGACGATGTCCTCCTCGTGTGTCTTGGCGCGAAACCTTTCCTTACCCACGTGCAGGCAGTCGTAATTGTACATAAACTGGTGTATGAACTCAGTGAGGCCAATTTCCGCCATGTCTCCATGTGTCTTGTTGCCGACGAGACGCATGGTGAAGATGTTGGAAAGCGTGTTGACAATCAATTCCGGACGCTTCTTGGCGAGGATTTGAAAGTGTGCCTGAAAGTCTTGATAGTTGGCAGCCATAGTACTTCTGGAGTTAACCGTGTTATATCTGCAGCAATTGCGTGTAGAGCACGTCGATGAGGAAGATGCCACAGACGTAGATGAGGATGAGGAGGCGGGCGGCCCAGACGGGGCGGATGATATGGATGAGCAGCGGTACCATCAGAATCTCCACGAAGCCGAAGAGCTCGCTGATGCGGGCGGCATAGACGGCGATGAAGTTGAACACGCCCAAGCAGATATACGACAGAGCGAATATCTTGAGCAGCAGCGTGATGTAGGGGCAGTGGGCCTTGACCTCGTCATACTTCCAGAGCAGGACGTAATAGACCATCATCTTGAGCATGATGGCGGCGTTGAAGATGTTGATCTGCTCCACCTCGGCCAGGCCCTTGTCCTTGATATCCTCGTAGAGCATGAGTTTGTCCTGGACAAAGTCGAGGGGGACGAGGGTGATAAAGTCGATGTTGTACAGTACCGATGCGAAGGCCATGCACGGGGCGAAGGCCAGCACCACGCGGTGCCAATTCTTCAGGTC
Source organism: uncultured Bacteroidales bacterium (assembly GCA_946055775.1). GTDB lineage: Bacteria > Bacteroidota > Bacteroidia > Bacteroidales > Bacteroidaceae > Alloprevotella. Next base: position 27,072 of record CAMGHE010000002.1, read on the forward strand.
GTTGTTGCGGAAGAGGAGCATCAGGAAGGCCATGATGGCCGTGATGTGGAAGAAGATGGCTACGCCGAAGAGCGCCGCCGTGACCCACCGCTGGCGCTGCACCATGAAGTAGAAGCCCAGAATGATGAAGGCCACTGCCGCACCCACACGGATCTGTGTCATGTCGTGCAGGATGAGGAAGTGGCTCATATAGACCGCGATGAGCAGGAAGTAGTCCTTGTTCAGGTGGGTGAAGATGAAGCACTTGAGGGGAATGGCCAGCAGGGCATAGACGATGAAGATGCCCTGCACGTCGCCCAGCGTGGCGCGCACGCTCTCGCTGATGAAGATGAAGGTGGGCTCGACCATGTCGTCGAAGTTGCCCAGGTAGTAACTGTAATACTGCAGCGAGTCTTTGTCGATGCCCAGGGGACGCAGGCCGGCCATCAGCGTGATACTGGCAGCTATGCCGGCATACACCAGGATGCGCGTGACGGGCCGCTCGTCTCTGAGAAAAGAGAAGGCGACCGCCGTGACCATGAGCAGGAAGAGTAGGGCAACGAACATGGGGACTTGGGCAGGGAGGACTTAGACGGTGGGGGGTGGCTGTTGGCGTTGGGGAGAGATGGAAAGGTGGGCGGGTCAGTTGGTCACTGTTACGGTCACGGTGTTGTCAGGGTCCTTGTCGGCATCGTGACCGTCAGTCTTAGGGGCGTCCTCCTGCTCCTCGTCCTCGCGAGTGCGTAACAGAATGAGGATGCTCCTGATGACGAACACCAGGAAGGTGAGTGCCGCTACGTTGAACATGCGCTTTGGCCCGGCGTGCTTCACCGGCACGCTGGCGTTCTGCAGTACCGTGAAGGCTGGCGTGCGTTCCAACACCTTCGACTCGGCCATGATGCGCTGCTGGGCCAGCGAATTGTAGGCCGTGAAGGCCATCTGCATCTCGTTCTCAAGCTGGTCCTGACGGTTCTTGTAGGTCTGGAGCACAACGTCCTGGTGGGCGTCCACGAAGTCGGCATAGGCGGCGCAGGCCTTCAGGTACTTGTCGTGCGCCTCCTGACACAGGGTGGTGACGTGGTCCAGGTCGATGCGGGCCTTCTTCGTGCGGTATTCGGTGATGAAGTCTTGCAGGCGGGCCATCACGGTGTCGGCCATGCAGGCGGCCACGAGGGGGTCTTGTGCCGTGGTGGTCAGGGTGATGACGTCGGTCTTCTTATCTACGGCACAGCGTATGCTGCCGCCTATGCCGCGCACCACCTTGTCTTCCATCTCGGTCAGGCGGAAGGGGTCGGGGCGGTAGTCCTTGTCGGTGTTGAGCGTGCCCGGCTTCTTGAGCATCGCCTTGACCTTGATCATGGCCCAGGTCCAAAAGGGTGCCTTCTGGTGCTGGGTGAGGTAATCGACGTAGCGGCCGCGGAAACTGCCGTCGGCCGTCTGTACCTGCACGTCCATGAGCGGCACGAGGAAGTCGGTGGAGTTGATGACGTCGGGGTAGAACATGGGCGTGATGGCATCGGACGAGTTCATGCTGTTGAGGTTGATGCCCACCATCGAGGCCATGCTGCTCAGACCGCCGAGGCTTCCGCCACCGTTGGTGTATTCGGGGGCCAGTTTGACTTGCACCTGATAGTAACGGGGGATGCAGAGCATGATGGCCGACGTCAGGACGATGGTCAGGGAGATTGGCAGGATGTACTTCTTGCGGTTGCGATAGAGGGTGGCGACGATGACGTCTAAGCGTATCTTTCCGCCGAACGAGGCTTGGAGCGTATTGCGCGAGGCTTTCTGTGACATGGTGTGTGGGGGTATGGGTGAGCCGCCATGGCGCGCGATGTGTCTGTGGCGGCAGTGGTTTCCTTATTGTTCGATGGTCTTGATGACTTTGGCGGGCGAGCCTACGGCGATGCTGTAGGGCGGGATGTCGCGCGTGACGACGGAGCCGGCGCCGATGACGCTGTAGTCGCCGATGGTGACGCCGGGCATGACGCATACGCCTTCGCCCAGATGGACGCAGCGCCCTATCTTCACCGGTCCGCGACTGACGAGCGGGCGGTGGCGTGGCGGCATCTCCAGCTCGGCGCGTGTCGTGCCGCCGTGGGTATGGTCGGTGATGTAGCAGCGGGCGCCCATCGTGGTATATTCGCCAATCTCCACGTGGTTGATGCAGCCCACGCGGCTCAGCGGCGCCAGCACCACACGGTCGTGGATGATGAGGCGGGGCGTGAAACGCTGGCCCGCATTGTCCCAGCGGTCCAGGCACTGCAAACGCACGTCGAAGCCCATCTCGACGTGGTGACCCAGCGTCATGTGCTTCATGCCGGAGAGGTGCAGGCGCGTGCTGCTCAGCGCCACGCTGCCGCAGCGGCCGAAGCACTGCTTGATGTAGGCGGCGTAGATGTTGCGCCATAGGATGGACAGTTTGGCGCAGAGCCAGGGCCAGCCCAGGTGGGCGAAGGGCCAGGTCAGACAGAGGAAGAGGAAGCGGATGATGCGTTTCATATCATAGGAGGGGATTATGTCGGAGTGGGGTGGAGCATGCGGAGGAGGCGTCTGCCCGATGTGATCACCGCATCAGATGCAGCCGCCGGAGGACAAACTGCCGCTCGCTGCTCTGCAGACCGAAGACGAAGGCTATCAGCCCTGTCCAGCCCACGGTGAGGGCGCAGAACAGCAGGTGTGCCCAGAGCCCCTCGGGCGTGACATAGTGGAGCACGGCGGCCGGCAGACCGACGCTCAGGGTGCCCACGATGATGATGCGTGAGAGCACGCGGCGTACAAACAGCCGGGCGGAGAAGCCGAACAGCCCGCGGCACAGCCAGATACGGATGACCTGTGCCGCCAGCGTCGTGGCCAGCAGGACGACGAAGATGAGTGCGGGCTCACGCGTGGCGTGCAGCGTGAAGTAGCCCACGGGCAGCGTCAGGAGCAGCGTCAGCCCGATGCTGACGTAATAGCGGCGCACGCGCCCCGTGGCGGCGGCGCCGATCATCATGGGGTTGGCCACGCAGTCGATGAGCGACACGCACAGCAGCAGGCGCACGAAGGTGGCGGCATGGGCCGGCACGACGGGCAGCCACAGCTGCAGCACGAAGTCGGTGTCGAGGGCAAGGGGCACGGCCATGAGCAGCATCAGCATGAACGACAGCCGTGACGACGTCAGCACCAGACGGTTCATCTGGCCCACCTCGCCCTGAGCGTAGGTCTTGGTAATCTGCGGGTTGATGGCGGTCTGAAAACTGGCTATGAACGCTGTCACCGCCGTCTGTATCTGAAACGCCACGCCGCGGGCTGCGTTGACCAACGGACCGAAGAAAAAGTTGAGCATCAGGTTGATGCCCTGCGTGTTGGCCACGAGCGACAGATTGCCGAAGGTGCTCCACCCCGTGAAGGCCAGCATCTCGCGGTAGAGGGCGCCGTCGCGCATGAGGCGGAAGCGTAGGGTACGGTAGCGCAGGCGGCAGTAGAGCCAGTAGATGGCGCGCACGACGGCCGCCTCGGCCAGCATCAGCAGGGCATAGACGGCCAGGATGTGGTCGGCGGGGAAGAGGTAGAGGCTCAGCGTGACGCCCAGTTTGAGCAACACATCGACGATGGTGATGGCGGCATAGGCGCCCATGTTTTCGTGGGCAATGATGGTGGCATTGCAGGGCATACTCATGATGAGCAGCATGCCCGAGAGCAGCGAGCAGCCGAACACCATATAGACCTGCATGACCTTCTCGGGCGGGCACACCAGAAAGGTGTGGATGTACCACGTCCCCAGGGCACCGCCCACCACGACCACGCCGATGCCCAGCAGGGCATGGATGACGGTGGCCGCCGAATAGACGCGGTTCAGATAGTCGGCATCGCCGCGCCCCAGCGCCACGGTGATGAAGCGCTGCGTGCAGGTGGTCATCGAGTTGTTGAGAAACATCAGCACCACCACGATGCCGCCCACCACGTCGTACAGGCCATAGTTTTCCACACCCAGCACGTGCATCAACACGCGCGAGGTGTAGAGGAATACGGCCATTTGGAAGAGCATGCGGAAATAAAGGATGAGCGTGTTGCGCGCCACCCTGCGTGTGTCTGCTTGCTGTGTCATACGCGCAAAGGTACGTTTTTTATCGCAGCGGCCAATGTTTGGTGCCATGAAAGTGTGCAGTTGGCGCCCATATATGACGCTATGGCGCGCAATGGGGTTGAGGCGCGAGGCCGGACGGCGGACGTCCGTGAAACCAAACCCCACACTGACGCGCCCACAAAGCGCAGCGCCGTGCATGTGGGGACATGCACGGCGCTGCGGGTGGTGCGACGGCTTATGCCTGACGGTAGTCGGCGAGACTCTCGGTGGTGAGGTTCATCACGAAGGTGTGGTGCTTGGCAATCTCCGCCTCGACGAAGTTGGCATAGACGCGGGCGCTGCGCTCGAAGAGGGCGGCGTCGGCCGAGGCGTTGTAGATGAGCAGGTGGAGCATGATGACGTCGGCAGCCATCTCGACGAGGTGGCGTGCGCAGAGGTCGTGATACTCCTGGTCGGCAGCCTCCTTGACGCGGGCCACGGCCTCTTCAAACTTGTCGGCCATGACCTTGGCGCGGGCCTGGATGGCCTTCATCGCCTCGCTGCACTCGGCCTGCTCAAACTCGCGCATCTGGGCCAGGTAGGAGCCGTTGGTGACGTAGCGGATGGCGGCTACGACCTGCAGCTGCGTCGTACCCTCGTAGATGCTGGTGATGCGGGCGTCGCGGGCATAGCGCTGGATGGGGTAGTCCATCATGAAGCCCGAACCGCCGTGAATCTGCAGGGCGTCGTAGGTGTTCTGGTTGCAGTACTCAGAGTTCATGCCCTTGGCGAGCGGCGTGAGCGAGTCGGCCAGTTTGGCATAGAGTTTCTGCTCCTTGCGCTCCTCCGGCGTGAGTTTGCGCTCGCGGCTGATGTCGTCTAATGCCTTGTAGATATCGACGTAGCGTGCGCACTGGTAGAGCAGGGCGCGACCGGCATCGAGCTTGGCCTTGATGGTGGCCAGCATGTCGGCCACGGCGGGGAAGTTGATGATGGCTTTGCCAAACTGTTCGCGGTCGCGGGCGTAGGCCAGACCTTCGTTGTAGGCGGCCTGCGAGATGCCCACGCTCTGTGCGGCGATGCCCAGACGGGCACCGTTCATCAGGGCCATGACGTACTTGATGAGGCCCATCTTGCGGTCGCCCACGAGTTCGGCCTTGGCATTCTTATAGACCAGTTCGCAGGTCGGCGAACCATGGATACCGAGTTTGTTTTCAATGCGGCGCACGTTCACACCGCCGTCGCGCTTGTCGTAGATGAACATCGAGAGGCCGCGGCCGTCCGTCGTGCCCTCTTCCGAGCGTGCCAGCACCAGGTGCAGGTGGGCGTCGCCGTTGGTGATGAAGCGCTTGACGCCGTTCAGACGCCAGCAGTTGTTCTCCTCGTCGAAGGTGGCCTTGAGCATGACGCTCTGCAGGTCGGATCCGGCATCGGGCTCGGTGAGGTCCATCGACATGGTCTCGCCCTCGCACACGCGGGGGATGAAGCGGGCGTGCTGGTCGGCATCGCCAAACTCGTAGAGCGTCTCGATGCAGTCTTGCAGCGACCAGATATTGCCGAAGCCGGCATCGCTGGCAGCCACCAGTTCGGCACACATGGTGTAAGGCGTGATGGGGAAGTTGAGGCCCTTGTAGCGGCGCGGCATGGTCATGCCGTTCATGCCCGCCTTGACCATGGCGTCAAGGTTGCGGTCGGTGCCGCTGGCATAGTTGACGCGGTCGCCGACGTGGTGCGGCCCTTCCAGGTCAACGCCCTCGGCGTTGTCGGCGATGGTGGTGCCGGCAATCTCGCCGACGATGTCGAGCACGCGGTCGTAGTTGTCCATGGCGTCGTCGAAGTCGATGGGGGCATAGTCGTAAGCGTCCTTCTCGGCGAAGCCACGCTCCTTGAGTTCGACGATGCGTTTCATGAGCGGGTGGTTCATTTCAAACCTCAGCTCGGGGTGGTCTGTATAGTTGTTGGCCATTTGGGTGTAGTGTTTGGTGTGGCAGGGGAGTACGCCGACGAGACGCCGGCGTGCGCGGAGCCATTATTTGCTGTTCTCTTTATACGATTTGATCATCTTGGGCACGACGTCCTCCACGCTGCCCGTGATGACGTAGTCGGCAATCTGGTTGATGGGCGCTTCGGGGTCGGTGTTGATGGAGATGACGATGCCGCTCTCCTTCATGCCGGCCACGTGCTGGATGGCGCCCGATATGCCGCAGGCAATATAGACCTTGGGCCGCACGGTGACACCCGTCTGGCCAATCTGACGGTCGTGCTCGCAGAAGCCGGCATCGACGGCGGCGCGGCTGGCGCCCACCTCGCCGTGCAGTTCGTCGGCCAACTGGTAGAGCAGGTCGAAGTTCTCCTTAGAGCCCACGCCGTAGCCGCCGGCGATGACGATGGGCGCACCCTTGAGGTTGTTCTTGGCCTTCTCGACATGGCGCTCGATGACGCGCACCACATAGTCCGTGTCGGGCACATACTTGGCCACGTCCTCATAGACAATCTCGCCGTTGTAGTACTCAGCCACCTTCTCGGCCTTCATCACGCCCGAGCGCACCGTGGCCATCTGCGGGCGGTTGTCGGGGTTGACGATGGTGGCGACGATGTTGCCGCCGAAAGCCGGGCGAATCTGGTAGAGCAGGTTGTCGTAGTGCTTGCCCTGCTTCTTGTCGTCATAGTCGCCAATCTCAAGCGCCGTGCAGTCGGCCGTCAGACCGCTGGTCAGCGACGAACTGACGCGCGGGCCGAGGTCGCGGCCGATGACGGTGGCGCCCATGAGGCAAATCTGCGGCTGCTCCTCCTTGAAGAGGTTGACCAGGATGCTGGTGTGGGGCTTCGAGGTGTAGGGGTAGAGGCCCGGGGCGTCAAAGACGTGGAGCTTGTCCACACCATAAGACAGGATGTCCTTTTCCACCTTGCCCGTGATGCCGCTGCCGGCGGCGATGGCTTCGAGCTGTACGCCCAGTTGGTTGGCCAGTTTGCGGCCTTTGGTGAGAAGTTCGAACGACACTTCTTCGACGGCGACGCCGTCTATCTCGCAATATACGAATACGTTGTTCATAGTGATGAGAGAAGTTACAGAGGTTAGCCAATGGTGTGGCTCTCGAGGAGTTCCTTCACCAGTCCTTCAATATCAGCTTCGCTGCCCGTGAGGCGCTTGCTTTCCTTGGCCTTAAACACGATGTTCTGCACAGCCTTTACCTTCGTCGGCGAGCCCGCCAGACCACACTGAGCCAGGTCGCCATCGACGTCGGCCACGCTCCACTGCGTCACCGTCAGGTAGGGCTTCTTTTCATATTCCTCGGCATAGGGCATCTGACCGTCGGCCGGACGCTCCATGGGCGCCGTGGCGCGCTTGTACTTCATCACCAACTTGGCGTTGCGCGGGCGGCAGGGGGCAGCATTGCCGTTGACCGTGAGCAGGATGGGCAGCGGCGCTTCCACACGCTCAATGCCGCCGTCGATGCTGCGCACCAGGGTGATCTTGCCGTCCTTCACGCTCTCGATGGCCGTGACGTAGGTCACCTGGTTCAGGTCGAGCTTCTGCGCCACCTGCGGGCCCACCTGCGCCGTGTCACCGTCGATGGCCTGACGGCCGCCGATGATGATGTCGGGCATACCCATCTTGCGGATGGCCATCGACAGGGCATAACTCGTGGCCAGCGTGTCGGCGCCGGCAAAGGCGCGGTCGGTCAGCAGATAGCCGTTGTCAGCGCCGCGGAACAGACCTTCGCGGATGACATCGGTGGCACGGGGAGGGCCCATCGTCAGGATGGAAACGCTCGAGCCCGGGTGCTCGTCCTTCAGACGAAGGGCTTGCTCCAGGGCGTTGAGGTCCTCTGGATTGAAAATGGCGGGGAGGGCAGCGCGGTTGACCGTTCCTTCAGGCGTCATCGCGTCCTTGCCCACATTACGGGTGTCGGGCACTTGCTTGGCAAGCACAACAATTTTCAGACTCATAGTTTGCCTATATTATATATATGTGTGTTTCTCTTGGCGGGCATCTTCAGCGGCAGCCTTCGATTATGCTTGGCTTATGCTTGGCTTACGCTTGGCTTATGCTAAGCCTGGCTTATGCTTGGTCTATGCTTGGCTTATGCTTGGCGGACTTCTTTCGGCGGCCTTCGCTGATGTGTTTCTCGTGGCAGTTCGCCCCGTGTGCAACGTGCGTCTGGCATTGCACAGAGACGCGGCAAAGGTGCACAGAGGCGCGGCAAATTTAGATAATTCCCGCCAAACGCCCAAAAATGGCTGCGCCAATTTTCCCGCGCCGTGTTGCGCAGGCCACATTTCATGCAAATTTTGCAAGAAAGGTTTTGCCAATCAGACAAAGGTCTCTATATTTGCCTTTAGAAACTGCGCTTGGCAAAATAAGACCTTGGGCCAAATGCACCCTTTTGCGAAAAAAGCCCTAAATACGTCCCGATAATTGCTTGCAGAGAAAAAATAAATGGGTATCTTTGCCCGCAAATCCCCGAAAGGCCCCCAACGCCTCTGCTTCATGGAAAGCAAGATGTAGAGAAAGCCTGCACAGAAGGAAACAGTAAACAAACATTCCATAACAAACAATCTACAAACTAAAACTTCAAAACAATGGCAACTACAAATGCTACCGCACCTAAGAGTGCGCCCAAAGTAAAAAAGGAATCCCAGGGCTTTCAGGGAATTAAGGCCGGTTGGGCCGTTATCGTGGCCTGCGCTGTAATCGCCGTATGTATTTACCTGTTCGTGTTCGGTGCTGCCGGCAACTTCAAGGGCGACATCGGTGCTCCCTTCGCCTGCATGTCTGACGCCGAAGCCATGGAGCCCGCCGGTCTTGTAGGTACGGTTTACATGGGTGGTTTCGTGGTGCCCATCATCTGGACTCTCTGCTTCACCGTTATCGCATTCGCCATCGAGCGCTTCTTCGCTATCCGCAACGCCTACGGCCGTACCAGCCTCGTGAAGTTCGTGGCTGACATCAAGAAGGCTCTCGAAGCCAACGACCTGGACAAGGCCAACAAGATCTGCGACGTACAGCGCGGTTCTGTAGCCAACGTCGTTCGTGCCACCCTTCGCAAGTATGCCGAGATGGAGCAGAATACCATCCTCACCAAGGAGCAGAAGATTCTCGCCATCCAGAAGGAGCTCGAAGAGGCTACCGCCCTCGAAATGCCTATGATGCAGGAAAACCTCCCCATCATCGGTTCTATCGTTACTCTGGGTACGCTGACCGGTCTGTTCGGTACGGTGCTCGGTATGATCAAGTCGTTCTCCGCTATGTCCGCTGGTGACGGTGGTACCGACTCTACCGCTCTGGCAACGGGTATCTCTGAGGCTCTTGTAAACACCGCCTCTGGTATCGCTACCGGTGCCCTCGCCGTTATCGCTTACAACTACTACACCAACAAAATCGACCGCCTCACCTTCAGTCTTGATGAAGTAGGCTTCTCCATCGTACAGACCTTCTCCGCTACCCACTAATCATAATTAAGGTAACATAAACAATGGGACGATTTAAAATAACAAAGCAAGACACGTTCATAGACATGACGCCTATGAGCGATGTCATGGTCCTGCTGCTTACCTTCTTTATGCTTACTGCGACGTTTGTCAAGGAAGAACCCGTAAAGGTCAATGCTCCCGGTTCGGTGTCTGAAGTGAAAATCCCCACCACCAAACTCCTCACCATCTTCATCGAGAAGAACGGTAAGGTGTTCCTCAACCTCGATTCTCCCGCAGCGATGCGCCGTGTGGCCAACGCACTGAATGAGAAGCAGGGCGCTGAGGTGATTTCCGACATCAACGAGTTTGCACAGGTGCCCATGTTCGGTACGCCCCTCGACCAGGTCAACGCCTGGCTCAAGCTCGAAGACCGCAATGGCTACCTCGCCAAGAACCCCAACGCAGGCGTTCCTTGCGACAGCGTCAACGACGAACTTAAAGTATGGGTGCGCGCAGCAGTCGAAGCACTCGGTGAGGACAGTATCCGTATCGCCATCAAGGCCGATAAGACTACGCCTTACAAGAATGTGAAGTATGTAATCAACTCCTTGCGCTCAGAGCACCAGAACAGATATAATCTGATCACCTCTCTGTCCGGTGCAGAGGACTAAAGTAAGAGCATCATGGCAAAACAAGTCAAGTCTAAACAGAAAAAAATGAACGCCCGCGTGGACTTCACGCCGATGGTGGACATGATCATGCTGCTTGTGACGTTCTTCATGCTCTGTACCTCGCTCCTTAAGCCTCAGGCCATGCAGCTCTCCATGCCCTCCGACAAGGAAGACCAGCAGGATGAGCAGCGCAGTCAGGCTAAGGCCTCCGAAGCCGTGACGATTCTCGCCGCACCTGGCGACCGAATCTTCTACTTCGAAGGAAAGGCAGAGAATGCCGCACAGACCATCGTTGAAACCAAATATGGCAAAGACGGTATCCGTGCGTTCCTTCTCCAGAAGAATGCCAAAGCACAAGCGGAAGTAGAAAAACTCAAGAAAGAGTTTGAAGTACGCGACATCAATGAAGAAAGCAAGAAGGAGTATAACGAACGTCTCTCCGAAATCAAGAGCGCCAAGGGTACTCCCACCGTCATCATCAAAATTAACGATGACGCCAGCTTTAACAATATGATGAAGATTCTCGACGAGATGTTGATTTGCAACATCGGTAAGTACGTGATTGACAACTTCTCTGAGGCTGACAAGGAACTCCTTGCCACCAAGGGCGTACAGTTGGCACATTAATTTTATAAGTAAAGTATCGCTACATTATGTCTAAAGTTGATTTAGCATCACGCGGCTGGTGCGACCTCGTATTCGAAGGACGCAACAAGGATTACGGCGCTTATAAAATGCGTGCCCGTTCCGGTAGCCGAAACCTTCGCGCCATCATTGGCCTCCTCATCCTCATTGCCGCCATCGGCATCATTGTCCTCTTTAAGGCTGGTATCGATGCTGTAGGTGGAAACAAGGTCGAGGAAGGCGCGTCGCTCGAACTTCAGCAGCTCCAGAAAGAGGAGCCCAAGAAGAAGGAAGAGAAAAAGATTGAGGTGGAATACGAGAAGCCTGAAATCCAGAAAGTACAGGTGAAAGCCTCTATCCAGTTTGACGTGCCCAAGATTGAAGACGATAACCTCGTTGACGAGACCAAGCAGGTGAAGAGCCAGGACCAGGTGACAAAGAGTAACATCTCCATCGCTGCCCAGGACTACGCCGGTGACGGTGAGGGCGGTATCAACATCGACGACCTGAAGGACAACCAGCGCGCCGGTGGTACCGAAGCGCCTAAGGAAGAGGAAGTGCTCGCCAACGAAATCGTGGAAGTACAGGCTCAGTTCCCCGGCGGCGAACGCGCCCTCCTCAAGTACGTGTCTGACAACCTTGTCTATCCCTCCATCGCTCAGGAACAGGAACTCCAGGGCGTCGTTACGCTCCGCTTCCGCGTAGAGAAGGATGGTACCGTAGGTAAGATTGTTGTAGTCAAGGGTCTGTCGAAGGAGTGCGACCAGGCTGCCGTCAAGGTGGTCAGCTCGCTGCCTCGCTTCACCCCCGCACGTCAGCAGGGTCACCCCGTTCCCGTATGGTTCACCCTCCCCGTACGTTTCCGTCTGATTTAATCCTACACAGGCAAAGCAAGTCCTTATGAAAACACCATGGCTCATCGCAGCCGTCGTGTGCACCCTATTGGCCACCTCGTGTGGTAACCATCGGAAGTCTGCCGACTGGCGGACTTCCGATGAAGTGCATATAGCGGTTGACCAAACCTTCCAGGATATCATGGAGGACGAACTACAGACGTTCGCCCGCATCCATGTCGATGCCGTCCCCCGTCCCGTCTTCGTCAGCGAAGATTCTGCCTTATGTCTCCTGCTCAACGATAGTGTGCGCAGTGCCCTCGTCACACGCCCCCTAACCGACCAGGAACGACTCATTGTCGAGAGCCACCGCCTTGGCGTCAAGCAGGCCCTCGTCGCCTACGACGCCTTCGCCCTCATTGTCAATAAGGCCAATACCGACACGCTTATTTCCGTTGATGAGGTCCGCGACATCGTCTCCGGCCGCATCACCCGCTGGGAGCAGCTGCGGTGTGCCACACGCAGCGGCGAACTCAAGCTCGTCTTCGACCAGTCAGGCTCCAGCACCGTCCGTTACATGCGCGACTCTCTGCTCGCCGGCGGTGAACTCAAGGGTAACCTCTACGCTCAGGGTGGTAACCCCGATGTCATCGAGACTGTCAAGCAAGACCCCGAGGTGATTGGCGTGGTTGGCACCAACTGGCTCAAGGAACGCGGCGACAGCGCCCTAACTTCCTTTGATAACCTCGACGTCAAGGTGCTCAAGGTCACGCGAAAATACGATGAAGACCCCATCGGCTGGCGGCCCTACCAGTATCGCATCATGACGGGCGACTACCCCCTTGTCCGTTCCGTCTATCTCATCTGCACCGACCCCTTCCGCAAGTCGAAAACCACCACCTTCTTCTACTTCCTCAAGGGCGATGCCGGGCAGCGCATCATCTGTAACGACTCGCAACTCCTGCCCAAGATGCAGGTTCAGTTTCGGTCCGTAACCGTACGCTGAGCACCGCAAATCCAACCCTTCTAACCTTCCGTCTGCATAGTCCTCGTCCGACTTCCAGGCGGAAGGTTTATTTTGTGAGATGCTTTTGCCTCATGACCGCTGGCTTTCCCCATGTTCGCGCCGTCTATCTCATCTTCACCGCATCCTAACATCGGCCGCCCTCGCCCTACTCCCCCCCCCTTGGTGTATATTGCCAATCCCCACCCTAGGTAAGCGTATCGCTGGGCTTCTTGTTCGCGCCAATCTGTTAAAATCATTCGCTGGAGACCCTAATCTGACCAAAAAGCAACCAAAAGCCTTGCCACCTTGATTTTTATGCGTATTTTTGCAGAGTGCGCCGACGCCATGCGTCCAGTACTGGTCTGGCAGCAGGTCACGCCCTCTGCCGCAAGACTTTCACATCCCGACAAGTACCAACAATAGATATGAAAAAGAATTGGATTTCCAAACTCGCTCTGGCAGCGCTCCTTCTTTGCGGTGCCGGACAGGCACAGGCCCAGAAGGGCTATGACGTGCCCGCCCTCAACCCTGAACTGCAGACCATGGCAGACCAGGTGATTGACATGCAAATCTCCTCGCCCGACAAGGCCAACAAAGCCTTTGTCAAACTGATGATCAAGGTCAAGAAGAACAAGGAAGACCTCCTCAGCCTGGGCCAGTACTTCCTCGACAAGAACATCTACCCCTGTGCCATGCAGTGCGCCAAGCAGGTCTATGAAGCCGATCCCACTTATATTCCTGGCCTCATGTTCAACGGCGAGGTGTGCATGATGCGCAAGGACTACGGTAGCGCCGGTCAGATGTTCGACGCCGTCCTCGTGCAAGACAGCACCTACGTTCCCGCCCTCAAGCGCAACGCCTTCGTTTATAAGAACGTTAACCCCCACGTGGCCATTGAGATGCTCCAGCGCATCCAGCGCGCCGAGCCCGACAACCATGTAGCCAGTCGCGACCTCGGCGACATCTACTACGCTCTCGATGAATATAAAGACGCCGTCAAGCAGTATGGCAACTACTTCTCTAAGGTCACCGAGAACGACTCTACCGACATCCGTCCGGGTGAAAACTACGTACAGTCGCTCTTCGCCACCGCCGACTTCTATGATATCCCCGAATTGTGCGAGCGTTTCAGCAAGCTCGACAATAAGACCATCGTCTTCAAGCGTATGAACTTCTTCGCACAGGTGGAGAACCTCAAGGCCGACAAGGCTCGTGCCGCGATGAGCTACATTACGGAGAATCAGTATGCCGACAGCATCTACATCTATCTCGACTACATTTACGCAGCCAACTTCCTGGCCGACGAGGACTCTATCTCTGACGCTATCGTTTACTGCGAGAAAGCCGTAGCCCGCGACACCACCAAGGTGGGTGCTATCAAGCAGTTGGCTTCGCTCTACCGCCGCAACAAGGAATACGACAAGGGTATTCAGACCTTCAAACTCTATCTCCAAAAGATGGGTCCCAAGGCCGACCTTTCCGACAAGTTGCTTCTTGGACAGCAGTATCTTGGTGCCAGCCAGCAGGCCGACATTACGCCTGAGCACCGTGCAGAACTCGTGAGCCAGGCTGACGAACTCTTCTTGGCTATCCTTGCCGAGCGTCCCGACGCCTACCAGGCCGTCCTCATGCGTGCCGCCCTCCACATCACCGACGGCAGCAAGCCCGAGGAAGAGCCCAAGCAACTCTACGAAGAGGCTCTCCGCATGATGGAAGGTAAGGAGAATACCGACAACGCCAAGTTGACGGCCCTCCGCTACCTCGCCTTCTATCATGTACAGAAGGATGAACTCGACGAAGCCCGCAAGTGCTGCGACGGCATGCTCGCCATCGACGCCGAGAACGCCTTCGCCAAGCAGATTGATAGCTATCTCAAGACGCAGAATAAGTAAGCCCCCCCAATTCAGGTCTTGAACCGATAACAAGTATGCCCTGCGTTGCATCAACGTGGGGCATATTTGATTTAGTGGCGACGCGAAAACGTCGCCAGCACCGTCCCACCATTCTCACCCAGCAATTCCCTACCTCACAACTACACAAACATGAAGAAAACCCTTCTTGCCCTTATGGCTACAGCAGCACTGGCTTCCTGCACCACCAGCAAGCAGAATCCCTTCCTCAGCGAGTGGGACACGCCCTACGGCATCCCGCCCTTCAATGAAATCTCCGTCGATGACTATATCCCCGCCATCCAGGCCGGCATCGACCAGCAGAACAAGGAGATCGATGCCATCATTGCCGACACCGCCGCTCCTACCTTCGCCAACACCATCGAGCCCCTCGAACGCTCGGGTAACATTCTGGCCAAGGTGCAGGGTGTCCTCTTCAATATCCATGAGACCGACCGCACCGATGCCCTCGACTCCATCGTCAACCTGGCCCTGCCCATGCTCACCGAACACGGCGACA
>CAMGHE010000003.1 GCA_946055775.1 uncultured Bacteroidales bacterium
TGTAGGATTTGGCCTCAAAATCCTCTTCGGCGGTGAGTTTCTGCTTGGCGTCTGTAAGCAAATCCATCGTGAAAATAAACTTTGTACGCTTCTTGTTGAGGTCTTGCAGTTTGGTGAGTTTTTGCAGGGTGGTTTGCAGTTCCTTTTGCATACGTTCGGCGCGCTGCTCTGCGGTTTCGGGCTTGGCTTCTTCCTTGGGTGCTTCCGTCTTGCGTGTGCGCTTGGGCTTTTCGTCTGTCTCGGGCTTCGCCTGGGTTGCTGCCTGAGGTGTGGGGATTGTTCCAACCACCAATTTGGCGGCTGCTTGTTCTCCGAAACGCTTGGCGGCTTCGTTGTTTACTGCGTTGGCTACGGTTGCAGCGTTCTGGGCTGCGCTGTTGGTTGTGGTGCTGTTGGTCTGCATAGCACAAAAAGTTTTGGGTGGCGGTTGGTTAGGCCGCCGTTTCCTTTGAAAAATGATTATTTAGGGTTTGTTTATTGTCTGGGCGCTACTTGTTGATTGCTGAAAAGGTAGGCAAGGGGATAAAAGTCGCTTTCTGCTTTCTCCTCTGGCTTGCCTGCCTGCTTGGCGGCTTCCTTGGCAAGGCGGCTCGGTTTTGGGCGTCCCCATAGGAGTAAGGCTTTTTCTCCTTTGCGTATGTTATAGCCTGCCTGTTTCCACTCCTGAAAAGTCCTTAGTACGGCGTGCCCTGCCTGTGCGTAGTACTTGCGTAAAAGTTCGTTAGGCGTTTCTTCCATCCCTGCGGCCTTGGCGGCTGCTTGCAGGGTGTTGCAAAGTGCTCTCAATGCTTGGCGGCTTGCGCGTGCGTTGGCCTGCTTTTCAGTGAGGGGTTTTGCTTGTTCGGGCTTTGGTTCTGCCTGCGGGGCTTCGGTGTCTGGCTCGGCGGCTTGTGCGGTTTTGCGTCCTGCGTCTATCTTGGCAAGGGTTTTTTCAACGCTTTGCATTGCGGCCTTTATTGAAATGGTTTTGGGGGCTTTTTTCGTTTTCATTGCTGTAAGATTTAACTGGTTAAAATTCTTTTAGGTAGTGGCTTTTCATTTGACTTTAATGGGGTTTCTCTTTTTGCAGTCAAAAAACGATAGGTGCTTCCAATCGGTACTTGTGGCCTCTATTACCCTTTTATTGTAAATGTCGTAGAAAAAGATAGTAAGTTGTCCGTTCTCTACTTCCACGCGCCAAATATCAACCAGAAGAAGAAATTTGTCTGTAATAGCCTTAATGGCGGCGGCTACGCGCTCATCAATGTTTATTGTAGAGCTAAGAGCTGAGTGGGTGTGAGGGGTTTTGGCCTTGGCTGCATTTGTTTGGGCATTAAGGATAGCGGCGGAAGCCGTCTTGGATTGGGTGGTTTGCATTGTAGCGTTCATTTTGTTTCAATTTTTAAGAGTTCATTGCGTCGCTTGTCGCTTCGCGGTACGTTTCGGGGTTTTGATACTGCTTAAAGAGGGAGGACAGGGCAGACCGTGCAAGGGAGGATGTCCGCCATTTTTTCAGTCCCCGGGCCTTGAAAAGTTTTTTGAGCCTGTGAGGAAAAGTTTTTGAAAAAATCGTGGAACCCCTTGCAGGGGATGCCCCCTCCCTACCTTTGCAGTAGCATAAATCCCGGAAAACAGGGCCGTGATGCAGAAAGCGATGTGGAGCCCGCTTAGGAACAAAATGGATGCTACAAGCAAAAGGCAAACCACCCAATCCAAGGCGAAAAGCCTTCCTCCGCTATCCGCCCAAACAAGTGTAGCCAAGGACGTATAGAATAGATAATACCTGACCAAGAATTGGGCAGGTGGCCGCTCTCCCCGAAGCGTAGCGGAGTGGGGCAACCCGTGCTCAGAGTGGAACGGCGAGCACGTAAACAACTGGCAGGGAACGGCGCAGCGTAGGCGGAGGTGGCGGGAGCACGGATAAGAGGATGTGCGAAAATGGCCGGGAATCAGAGCAGGTCTTGCGTGACTTGTCGGCAAGATGTGCTCTCCGGCCGCTTATCCTATTAGCCGTACTCCCGCGCCGCAGACGTAGCGTAGCCGTTCCCTGCTGCCGCTCTCCTCGTAGCGCAGCGGAGTGGGGCTAACCGTGCTCAGAATGGAATGGCGAGCACGTAGGAACTTGACACTCCCTTGCCGGAACGGAGGCGGAGGAGGCAGGCCTGCCGTGGCGGAACTGTGGCGAGGAAGCACATAAGGGGCGGAGAAGAAACGTGTCCCGGTGTGGTACACACTGGGACTTGTTTCCCGCACGTGCTTCCGCCTCAGTGCAGCCACGTCAGGCCTGCCCCCGGAGCCGTAGTGAAGGCAAGGGTGTGTCCTACCGCTATGGAGCGCGCGGGGGCCCCGGGGCGTTTGTAAAAACGTCTTGGGCGCGCGCGACATCCCGCCGCAAAAACGCTGGCAATGTGGTCTGAAAGCCTGTCCGAAATAGTGGATTTATCCCTTTCGGGCGCTCAGAGGCGATAAGACTACATTGCCAGCGTTTTTGCGGCATAGCGCCCGCAGTTTCCTGCGGGTAGAGCGCGAGGGCACCCCACCACTGCCCTACGGAGCGCGAGCCGTTACCCCCGATGCAAAAGCGGAATATGCGCATGGTATAAACGCAATTTTGTCGAATCCGATAAAATTATCCTTATTTTATTTGGCAATGACCGGACTAATCATTACCTTTGCAGCAGATAACCTAACCCTTAATACAATATCATTATGAAAACCGAGGACGTAAAATTTGTAACAGTCAGCACCGACACATACAAAGTGTTTGTCGCCTTAAAGAATGGCAAAAACGTTATGAGATATTTTGATCGTGAAGACACCCTTGCTGCAAACAGAACCCTCAGAGAGGGTGGCCACGCCGCGCGTGTGGAGTTCGTCGTCAACATGATTAACAAGAAGTACATGAGATACGAGGAGCCCAAGCCAGCGCCTATGTGTTATGAGGACGAGCGCTTCTTTTGGCTAAAACATTTGAAAGATAACGGCCTGTCTCTTACAGACGAGGAAGAAGAAGAATATAAGCGCCTTCTTGATTGGGATGGATGGTGAAATATGGAAGATAATAAACGCGAAAAGATAACAAGAGAAACAAGAGAATACAATGGATAACGCAGAAAGATTTAGCATACAGCGCGCCGAGAAGCCCGGCTACTGGGAGTGCACGGACAAGGAGCACGGGATAAAAATCACGTTCAAGGAGCACAACTTCAACGGCTCACAGGAGGTGACGATACTTGGCGGAGATACTTTCGCCAGCATGGAGGAGGCCATGGGCGTGGCGAAGGCGCTGCGCGAAATGACCGATTGGCTATGCCGCGAGCACAACAAGAAGTGTATGCCCGACCTCCAGGCTATGCGCGAGAGGATGGGCAAGGACATCCGGGCCATCCGCATGGAGCGCGGCATGAGCCAGACGGATTTGGCTGCGGCTGCGGGGATAACGATTGCCAACCTCAGCCGTATCGAGGCTGGAAAATTCTCGGTCGGCTTGGACATCCTCAACAAAATTGCCATAGCCCTCGGGGTGACGCTCAAAATGGAATAAGGGGCGACGGCAAACAACGAGAAGGGGCGTATCAGAATCCATCTGGTACGCCCCTTCATCATGAGCAAATCCCTACCAGTCGCTGGTGACGGGATAGACGACGCCATCCTGCGGGAACCGCTCGCAACCGATATACAGCGTGTCGAAGGCGTCGGAGAAGTCGGTGCGCTCCTCCAGCCGGCTCTCCTCCGTCTCGGGCGTCTTCTCGAGGCGTTTGTCCTTGTGGCCATTATAGACGCCTGCGGTCTGCACCGAGATAAGGAGGCTCTCGTTATTCTGCTCGTTAAAGAAAGGCATGAGGCGTGCCCGGCCGTCAAAGCCGCGGTTGATGAGCAGCTGCTTCTCGAGGTGGCCCATGGGGCGGCCGATAAACACCGGGCGGACAAGCCAGCCGTGCGCCTCGAGTTCGTGGATGATTACCCAGCGGAAGTCCTCGTTGTTCACGGCGTAGTTACTGCCGAGCGCCGTGCTGTCGAAGTAGAAGATGACCTCCTTATTGGGGAAAGTGTAATAGTAGCGGCAGAAGTCCTGGATGAGGCCTTGAAGTTTCCGCTCGTATTTGACGTAAAACGATTTCACCACGTTGAGCCGGCGCTGCGCCTCGTCGGTCTGCCCTACGACAAGGCAGTTGATGTTGGCGTTGTAGTCGAACGCGATGCACAGCGGCTTGTGCTTCTGCAAATCTGCGTCGAGGCGGCTGTCCACATTGGTGAGGCGTTCCGTGTCGTAGCCAAGAGAGTCGAGGTAGTGAAAGTCGGTCGCGTTGTAGCGGTGCGAGGGTTTCATCGAGGAGTAAAATCCGTCCTTGATGATGTCCACGGGCAGGCAGAGGATGGAAGTGCGGAACTCGATCGGCGGCAGGTCGCGCTTCATCTGGCGGAACCATGCCTCGCCAAGCACCTCTATGTTGGTCAGCGAAGAATACCTGCCGAAGAATGTAGCGTGCCGCCTGACCTTCGCGAGGAGGTCCGTCACGTCTTGCAGCCGGCGGCGGAGGTAGTAGGTCGGCGTCTCGGCTATGGCGTCCTTCAAATGCCACTGTTCAGCCAGCAGCGCCCTGATGCAGGACAGCGTCTCGGGGTCGCACTCTTTCTCGTACTGGAGGAACCACGAGCCCTTTTTGGTCACGGGCATGTCGGACGTAATGAGCATCCCGTGGTGGAAGGGCAGGTGACCGAACTCCGCCACCTGTCCGCGGTTGGCGGGGAACGTCTCGCTTTTCAGTTGTTCGTAGTCGATATATTTCGCCTCGTCGATGTCGAGAAAGTCGAACGATTTGGAGTTTGAAGTACCGCTGCGGTCCTGCGAGATAATCTGCCCTATTGCGCCGGTGTAGAAGGAAATGATGTTGTCGTAGTTCTCGGGTTTGTAGATGGGGTCAGGCCATTTCAGTTCCTTTGGCGGCTTCTGACCCACCACCCAATGCACGCCGCGCTTATACCCCCAATTTTCCCAATGGGCGAACATGGACGGCAGCGTGTTGGTCAGTGCGCGCTTCGCGTTCGGCGCGACAAAGGCGGTCGTCGAGCGCGGCATCATCTGAAAATTCTCCAACACGAAGGCGGCGTGCAGCAGTCCCTTGCCTGTGCCGCGCCCTGCACATATCACCGTCTTGTTAGCACGGTAGAGGGCTGCCTCCCGTTGCATCTGGTTGAAGTATATTTTTGCCATTGCCGTTCAATTTTTCTTGTTCAAATTCTTACACTATAATCGCACTCTTTTTTGATAACATTTCCCGACGACGATGCCGTGCGCCTGGTACTCCCGCCGCATCCTGTAAAACTTCTGCCGGACGGCCTCGCGGGCATCGAGGGAAATCCCGCTTTTCGCGCACCATTCATCCAGCCCCTTGTTCAGTTCGCCCTTGCTGTGGATAAGGGCTGCGCAACTGCTCCACAGGTCGAGCCTGAACAGCCCCTCGATGGATGAAATCATGACGCGCTGCCCGCGGATCCCGAGATAGTTGTAGTGCTCGGGCTTGCGATGGCGGCAGTCGGTGATGACCAGCGCCACGCTGTCGGCCGTCGGCTTCACGGGCTGCACGCTCGCCGGCCGCTTCGTGAGCAGCGTGTGCAGCAACTCGTTCTCGTAGGAGCGCTCGGGAAAGCGGACCGGAGTTCCAAGATGGAACTCCAGCCACTCTTTGAGGTATCGGGGAAGACGTAGGTAGATGAGTAAGTCTTTCATGATGCTGCCGAGCACAACGGTGGGTTAAACAAGGGAGAAGTAGCGGGAGAATCAGCCGCGGAGAAGTTTCCCGAGGCCTTCTTTCTTCTTCTTGGGCTTGGGGTACAGCCCGAGAATGGACTTCATACGCTCCAGACTGTGCCGGTACATTTCAAAGCGGCCTTCATCTTCGCCGCTGAGCCTGCGCAGATTTCTGAAAATGTCTTTAATGTCGTTCTTCATAGGGCAATCGTATATTTTCGGTGTTTCAGAAACGGGTGGTGCTTCTCTGCAAACGCTTCCAGTTCTTCCTGCGTCACGGCAAACGCCGGGCAGAAGCGGTAGTACATCGTGCAGAAGAAGCGGTTGCCGAGCATGATGTCGAATTTGAGCAAGTTCTTTTCCATAGGTCGTTATTTTCATGTCATTTGCCGCGGAGCAGTTTCCCGAGGCCTTCTTTCTTCTTTGCCGGCTTGGGGTACAGCCCGAGAATAGATTTCATACGCTCCAGACTGTGCCGGGCCATTTCAAAGCGGCCTTCATCCGCGGCCGTCCTATCGACGAGCAGAAGAAGAAACTCCTGTAGCCTGTCGCTGTCGTCGTAGTAGGCATCCATGTCGAGGTCGTACATGGTCTTGGTGGCGTCCTTGGCGGCGTATTTGAGGCGCATTGCCTGTTGTTGGAGGTACTTAAATCGCGACTTCTCCGCGGGCTTTAACCCGAGGGCGACGCGGTTGTATGTATGCTCACAATCCATAAGAAGTGAGTTGGCCACGTCGGCCAGCGCGTAGGCCAGTTTGGTGCGGACCACGCAGATAATGCGTTCGCGCTCGGTCAATAGTTTTTCCTGGGGGAATGTCGAGGAGGGTTTTCCCCATTCGTTGCGTTTGGTTTCCATAGGTCGTTATATGTTTGGTAATACTTCGTGCGGCAGTGGGGAATCGGACCCCATGCGCCTGCTGAACGCTTCCTTATGCTGCCACTGGCGCCGCGCCTGCCTGCCGCTTCCCGTGCTGTTGCGGGACGTCACCGGTTTGAAGCCTTGCAGGGGGGATTCCCCTTCCGTTGGCATCTATCGAGAAAAACCCTTATGGTCTGTCTATGTGCCGTGTCAAACTTTTGACATGCCGTGTCAAATTGTTGACATGCCGTGTCGATTTTTTGACATGGGCGACTGATTTTTCAGTTCGGGCGATAGAATTTTCTAAAGCCTGTGCCAAATTTTCGTCACGCCGTGCCAAATTTTTGTCACGGGCTACCGGCGACTGTTCAGAAGGGCACCTCCCCAGCGGGCTTCGCGAAGAGTTCGCCCTGCTTGGGCGCTGGCGCCTTCGGCGGCTGCGTGTCCTGCCCTGCCTCGTCGCCCGGTGCCGCAATGGTGGATGCCTCCAGGCTGATGCCGTACTTCTCCCGGACGATTTCGTAGTCGATGGCCAAAGCCCGCGTCACGCGATAGACGGGGCGCGGTACGCCGGAGGCATCTGCCCGCAACTCCTCGACGCTCCCGATGAACGACTTAAAGCGCACGGCCTTGACGGAGCCGAGGAAGGCGCTGTCGTGCTTGATATACTCGCGCAGGGCATCGTCGGGGATGACGTTGTCGCCGGCCTTGCGGGCGGCTTCCTTGTACAGGTTGAACACGCGGGAGATATTGACCAGCAGCACGGGGTGCGGCGTGGCGAAGGTGCGCTCTATCGTCTCGCTCTTGAACGTGGTGTAGTTCTTTAAGAGATAGTCTCCGCGCTCCATCAACGTGCCGCTGTCGCGGAGGAACATGAAAGTCCGCCAGAAGTGGGCCAGTTCGTTGCTGTTTCCGCTCAATTCATTCTGCCGCTTCATGTACCGCAGGCAGAGGGCATAGACCTCCTCGAAGGTGAAGGGGAAATCCAGTCGGCCTTCCAGACTGCGGAAGACGGCGAGCATCTTTGCCCAGTTCTCCAGGATTCGCGTCTCGACGTCGCCGCCGGTGTCGTCCTGCATACGGCGGGCGATTTCTGCGTAGCGTCCAGCGAAGCCGGTCTGCACCTTCGGGCGCTGCTCGAGGGCCTCGATGGTGTAGCGGGTGCAACCCAGTTTCTGTATCTCGACAAGGTCGGTGAGCCGCGACTTCTCTTCTGTCGAGAAGTGGTCCTTGGTAAACATGAGAAATATGCAACGATGGAAGAGGGCGATGTCTGCCGTCGGCATTTCCTGACCGCTGACGATGACGCCGCTCTTCACGCCCGTCATCTTGCGCTCCTTAAAGTCGTTGCCGCCCATCTTCGTGCGGCCCACGCCGTCGTACGTGCCTTTGAGAAATTCCACAATCTGAGGGCGTATGCTGTTTTTGTATTCGTCGAAGTGGACCAAGGCATTTGCTGAGTAGCCCACATCATCGTTTAGCGCTGCCATCGTGGCGTTCTGCAGGTTGGGCGGGAAGTTGCCTGTAACGAAGAAGGTCATTAACTGTGAGCCGAGGTAACTCTTACCCGTTCCCTTCGGACCGAAGAGGTTAAGCAAAGGGAAGGAACGGGTTTGCCCGGCCACGATGTCGCGGAACAATGAGGCAAGCCAATAGAGCAGGCCCACGCGGCCGTTGTCGCCCCATACATCGACGAACTTCTGCATGTACTCTCCAAAGCGCAGCGTGCCGAGCGTGCGGTGGTGGAAGCGGCGCTCGCGTTCGTAACTCCCGCCCTCTGTGCTGCCGTCCGCATCGACGGAGGCGGCGGCTGCCGGGAGGAACCAGCAGCGCGTGGTCTTCGCATCATCCCCTGTGCGGACGATGCCGTATTGGTCGGCCTGGCGGAAAGCGCCGTCGCACCACAGTCCGTTGCCAAAGGCGTAGAAGCCGGCGGTGTTCCAGCCCATCTTCGTCACGGCGCGGGCTGTGTCGGTGTTGTCGTAGAGATAGGTTTTGAGTTTCACTATTTCGCTCTCTCCTCCCATCCAGATATAGTTGCCCATCGATTCCAGTCGCTTGCGGAAGCGTTGCAGACTGTTGAGGTCGTCCATATCCAGGCGCAGCAACTCCTTCACGCCGCCCTTGCCGCTCAGTTCAAAGAGGCGGGCGGGGGTCTCCTCGTCGCGGATATGGAAGAGCGGGCGCAGGGTAAAATTTGACCACTGCACCTCGCCGCTGTCCGTGATGCCGTAGTAGCAGCCATGGTCCTCGATGAAGCCGTAGGTGCGCAGATCGACGTCGCCGCGGCGCTGTTTGGCGGCGTCCATTCTGGCCCAGCGTGCGCGGTTGATGTTGGAGCGCCAAAACTCCTTGCCCTTGCGCAGTTTGACCAGTTCATCGACAATCATTTCCAGACGCGTGTCGTCGGTCACAAACGAGGCCAGTTCGGCAATCTTACCGATGACCTCACTCTTGGTATTGATATTGCCGTCTTTCTTCCACATCTTCCGCGCCGCCCACGAGACGAACTCCTCTTCATTGAGGGTGTCCATCATCTGCGCGTTCTTGAAGTAACTGTCGGGGTCTTGCTTCGTGTTGCCCTCGCCGCAGGCTATCTCGCGCACCGAGACGGTGAGGCCAAGTTCCATGGCCGTGCGCCCATTCTTCAGCACGAACCCAATGCCCGTGCCGTAGGCTTCACCGGGCTTCACAGGGTCGGCGTCATTCAGGAAGCAGACGCACTTGGACGCCTTGGCCAGCATCCGCAGTTGCTCCTTCGTCCACGCACCGCCGAGGGGCGCCGCCGTGTTGTCGAAGCCCACAGCGTGCAACCGCATCGCGTCGGGCGCACCCTCAACAAGATACCACAGGTCGCGCTTCACGGCCTCGCGCCAGCCGACGTCGATGCCGAAGACCGACGTCGCCTTGTGGTAGGCGTCGCTCTCGCAGGAGTTGATGTATTTGGCCTCGCTCTGCCCGGAGAGGTCGCGCGCCGTGAAGCCGATGACGCGACGCATACGGTCGCGGATAGGGATAACCAGGCGATTCCTATAAAAGTCATAGTACGTGCCCCGCTGCTCATTGCGCTTGACCAAGCCGCAGGCCTCGAGCAGTTCCGGGTTTTCTCCCTTGGCCAAGGCATGGACGTGGTAGGCATGCCCCGAGGCCGGAGCGAAGCCCATGCCCGCCTCTTCCACATACTCGTTGCCCCACCTGTTGCGGGCGTAACTCAGCGCCGTCACTGCGTCAGGATCCGAAGCATCGTGCAGCCGTTCGGCATACCACGCCGCGGCACGGTTGTTCACACCCAGCATGGCCTCCTTGCGCAGCCGTGCCTCGCGTTCCTCCGACGATTCACTCTCCTCGTCGATGTCGATGCCGTAGCGCTGCGCCAACTGCCGCACCGCTTCGATGAACGTGACCCCTTCCTTCTTCATGACGAAGGAAATCACGTCCCCGCCTTCTTGGCACGCCCCGAAGCAGTGCCACGTGCCGCGCGCCGGGTTGACGTGAAAACTTGCCGTCTTCTCATTGTGAAACGGGCAGCAGCAGACGAACTCGTGGCCGCGGCGGGCCAGTCCGCCCACCGCGTCACCAATTACCTGCACTATGTCGGCGCGGTCGAGCACCGCCTCTATCGTTTCTCTCGCAATCATTTGTCAAGTGTGTTACTTGTCAGAAAATCTACAGCCCTCCAGCCGTGGGGCCCGTGCATTGGGTCAGTTCATCCAGCCTCCCATAGGGCTTAGAATTGAGACAGGGCGACGTTGACTTTGTCGGCGGCTTCGACAAATTCCAGGATCTTTTCTTTGTCGGTGAGGCCGAACATGCCTGCTGCCGCGGCCAGCCTGTTAAGTTGCTCCATCGAGCTGCGCGTGCCAATCGCTTTCATGCGCTCGTTGAGTTCGTCCACGTCCTCGGCGGAAAGTCCGGTAAATTTCCGTACCAGTTCCTTGGCTTTTTTAAGAGCACGGGCAGACTGCTCTATTGATTTCTTATCCATAGTTCTTCGACGTCTTTTAGTGATGCCGCCTATCAGCGGCAATCAGTTTTCGTGCTCTCCGCGCTCGGATTCCCGCTTTTTCTCCGCCTCTATAATGCCATTGACCATCTTGAAAAGGAGTTGCTTGCACAAGTCGCTCGAACCATCTACAATGGCGTACCGGCTCTTTTCTAAGCTTATGCCGAACACTATCGAGTATCCTTCACCCATGTCCGACAGCATATCCTTCACAGCAACCGCGAAGCCCCTTACCTCACGGGCTAACTCATCAAATGGGTCGTCGTTGCTGGTCTTTTTCTCCGGCTCGTTGGGAATCTCGTCCACCATCTGTTCTACCTGCTCCTCGGGAATGTCTGCCACCTGTTCAAGCATGTCGTTTACCCAGCGTTTTTCTTCGTTTGTCATGATGTTGTATGTTTTAGGTTATTACTTATTCGCGAGCCTACGCCCGTCCTTTTGATTTCTCTGGTTATTTCCGGGACTATTTACCAGACCGCTTGTGCCCGTCCTCTACACGGTCATCGACCAGTCTGCGCAGGCATTCAAGTTTGCCGTCTTTCATCCATCTGAGGGCAAGCCAGACGGCAGCGCCCATAACCGCCAGACTGGCTGCTTTAACGCCCAGCGTGGCAATGTCGTTCCCCGCTACCTCAGCAACGCCCAGAGCGCCGCCGGCCACAAGCGAGCATTCTACAATGATAGTGCGTCCAAGTTCTTTCGCGTTCATAGTTTCAATTGTTAGCGTTCGACAAAATGTTAGGCTTCTCTTTTTACAGCGACCAGCCCCGCGCTGCGGTCCGTATTCGTCACGAACTTTCTACCGTTGACCAACCCGAGGTTGCAGGCCAGCGTTCTAACAGAAAACGTGCTGGAGATAGGGAACGTGCACACGTCACCAATGGACAATCCCAGTATCGTAGCGCTGATGTTGATTTTTTCTGTGGTCATAACGATTTTATTTATTTGTTTATTTATATATTGCACGGCAAAGGTACTCGTTTTGAGAATACCAAACAAGCATTTTAAGTAATTTTTTCGCGTTATGAATAAAAAAGAAAGACTTGAGACCTTAATCAATTATTATACAGACGGGAACAAATCAAAGTTTTCTGCCTTGTTAGGCGTTAAGCCTCAGACAATAAATACTTGGCTTACTCGCGACACCTTTGATGCAGATTTGATTTACTCGAAGTGCGAGTGCTTATCAGGAGACTGGCTACTCAGCGGAGAAGGGGAAATGCTAAAGGTAAGCACTCCATCTGACAAGCCATCTGTCGTAAGCACCATCCATGCCAGGCAGAGCGAGGTGAGCGTGACCCAGACGAACGGCGCCTGCCAGTCTGAACTCGTCGCCCACCTCAAATCCCTCCTTGAAGAAAAGGAGCGCACCATACAGGTGCAACAGCAGTTAATCGACGCCCTGCGCAAGCCATGAGGAGAAGCAATGTTCTCCTCGCGCGCACGCGAGAAAACACTGACTACAATGACTACATTTTACTACGTCCTGTAAATCAATATGTTGGCTGACTACAAAAATTGCATTTGTAGTCAGGGGTCTGACTACAACCCCAAATTTGTAGTCATTTGTAGTCACCCTAACTACACGCTGACTACAAAAATCACGCTTGTAACGTATTGATATACTATTATTTACAAATTTGTAGTCAATTGTAGTCATTGTAGTCAGGCAAAATCGACTTTTACCTAAAACCACCACCCAAATTTAGGAAGATTTGCGACATAAATTCCATTTTTCCCCAGCCCCCCATCCATCAAGGCCAAGGCAGTCCTCAGAAAATCGTCCGCCCAGGATAAAAAATGCCTCCTCTTCTCCATGCCCATCCTCCCCAAATCTCCGTATGTATTACCTATGTATTACCCACCCACTTCTTATAATACACAAATGATTCATTTCCCGACTTTTAATAAAGCCCCGTTCCGCTCCCAAGCGGATCACAGAAAGGGTTGGCGCGTAGATTACGCGCCAGCCCTTGGTGTTGCCTATACCCAACTTTGCAGAAAATTACGCGCGCGGGAAATGCTTGTTTTTCAGGTGTTTTCTTGCGCGTTAGGCGTTTTAAGAGGCCATAAGGGTTGGGCAAACCGAATGTCCCGGGATGGTCCTGAACACTTCTGCGGGCGGTTATTGTATGACCAATGTATTACCAAGGGAAAATGTATGACCCACATGTATTACTACACCAATCTAAAACTGAAATCACACAATGAGCAGCACTATTGATAGACTGACCGTGGCCTTCGTGCACGGTAGAAAAGAAAAAGGCAAAGGGAAGGCGGAAGGTAGAATCGAGTTGCGCCTCACGTTGTCGAGGCAACAAAAGTATATCAGCACGGGCATCCGATGCAAGTGGGACGAGTGGGACGGCGAGAGGGTGCGCCAGAGAGCGGACGCACCTGAACTGAACAACCTACTTGCCGACCTCATGAGGAATGTGCGTGAGATTGAGCAGGAGTTGCGGCTGCGCTCGATGCTTTCCCTCGACAATATCCAGGCGCGATTGGAGCAGCGCAAGTCCAGCGCGAGCCTTGACATCTGGACGTTCTTCGATGAGCGAATAGCGGTAAGAAGTTATGGGAAGGGCAAAACGACGCACATTCGATACCGCCACGCAGTGGACGCTCTTAGAGCGGTCTGTCCCATTCGCTGGGTTGACCAAATGAAAGCAGCGGACATCGTGCAGTACGACCGGAGCCTTCTCGCTGCGGGACTTCAAGAATCGACGCGGTGGCACAATTACCACCGCCAAATCCGCGCCCTGATGAGTGATGCTGTGAAGGCCGGGCTGATTCGGCGCAACCCTTACGACGAAGGCGTAGTGCATCGTCCGAAAGAGGAGAGCGGGAAAGCGTTGGAGCGCTGCCTCACGATGGAGGAACTGGATAGGATTGTGAAGGCTGACCTCGGCAGCGCCTATCTCTCACGAGCTCGCGACCTTTTCCTCTTCCAGATATACACCTGCATGGGCTATGCCGACCTCGAGGCCTTCGACCCCACGAACGTGCAGGAGTTCGATGGAAGGCTGGTCTATTCCTCGAGACGGCACAAGACCGGGGAGAAGTTCACCTTTCTTATCCTTTCGGAAGCGGAAGCCATTCTGAGAAAGTACGAGTGGCGCCTTCCTAAAATCAGCAATCAGAAGTACAACGTGTATTTGAAGGCGGTGGCCGATATTGCACAGGTTAGAAAGCCTATCTCCTCGCACTGGGCACGCCACACCGGCGCTACCATACTCCTCAATGCCGGCGTACCTATGGACATCGTCGCGCGTGTGCTTGGGCACTCCAACAGCGAGATAACGCGGAAGGTCTATGCCAAACTGCTCGACGAGACTGTAGCACGCGAGATGCTGAGGATAGAAAGTCATATTTAGAAAACAAGGCGGCGCGCTCCTGTGGCAAGGGAGCGCGCCGCCGTCGTCAATCTTGGTTTAGTTCGTAGAAGTAGCCGCGCTTCATTGGGCGCACGCCGTACTCGTCGATTTCATACTCAATCTTTTGGCAGACGTAGCGGCGGTTCCTGATGAGGAAGACCGCTGCCACGTCGATGGGGCAGGTGTCCGTGAAGGAGAAGCAGTGCAGGCAGCGCGTATCAACATTGTAGCCCGTCTCGATGGCATCCGCACGTAGCGACGGGCTCTTCGTCTTCGTCAGTTTGAAGTAGTCGCAGTTGTCCACGCCTTCAATTGGAATGTTGACGGGAATGTAATACCCGTCGTCGTTCTTGCAGTATGCGATACCGAGCGGCACGGGCAAGTCTGCCTCTTTTGGTCCGAGCGTGTACCCCTCGGCCGCCTCGTAGTGCCACTTCACGCCTGTGTTGAGGGCTACACGCAGAATGTCCGGGCGTTCGTCCGTCTTCTCGTTGCTGCTGCTCTCGCTGTTGATTGCTGCGTCCACGCTGTACGTTTCGTTAATCCTGCACAACGTGTCGGAAGAAACCAGCGTCGGTACTGGCATACAGTCTTGCACTATATCGTTGTCGTAATACCGGCCGTTGACCGTGCTTTTTATATAGGTGATTTTCACCCATTCCATCTTTGCGGGGATGATGCGCAGCGTGATGCCGATGTCCCTGCCCTTACCGCTGTATTGTCCCTCGCCGCGTATCAGCGGCGGGCAGCAATCCACCTGCGCCATGTGGTATTCGCCGTTTAGCTTGCTGCGTAGGTATGCGAATGTGCGGCCTTGATCCTCATCGACAAGTAACCAGGCCGATGTCTCGCGCTTGTCTTCCGGTATATTCTGCTTCACCCACTGCACGAGGATGGTTTCTGAGGAGAATACTTTGACGATGGCGTTCTCCCATACCTCGTCGGGCAGTCGCAGCATGTCGTCCGTATCTGGCCGCTCGTAATCTACATTGGCTGTGCTGATGTCCTTCCCTCCGTCCTCGTCGTCATCGATGTCCGCGCTGTGCTCGTCGCTCACCTCAGTGAGGCTGATGACGGACGAGGCCGCGTTGTAGTAGTTCGCGCGACGTATGATTTCGGCCACGCCTGACTTTGGCACCACGATGGAGACGCCGAAGAATCGGCGCACCTCGTCGAGAAACTCCCGCACCGTCCAATGGGGCAAGACGTTGGCAAATTTGTACTCGCTCCGTGTATTCGCTACGAAGATGTCCTGCATCCATGTTCCGCGTATCTCGTTGCGGTCCACGTGGTAGCCGAGTGCTGCCAGTACGCGCTCGATGATGACCACGAGGTATGGTTGTGCTGCAAATACCAGTCCATCGTCGTACGTGCCGCTTGGATTCGTGATAGGATAGCGGTATTCCTCCTCCGTTCTCGTTCCTGCTACGAAGTATTCCCGCAGGCCGCGTGCATTGGCGAAGCCGGCGTCCGCCGACGACCAGACGGGGAAGAGGACGCAGTCTGTGACGCCTGCCGTCCCATATATCTGCTCATCATTAGCACTCTCCTGGACCCACTGTCGCAATTTAACTCGTGGCGGCAACGTATAGGGCTTGCCCTCAATGTAGCGGTCGCCCTCGGCGTAGTAGTCCTTCGCTTCTTCATCGTATGCGCGGCCCAGGTCCATTTCATCTATATATACGTCTGTGCCCTGTGGTGTCGTGGCTGAGACGTTCAGATCCGACGCACCCGCCAGCAGTTGCACCTTCGCTTCGTCCTGGTTCACGCTCGTTACTACGGCCGTCCCGTCGATGCGCAGGACTGTGGTCTGTAGGACGAACGGCAGACGTAGCCCACACAGGTCGTCCAGCCTCACCTCGGGGCGATGGCGCAGACCGATGGCCCGCTGGTTCTGCGGGCAGCCTGCCAGCGGCAGCGTGATGTCGAAGGTGTAATCGCCCGCTTCTGTAAATATTGGATTCTCGCGGACCAGTTTAATAGTGGAGCCGCTTTTCGTGACGACGGGAACGCCGTCTATGTGAAGTGTTATCATTTCCGTGCTTTCATTCGGTTATACCTGTTCCACTGTTTCTCGAGCCCGTCCTCGCCTGTGATGACGACAGAGGCATGGATTCCCGCCTCGAGGTTCTCGTTCAGCCGTCGTATCGCGTCGCGCGTCTCGTCGTCCTTCGCTTGCTCGATGCGCACCACGGGTGCTGCTGCCGCCGGCATATTGGCCACGGCCGATGATGTGGCCTGCGGCGCGATGACCGCGCGGCTCACGTCCGCCGCCGTGAGTGAGGCGATGGTATTGTTTCGCTGGGCGTGGTCGATGAGGCGCAGGAAGGGCAGGACGTTGGGGTTCTGTACAGCGAGGTGCGAGGCGACGAACTCGCCCTCGTGGACGATGCCGGCGCGGCGGCGGTAGTTCCTGCCTCCGGTGAAGCCGCCCTCGTAATAGCCCGTGCTCTCTGCCGCGTGCTGCTTCTTGATGGCGGCAATCTGGATGCCGCCTGCTGCCAATGCCATGGCGGCGGCGATAGGTGCCAGGAGAAACGACACCTTTGCTGCCGATGCGTAGGCATTGATGGCGGCCATTGCGGTGCTCGCTACGGCCTGAGCCACCTCCATGGTCATCTGCTTCTTGCGATACTTGTTCTTGACCTTCGCCAATTCTTTCTGCTTCTGCTCTTCCAGTTTCTTTCCCTTGACCGAGTTCTCGCCCACCTTCTTGATCTCGGCGTCGTATCGCTTGGTCACCGCTGCCTCCTCGGCCTGCTGCTGTGCGGCGTAGAGTTGCGAGACAGAAGACAGCGCCGAGCCGACGAAGGCCAACGCCGATACGGCGACGGCGGCATAGTCTTCCCACGTCGCTTCACCGTCTCGTAGTTTGGCCTGCAGGCTTTCCAGTTTTTTGAAGATGTCGATGAAGTCCGAGGCAATGCCCGTGGCGTTGCCCAGCGGATTTTCAATTTTCTTGCCTTCTTTCTTGTCCTCCTTGTCCTTCTCGTCCTTGCGAAGGCCCTTGTACTTTTTCTGGATTTCCTCGATATACGCCTGCTTCTTCTCCTCGGCGATGACACCTGCGGTTACCAGTTCGTCGAGCAGGCGCAGTTCGTCCTTCTCGCGCTCGTCGAGCGACTTTTTGAAGTATTCGTCCTGCATAGCCTTGGCTTTTTGCAGGAAATCCTTGCGGCGTGCCATTTGCTGACGCAGGTCCTCCTCGTCCGCCTGTGCGGTGAACTCCTTTGCCTTCTCGGGGTCGCCGACTTGCGTATAGTAGTCGGCCCTATTTCGCAGGTGGGTAAGTTTGATTTCGTCGAGGCGTTTCTGATACTGCTCTTCGCTGAGCGTGCCTTGCAGGTATTCGCGCTGGGCGGCAGCGTTGGCTTCTGCCTCCTGACGCGCAATGTCCTGCATACTCCATTGCGTCTGCTGTTCGCGGACGCGCTGCGCCATATCGAGGCGCTTCTCTTCAAGTTCGTTCCAGTCTTCACTGCCCTTCTGGTAGAGGTCGCGCTGCTTGATGACCGTGTCCTGCTCGATGGCGAGAAGTTTCTCCTCATACTCTCGGCGGGACGTCAGACCTTGCTGATATTGCATCGTCGCGTACAGTTTGCGTGCGAGGGCTTCTTTCTCGAGTTTTTCCCGGGCTTCCTTGACGGGGTCGGTATTTTGACCATTGGTCGGCAGTGTTGTGGACGTATTACCTTGGGGCTTATTGAGGTCGGTTTCATTGCCGCCAGAAGCCACGAGGTTTCCCAGCATCTTGTCCACACCTTGCTCTTTGGCGTATGACATGTATTCCTCAACTACCGCGTCGGCATTCTTTTTTTGAGCGTCCATCATCCCTTTCTTAAGCAGCATCGACTCGTATGTGTCATCCCACCTATCATTCCAATATCTCCTCCCATACAGGTCACCCATAGCTTTCAAGTAGAGATCCCGTGTATAAGAGCTGTACCCCTTGTTTTTCTCATACTTTTCTACATTCTTGTCCCACTCTGCGGCAGCCATATCTGCGTTGGCTTTCTTGCTCATGGCCTCTTTGAGTTTCTCGTATATGGCTTCGGCAAGCGCCTTCTTTTTGAGTTGCGCAAGGTAGTCTTTGATGGCCTCGGTGTTCCGCTCAGTCAGCGTGCCCTCGTTGCTGAGTGAAGCGTGGTAAGCGGGGACATACTTCTGCATTTCCGCTATAGCCCACCGGCGTTCTTTGATGGAGCGTGTGTTGTCGTGGATTATCTCGTTGAGTTTTTCAATTCGTGATACCTCTTCGGCGTGCTTCTCGTTGGCGTTCTTCTCAGCATCGTGCATATCTTCCAATGCCTTCTCTCGTTCTGTGATGGCCTTGGTGTTCTCTTTCACCTCTTCCGTGTTTCCACCAAGCACTCCTGTGAATTGCAGTACCCACCCGACCACGGCACTCAGCGCTACGGCGATGAGGCCGATGGGGTTCTTGGTCATTGCTATCGTAAGCAGTTGGAACTGTATTCGGGCGGCGACCACGCCCTTAGTGAAGAGCGTGATGGCCACGGTGAAGAGGCCCTGCGCGATGGCGCAAGCCTGCACGGCGGCTTTGTAGAGCGTGGTGCTCTTTATGGCCAGCAGCAGGTTGGCCACCTTGGCTTTCAGTTGCAGGTTGTGCAGCGCCTCCCATGCTGCGGCGGCTTTGAGCGTCGCGTTATAGACGACGATGGCGGCAGTTATAGAAATAATGGTCTTGTAGTTCTTCTGCACCCACGTAATCAGCGCCGAGAGCGTCTTCATGAAGAGCGTGGTGAAGTTGAGCATCTTTGATGCCACCGGCATGAGTTTCTCGCCGAGTTCGACGCGCATGTCCTTCATGGCCTTGGCCGCCTTGTCGAGTTCGGCCTGCACGGTGCTGTTCTGTATGGCCGCCTCTTTGTCGATGCTGACGGCTTCGCTGTAGGCCTCGTTGGCCAAGGTCTGCATACGCTGGACGTTCCCGAGTTTGTCGGCCAGCGAGGTCAGTACCGCCGTAGCGCGTGTGCCGTCGAGCCCCATCTGCTGGAACATGGGCGCCAGACTCTCGAAGCCGCCCTGGGCTTTCATGTTGGCGAGGAAGGCGAGGATCGCGCCGTTCGCATCCTCTTTGAGAAGGCGCGAAAACTCCTGCACGTCCTTGCCGGCCAGGGCGGCGAACTTCGCCGGCTCCTGGTACATCTTCGTGATGAGTTGCGAGAAGGCCGTGGCTGAGGTTTCGTCCTGCTGCATATTCTCATCGAGCACGGCGGCGAAGGCCATAATCTGGGCTTGCGTCAGCCCGGCCTGCTTGCCCACACCGGCCACGCGGGCGGTGAAGTCTTCGAGGTAGGCTGCACCCGCCGAGGAGTTCTGCGACAACTCATTGATGACGGAGGCCGTGGCCAGCATGGCGCCTTTGAGGCCGAGACGTTGGTCTTCCTCGAAAAGCATGGCCAGTTTGCCCACGTTCTTGACTGCGCCGGCGCCGAGATCGTCGCCGAGGGCGACGTTAATCTTGTCGGCGGCTTCTACAAATTCCAGGATTTGGTCTTTGGCGGTGATGCCGAGTTTGCCAGCGTCGCCGGCCAAGGCGTTCAACTGCTCGCGGCTTGTCCGCGTGTCCATCTTCTTCAGGCTCTCGTTCAGTGCATCGACGTCCTCGGCGGCGAGGCCGGTGTATTTCCGCACCTGCGCCTTCGCCTCCTCCATCTCGGCAAACTCGCTCACCGACTGCTGGAGAATGCCGCGCACGCCGCTGGCCACGCCGAAGAAGGCCTGCACGTTCATGACCAGGCCCATCCACTTGTTTCCCCACTCGGCAAGGCGGTCGCTCCACGAAGCGCGCTGCGTCTCGCGCAGTTCGCGGTTCACGTTGGTGAGCGCCGCGTTGGTTTCACGTATGGCCTTCGTCAGTGCCTGCCACTCCGCAGAGCCGCGCTGCACCTTGCCTGAGTTGAGTTCCTTCTGAAGTTCGCGCAGGGTGCGTTTCAGTTCGTTTGGCGCCGACTTGTCGAGGTTCTCGAGCGCACGGGTCATGGTCGCGGCCTTCGTCTCGGTGCGCTCCATCTCCCGCTCAACCTTCCGCAGTTCTTTGGAGTAGAGCGAAAAGGCCTGCGAGTCCCCCTTCTCGAAAGCCTCCTGCCGCTTGGTGCGAATGGTCTCCAACTTCGTCTTCAACTCGTCGAGGCGCTTGCGGGCCTGCTCAGAATTGACGATGAGTTCAATGGTTTTTATTTCTGTGCTGTTCATAAAAAAAGCGTTACTCTTGGTTTTTGGCCAAAAGTAACGCTCCCAAACTGTTTCGTAAAAGACGCTTTCGCACCAGGCTTTCTTAGCCCCGCTCGCGGTCCGTCAGGGTGTCGAAGAGGCCGGCAAAGTCTTGCCCGATGACGTCGGCGAGTTTGTCCTTTAAGACCATGGTGGATATGTACCAGGAGCGACTAAACCACATTCGCCGCTCGCGCTTCTTCCCCATCTTGTGCTCCATTCTGTAGGTGGGGTTGAGGATTTCCAAGTCGCCGCCGTTCCCGCGCCGGTAGCCGTTGCCCACGCCGAGGTCAACGTAGATGCCGTACTGCAAATAGCGGAACGCCATAGCGCCGCCGGCGTCGCCCATGTCGAAATGCCACTTTTGGACCGAGGCGCGAAGGGCACCGGTGTCGCGGACACCGAGCAGGTCGAGACGGTCGCGCCAAATCTCGATCATCTTGTCTTGCCAGCCTTGGGCGTATTCCCTTATGCTGTCGGTTACTCTGTCGGTTCTGTTGTCGGTAGCCATTCGTCTTCGCGAAATTGCAGGTCGGTGGGCTCGTCTATGGCGAGCATGAAATAGAGGCCGGTGCAGCCGTTGATGAACTGCCCGCCGAGTTCACGACTGCGTATGTCATCGACGGCCAAGTAGCAGAGTTCGGACTGCAACCGCGCCTCGTCCAGGATGAAGCGCGTGTGCATCTGTCGGAAGAGTTCGCGGCACAGGCCCATCTTGGCGGCGTAGTCGTCCGCGCGGCGCTGGTCGTAACGTGCCAGGATGAAGACGGTAAATACGCGCCGCTTAAACCATGCCCCGCCGCGGCGCACCGTGCTCTCCTCGCAGACGTCGCTGACGCAGACGAAGGCGCGGCTGGTGCGCAGGCGTTCAAGTACGCCCTCGAGATAACCGATGCCGGAGCAGGAGCACGGGGTGAAGCCCTCCGCCGTGGCAAGGCGGTTGTGCCGCACCATACTATATATATACGAATGGAAATCGAAAAACGCTTTGCAATCCATGACCTTTTTCCTTTGGGGTTATTTCTTATAGAGTTTTTCCAACTCGCGCGCCTCGCGTGCCTTCGCGTCGAGTTCTGCCAGGGCGGTCCACGTATCCACGTTCAGCACGCGCTCTTCTTTCGTCACGTCGCCCGATGTGAGGGCGCGGATCTGCGCCAGCATGGCCTCGCGGAGGTCGGGCAGGCCGTCGGCCGTCGGCGCGGGGCGGTACAGATTGGGAAAGAAGTGGGAGAAGTGCATCTTTAGCCCCGTCATCCAGTGGACGATGAGGTAGCGGAACACCTTTGCTCTCGCCTTCCGCTGCGGTATGCCGGGATAGAGCAACCGCGCCATAGGGAGGAGAAGGCGGTCGTCGGGCTGTTGGAGGTACTGCTGGAGGTAGTTCTCGATCTGCAGGTACTGGCCGAAGGGCACGCCGTGCATCTCGGCGTTGACGGCCTGCACGCCGCCCCACCGCTCCGGGCGCTGCGGGATGGGCGGCGGTTCGTGGATGAAGTCGAGGGCCATTGCGCCGAGGACGACTTCTTCTCTCGAGAGGGGGATGAGTTTCCACCCTCTGCGCACGATGAGGGCGCCGCGTTCCTGTCGTATAACGCCCAGTCCGGCGAAGCGCAGGAAGGCATAGACCTGCACGCGGTTCGCGTCGATGCCAGCGGCGAGGAGGCGGAGGATGTAGAGCAGTTGGCCTTCGTTCAGTTCCTCCCACGCCTTGGGGACGTTGACCTCTAACTTATCCAAAGAAGAAGCAGGCATCGTCCTTTTTGTTTTTGTAGGTTATAAAATCTGCCGCCTCCCGCGTGCGGCTCGTACTGTATTCGGGCAGTTCGTCGGCATTCCTTTTGAGAAATCCGCGCAGCGCTGCCTCCAGATCGCGCACTGCCGTCTGCCGCCCCATGATGTGTGCCGCCATGAGCCGCCGGCAGTGCTCGCGCAGTACCAGGCGCAGGTCGCCCGCGGTGTCCTCGGCGTCGGCCTCGTCCTGATGGGCGACAAGCCACGCCATTTGCTCGGGGCCGATGATGAACTCCGCAAGCACGTGTGCGCCGTGTATCGCGCCGGCCATTCTCCTGAACTCTTCCGCATAGACGGCATTCCTCACGCCCGCCGTGATGCCGTAGCGGCGGCACAGCGTCGGGCACCACAGCAGCGTCGTGCGCCGGCGCCGCGCCGTGTCTGTCTCTCTCCAATCCGCGTCAGCGTAGAGGGCGAAGAGCAGGTCGTCGCGGGCGTCGCTTTCCGCCTGCCGAAGACTTTCGCGCAGCGCCTCGACGCGCTCCTTGCTTGCCGGCGCCAGGTTCCCGTTGCTGACCACGGCAAAGCCGCTCTCGGTCGGCACCAAGTCCATCGACGGCACGGCCAGATAGGCGGCACCGGTGCACACCGCCGCGTCGATCAGCGCCGGGCGGGCGAACTCGGAGGGAATGTGCAGCGGGTCGATGATGCGCGCGATGTACTGCACCATGAAGGGCTTTACCGCGTCGTAGATGCGGCTCTCCGCGTCGCGGAAGGCGGAGACGTAACGCTCGAAGGTTTCCTGTGAGGGTGTGTTCATGACTGTGGTTGATTAGGGTTAATGCGTTTGGCGTCTTTATGCTCATCCAGCGTCGTGAGCATAATCATAGGTACGGCGGGACGTACGTCGTCCCAGCCGTTGAAGGCGCAGACCAGTTCGATGGGGCGCAGCAGCAGGTCGTGGAAGGCCGTCTCGAGGGCCTGCTTCATCGTGAAGAGTTCGCGCTTGTCCGAGCCGGAGTTGTTGCTCTGACTCTTGCCGGGCACCGCGCCGACGAGGTTGGGGTGGGTATTGTCGGCATAGCAAAGGGTGTTGGCGGCCACGTTGATGTCGTCGGCATAGTCGCCGCCCTCCTTGCTGCCCTCGATGTTGATGACGCGGACGTCGCGCACCTCGTGGCCCATGGGGTCCATGTAGTAGCCGGTTATCCACGCTTTACCCGAATTATGCACGCCAGCCACGAAATCGCGTATATTTTCTTTTTCGCGTTTAATTCTTTGGCGGATAAGCAGCGGGTCGGTGATGCGTTCCTCCTCGATAATTTTCTTCCAGTACGAGTGCTCCACCTCTACCTGATACTTGACGCTGGCGTGGTTCCTTATCTTCGCCACTTTGGCCGCCGAGATAAGGCGCTTCTCGTAGTACGAGCCGCCGCGAAACATGGCGGCGTAGTAGGGCACGGGATAATACGAGCAGCCCACGGTGGGGAAGCGGAGCAGGATGGCGAACTTTCGCTGGGGCGTGCGCACGGCGCAGCGGCCGTCGGCGGCGGGTTCCCTGCCCATCTTCACCATGAGGTCGCCGATGGGGTCGTCCTCGCGCAGCAGCGGGATGCGCTCGATGTCGTCGCGGCTCAGTCCGCTCTTTTTCCAGTTGGCGTAATAGACGTACCCAATGCGGCCGTAGCGGTCGGCCTTGGCAAGACGGCAGAAGCAGGCGTCCTTGTGGATGATGCGATTTATCTGCGAGCCGTCTTTCGAGAGGATGATGACGGCGACGGACATAAAGAAGTACTTCATATCCGTCACTTGCTCGAGGAAGTAGGTCTTGAGCGCATTCCGCTGGGCGAAGCGGCGCACGTCGGCGTCAGCGGTCGGTTTCCCCTCCGCGTTTTGCAGTTCGAGGCCCGCGCCGTAGCACGCCAGCACGTTAAAAAACTTGTTCTGCGCCGTCACCTCGTCGCCGCCCACGAGATTGGCCAGACGGAAGGGCAGTTTGTCATCGACGCCCCACGGCGCGTATTGCTCCTTTGCCCGTCCCGGCACGGGTTTGTATTGCATACGTGCGTCGTCGAAGATGCCGCTGGAATCTTCCACCGTGGCGATGGCGGCCTGCACGCCGTCGGGGCCGATGTCGAAAAGGGTGGTTTCGACAATCGACGATGTTGCTTTCTCAATCTCTGTCATTGCTTTTCCTTTCGTTTTTTAATTCAACAATAACGTGCCGTCGCTTTTGCGTGAGAGGGTGTACCACGTGCCGCCGAGCATGACCTTGATGGTGCCGTCGTAGATGTCGTAACCGCAGTTCCCTGTCACCATCTTGTGCCTCATCTTGCCGTTTTGGTTGATGGCCGCGATGAAGTTTGTGGGGCTGCTGCCGTAGGCGAAGCCGTTGCCGAAGAGGCGGGAGAGGTAGAAGTTGATGCCGAAGGTGACGTCCGTGATGTCCCATGATGCTTTGGCGATGCTGCTGCCGTCGGGCTTCCCGATGGCATCGAGGATGTACTCGAGATTGACCTCGTGGTAGCCGGCTGGGACGTCTATCTGCGTCTTGCCGAGGTCGAAGGTTAACGGCTCTTTGTCGCCGCGGGAGGTGAGATATTTCACCTGCTTGCTGCTGATTTGGGTTGCGCCAACGCTACTGCCCGCGTAGGTATCGACGCGCAGGATGATGGTGGCGGTGTTCAAGTACCAATAGCGTCCTTGGTCGTCCATCATGCCCTCGCTGTCGTTCTGCACGGTGTTGGCGAAGACGGTCAGCGTGCCTTGGAAGGAGAGGCGGGCGGCGGCCTCGGTGGTGGCCGTGCCTATATTTCGTGTGATTCTTACCGTGCTTTTACCCCCTGTCGGCGCTATGGTTTGACCGCCTGTGGGGAAGCCTTTGGAGAGGTCGAGGTGCACCTCGTTGCCGCCGAAGATGGCGGGGAGGTCTTTGTAGATTTCGCCGCTGAGGTTGGCTACTTCAGCGCCATTGTCGTCGTAGATGCGTATCTCCTTGGCGTATGGGTCGAGTTCTACACGTCGTCCTCTTTCCACGCCCATAACCTGCACGCCGTTCTCTTTGACGCACCATGTATAGCCTTCTTTCTCATGGAAAAGTGATATAACGCCGTGTATGCCGTCGAGCGTCAGGCTTTTGTTGCGGCTCTTCAGAACGTCCGACGAGGCCATGAAGCCGCCGATGTTGGCATTCGCGCCGAAGATGGTGTCGGTGACGAGGGTCTGTATTTTATGCGCAACCTCCCATTTGGAATCTCCCTCTGGTGATGTCGGCGGCGTGCCCGCGGGTATGGTCATACCTTTCTTGCGGACGCCGAACTTGTAGAACGTGCCGCCAAACTCGTAGTTGACGAAGTCGCGGCGGGTGTCGTTCCACAGATAGACGGCGGTCTCGTTCCACAGGCCGTTGTCCCACGGGAAGCCCGTGCGCTCGGCGGCGTTGTCGGCGATGTCGGCATCGTTGGTGGTCCACTCGGTGGCTTGCGTGCCCTCCTCGAGTTTTGGCATACAGATAATGACGTCGTGGCTATCGGCGGGCAGACGGAAGAGGACGTACTGGTCTTTGTTGAAGTCCTTTGTCTTGAACGTGACGACGTGGCGGACGAACGTCTCGGTGAGCGTCCACTTCACGCTGGCGTCGTCGGGCGACGCGCCTTTCTGCACGCCGTCAACCACCATGCCGGCGGTGGTGTCGCAACAGGAGGGATAGACGAATGACCACACCTTGCTGCCCTCTTTCGTGGTCTTGGCGTAGAAGGAGAGGGTGTACCAGCGGTTCGACTGGATGGCCTGTATTTGCTGGCGCAGAAGGTCTTTTGCGGCGGGTGCAGCGGGGTCGATAGTGCCCATGTAGGCGTTGATGCCGTTGATGCCGTCGGTGGTAGCGCCCGCGGCGATGTCCCAAGCCCCCATCTGCGTCGTTACGAAGGCGGTCTGTCGGAGCATGTTGCCGCGTTTCTCGTTGGCGTAGGCGGCGCGCGTGCCTTCTCGGAAGAGGGTGGGTGCGGTCCACGTGAGCGGCTGGCCTGCGTCGTCGTAGGTGAGGGAGGAGGATAGCCATACGGGGCGGTTGCCGACGCGGACGCGGACTTTCCTTCCATCGAGCGGCGTGGTGGCTTCTATCAGTCCGAGGCAGAGGGTGTGTACACCTGCCGTGGGCACGGTGATGGCG
Organism: uncultured Bacteroidales bacterium; assembly: GCA_946055775.1. GTDB lineage: Bacteria > Bacteroidota > Bacteroidia > Bacteroidales > Bacteroidaceae > Alloprevotella. The sequence goes on from CAMGHE010000003.1 coordinate 26,104, forward strand.
ACGGCGTTATAGTCTTCTTCCTCGTTGGCCGTGGGCTCGATGCGCAGGGCGTAGTCGGTGGTGGAGAAGGGTTTGTCGATGTTGCCGACGTAGATAAGCGCCATCGTCTTGCTCCACACGCCGACGTGTACGGTCTGCGCTGCTTCTGTGGTGGCGATACGGAGGGTGCATGTCGTCTTCGTGCCTGCCGCGGGCTGCGGGGCGAGCAGGCTGCCGTCGTCTGTTGGCGACCACTCGCCGCCGAACGACACGTCCACCTGCGGCTGCTTCGGGGGCTGCGCGCTCCACGCGGCGGGGGTGCTGCCCGTGGGCGTGGCCGGCATGACGTAACCCTCGGCGTAGATGATGCGGGCGGTGCTGCCGTCGTGGCCGGGCTCGCCGGGTGCGCCGGGAGGGCCGGGCTTGCCGTCCTGTGCGGCCCAGCGGATGGGGAATGCGCCTTTTATCTTCATGGTGGTGTCCTTTCTTTTTCCCGTGCGCTGACGCGCACGGCACTGGGGTTATTGCGGTTAGTAGGCGGCGAGGACTTCCTTTGCGGCGTCGGCGCACATTCTTCTGAACTCGCAGAAGGCGACGAAGGCGCGGATGTCCTCGGTGTCGGCATTCTTCTTGAAGTCTTCCCAACTTGACGAGTTGGCGATGGCGTCGATGATGTTTTCCACGGCGTTCATGAGGAGGCCAAACTCGTCTTTCTGTGCAAAGCCGCTCTCGATGAGTTGGCTCTTTATGTGGCCGTAGTCGATGTGGCGGTCAATCTGCACGGGGATGTACGACCAGCCTTGCTGCTTGTTGCCGTCTTCGTCGGTGCGGGTCTCAGCGACGATGTCGAGGCATACGGTGCGGGTCGGTTTGTCGTAGATGGCGGGCTTCTGTTCCTGCCAGCGGCGTTGTAGTGTTCCTGTAATCATTGTAGTGTGGGTTATTGGTTGTTGATGTAGTTGATTTTTACGTTTACGCCTTTTTGCCGGAGCGCCCAAAGGAGGGCCTTGGTCGTATAACACAGCAGGTGCTCTTTGCCCTTGCCGCTGCGCTGGCGGTATTGCTCGCGCCGGCAGTCTTTGCAGTAGCGCTGGAGGCCGTCGGCGCGGGAACTGTCCTTGCCATAGCACGATTCGTCCAGTTCGCGCTTACATTTCAGGCATTGCTTCATGGCTTATACTTTACAGTTGCCCGTGTCAAATTTTTGACATGCCGTGTCGAAATCTTGACATGCCGTGTCGAATTTTTGACACGGGCTTTAGAAAATGCGCGCTTACTCGTTCTCGTCGGCGGGAGGTGCGGCGGGGGCATCGACGCGCTGAAAACCGACGTTCTGCACGGCCAACTGGCGCACCATTTCGCCGCTCGGCGTGAAGCGGACGCGGACGCGCTTGATGCCCGCGGCGTTGACGTCGTCGGCGCTGTCGTAGGTATAGGCGTTGAGCGTCGGGCGGAACGAGCCGAGGTCGCCGAGGCGCACGCTGTGGCCTTGTCGCAGGTGCTCGATAATCTGATACTCGAGGGCGTCGAGGCACGACTTTACGTCGGAGGCGGAGAGCGATGTCACCTTCTCGACGGCGCGGATAATCTCCGAGCGGCTGACGGGCTGTGTGTTGGCGATGTGGGGATAGTACTTTACTGAGCCGTCGGTCATGTTCTTACGGCGGGCTGCATAAAACTGAATCATGATTTTTTTGTTTATTTATTATGCTGCAAATGCCGTGCGGCGCGGTTGTTTTGGTTTTTTGCTTATGGATGAGGTTAGGAGGCAAGTTGCTTGAAGCGGGAGGTCGTCACGCGGTTGAGAGGACCATAATAAGCAAGGCGAGGCGAGCAGGCAGCGTACAAGTCCGACCAAGCGTATTCCGAGTACCCAGTCGCGAGACCGCAAACCGTAGCGGAGCCCGAGGGACCGCCGAACAGCCACACCTGACCTGATTCGGTGTAGGAGTAATAGTCGCTATACGACACTCCAGACAGACTCTGCTTAGGTATCATATAGACACCCTGCCCGTTCTCGGAGGCTATGATATTCATGCCCCATGCGGCTGATGTCGAACGAGTAAGGAGAACATGCTCGATACTATTGAATGTCTCTGCCGTGGGAGAAGACGCAGGAACGATGTTGCTTCTCCAGCAATACACATCCGTTCCGACTGAGCAGAGACCGCCCACCATTTCCCAATACTGGCCCCATGGGTTCTCGAAGCCTGCCACGCTGACACCATGCACGGTAGTTCCGTCGGCATCCGTCACGGCCATCTTGCCATCGTTATCACCAAGGCTCAGCGTGTGGCCAGTCTTGATGCCTTTCTGACAGATAAACTTGTCGCTTCCTTTGCTCTCCGTTCCGTCAAGCCCAACGCCCCATACGAGTGTGCCGTCGGCGGTCTTGCAGTTTTGGCTGTCGCGCCATCCGTACTTGCTCATCATGTAGAACAGCAAGTGGTTGCGGAAGTCGAGGTTGGCCAACCCGTGGTTTTTCGAGCGTGCCTGCGCCAGGTCGAAGAAGGCGTTGATATTCCTATTGCCCTCGGGAACTTTGCCCGGCAGCGAACGCAAAGCAGCGTTCACCACAGAGCTCTTGAACTTGCCGACGACCTGCTGGGGGATGATGTAACCGCCGGGGAGGGGCACGAGGCTCAGCCACAGGCGGTGGATGGTGGTTGCGCCGACGGTGACGGTCTGCACGCGGCCGTAGGTCGGGGGGATAATCTTCATGAAGTCGGCGTGGGCAAACTCGGCGCGCACTGTTCCATCCTCGTTGAGGACGGCCTCGCCGTCGGCGGTGAAGCGGTTGTCGTCGCGGTTGAGTGGGCAGTAGTTGCCGCTGGCATCCATGAGGACGCTGACGGCGGCATCCTCCCACAGTTGGCGCATTCCCATATTCCCGCCGACATCGACGCGGGTAGCATCGCCGCTGGTGCTGGGCTTGTTCACGTCGATATAAAATGCGAGGCTCTCGATGACCTCCTCATCGTCCTTGTTGAGGGCGTGGCGGAGGTTTGCGAGGGTGATTTGGCCCACGCTGCCGCCGAAGTTGCCGAAGAGGCTGTTGCTGTCCGACATGGAGACGATAAAATCCTTGTCTGTAAGTTTCTTTGCCATTGTTTTTCAGTGTTTTTTATGTTAGCGATTATTGGATTTCGGCCGTCACCTGCACGTCGCAGTCGGCGTAGTAGGCATCGTCGCCTGTGCCGACTTTGGCGTAGTCGGTGAGGACGGTGACGAGGCTGCCCGTGCCGGTAGGTTCCTTCTGGCCGTCAGGTTTCTTCACGCCCATGGCGTTATATACGTCCCATGTGTAGGTGACGTTGCCGCCGGCGTAGTCCTTGCCGTTTTTGAGGATGGAGAGGTTGTAGGTGGCGTTGTGGTTGACGCCAATCCAGTTTGCGCCGGCGTTGGTAGGTGTCGCCATGATTTGATACTCGTCCGCGATGTCGTTGATGCGCTGGCTGTCCTGCGCCACGGCGCTGTCTTTGAGGAATAGTTTGGCGATGAAGAGGCTACCGCCCGTCACCATGTCGCGGTCGACTACGAGCGTGTCGGCGGTCGTCCCGTTCCGTTCTACGCCGTCTTGATACCATTTGATGGTGTAGTCGCCGTCCTGCCCTATCTTCACGTACTCCGTGCCGTACATGCCGACGGCTGTAAGCGTGGAGGAAGGGGTTTTATCGTCCAACTCTACGTTGGTGGCTGAGATTTGCAGCATGTGGCTGTTTGAGCCCGCGGCCTGTATGAGGACATCGACGCTGCCCTTCACCGTGTCGGTCATGCCGTTGCAGGCGTAGTTCACGTCGTAGGAAATCTGCCGGTTAGCCACATTTTTCTTACTTGCAAGGTTTCCTACGATTTTCAGTTCGTAGTTCGCGCCGTTGATGCGGGCTTGAAACTTTTGGGCGTCGAGGTTTTCGGCGTCGGCTTCGGCGGTGACCCACTCTGCGCCTCTGAGGTTGAACTTGAGCGCCTTGTTGTAGTACCACGTGACGCTCTTTATCTCGGCGGGATATTTGTAGGCCGAGCGCACGCCAAGTCGGATGATGGGCTGTGCGTCGAGGACGGCCTCTTTTTCTGCGCCCTCGGGGAGGTTTGTGGCGTCCCAGTTGGGGGCGATAGTGCCTCTTTCCGGGTCAACTACTTGAAAGAGGGCGAGGCCGCTGTCTTTGCGGTTGACGATGTTTCTAACTATAACTACTTGGTCCCCGTTACGTAAAAAGCGGACGGAGAAGGCCGCACCTGTCGTACTCATTTTCTCAGAATCTTTAGTTTTGTTATAGCCTGCTCGTGCGTGATGACCTCTCCGCCCATGGCGCGGGCGGCCTCGTCGATGTCTTGCGAAACAAGCCGCAGTTCATTCTCGTTGACCATCATTTTGCTGTCGTCAGCAAAAAGAAGGTGGTGGGCGGGGTTGATGCCCTTAGCGCGCCCCGCGGCGGTGTCAATAATTGCATACTTCATGTCGTGGTGATATTGGTCTGTCGTTGGTCGTCGGTTCAGCAGATAAGGAAGTTGCCCGCCTCGTCGGTGAGGACGTTGCCTGCCTCGTCTGTGCAAAGCGTGGCGGTGGGGTGGGCATCCACTGTAAACCAATAATCGAAGAAACTGTCGTTCTTGGTTACGCCTATGCCGAGGTCGGCCACCTCCACAAGCATGTCCGTGCCGTGCTGCCACTCCTTCTCAGCGGCATACTTCCACACGCCGTTGTCGTTATACTGTGCCTGCGTAAACCAGCGGATGAGGTAGTAAAGTTCCGGATATTCCACGAGACGGTCACGCACGTTGATGATGGCCGTGTTGGCATAGGTCTTCTGAGAGGCGGCAATGTCAGCGCCGCGCAGACCCTGCCCGTCGGTGGGCATGGTGACCTGCGTCCTAATGCCGATGGGGCTGCGTGCCACGACCTTGTTGTCGTCCTTGAAAAACTGCACCTCATATTCTCCCTTGGCCACGAGGCGCATGTCGAAAGATATGCGGGGATAGGAGGCAAAGGTCAGTTCGGGCGACGCCTCGCTATTCGGCGTGAGGGGTATTTCCGTGCCAAGCCTTGCCACGCGCATTTTATACCCCGTGTCGCTCAGAGTTTTCACCTCCTTCGTGCCGATGGTGAGGATGACGTTCACGTCTTGCTCGTAGCACTTCCCGTCCTTGAAGTCGTCACGGTTGCCGCTGCCGGTAAGTCCGCGCGCCGCCTTGTATTCGTACAGCAGCAGGTTATCGAAGAGCGGGTCATAAACGATAAGGGGCTTGTCCACGTAACACTGCACAGCGTCTGCGCCCTTGTCCGTACAGGTCAGCGCAAGGTCGTCGCTCTCTACGGTGTAGGCAATGCCCGTGCGCCAGTCGAGGAACTGCCCCGTGAAATGCAGCACTGCCTTTTCGGAGGCGGGGAGGTTCTTCTTCACGATGAGCGTGCCGCGGGTGTCGGAATCGCTCTGGTCGATGGTGAAGTCCTCGTCAGGTTTCCACACGTCGGCGATGGGCTGCTCGTTCACATACCACGCGATGCCGCCGACGTCGAGCGAGAGATACCTGTTTGCCGGGCCGTGCGGGAAGATGTTGTCGGGGTCAACGGCGCGCACGTCGGGGAAGATGGCCGTCGGCGAGAGCGCGCGGTTGGGCTCGTACTGAGGCGGCGTGCTGAGGGTGTTAACGGTCTGCGCGGCGGGCGACTGCGGCGTGAGGCAGACCAATTGGCAACTCACCGTGAGCGGTGAGAATTTTACCCGCGTGTGCGTCCTTCTTGACGCAAATGTGTTTTCGTTCATATTGGGTGTTCTTACGTTAAATGAGATAGGTTGCTGTTACGCCCTTTGCCACTTCGCCTGTGCTCTCGTCCGAGGCAGTGACGTAGAAGTCGGACACCGACTTTCTGATGCCGTCGATACCGAGATCCGAAAAGGCGATGGTGAAGGGGTTGCCCACGTTGGTGTGGTTGTTGTTCCAAAGCGCGTCGCTGGCCTTGTCGCCCGTGTGCCGTGTGACGGAGAAGAGGGTGAAGCGTTCGGTGACGTTCTCGCCGTAGCCGTTGACGATGGTGACCTTGACCTCCTCCTCCTCGCCAGGGGCAAGGCTGCCGCCCTTTGATTGGCTGATGTAGCATAGGCATTCCCCGTTCTCGATCCTCATCATCATCTCTGCAATTTTGGTGACGAACTCGGGATCAAGCGACATTCCCGTCAGCGCGTAGATGTCGGCCTCGTGCTGCTCCCGCAGTTTTTCCAACTTTTTTGCCAGCGCTTCAGCATAGTGTTTCTCGTCGGCGATGGCGTTGGAGAGTGCTGCATACTTCCGCGGTGTGATGACGCCGGCGGCGGTTTCTGAAAGGGTGGGAAGGTCGATGCGCACCTCGCGCGGCGTGCCGTCCTCGTCGATGTAGGAGAGGTGGAGCCAAGCGGACACGTCAGACGACGTGGCGCGGATGTCCGTCACGCGCCGGGCAATTTCCTGCGCAGCGAGGACAATGGTGCTGCCCACGCGGTGGGCAGTGTTGAGCGCCTCTTCCTGCTCGTCTCTGATGACGGCTGCGCGTTCCAAAAGCGTTTTACCTTCCATTATATATATGGGATGTGATGAAGTGGTTGAAATCGTAGCAAATCTAAGGAATCAAGAGGCCAGAGGAAAAGACAGCAAAGCCGCCGGCGGCCGCCGTCAGCGCATAGCGAGAAGGGGCACGTCCGACGTCCATCTCACGGAGAGCGAGACCGCCGATACCTCGGCGGCCCTCGACGGGGCAACCGTCTCCTGCACGGTCAGCGGGAAAGGAGGGAAGGCCGTCCCGAGGAGGAACTGCTGTCCGCCCACCGTCGTCAGGCGGTAGGCCAGCGGCCGCTCAGGCAAGGGCATGCGCTTCCCCGCCAGCGTCGCGGTGAGTTTGGTGGTAAACAGCCGCACCCCCTTCTCGACCTCTTCCGACGTCTCCAGGGCGGCGAGCCCCGCGATGTCTATGCGCTGCCACGGCATAGGCTCAGGGAGGAAGACCAGCGCCGTCTTGGGGTAGATGAGCGCTGACGCGAGGTGGTAGGCCTCGCAACTATCAATACGTCGAATATGGAGCAGCATAGGCGGTGGGTGTTTGTTCGGGTTCCTGTTCTTTTTCCTGGCTGATGACCTCGACGGGCTCGATGTGCTCCGCTTCCTTGCTGTAACGGTCCAGGAGCAACTTCACACGTTCCTGGACGTTGGGAATACGCTCGAAGCCGGCCACCGTCGGGTCGGTGGTCATTTCGAATTGCTGCGGGACGATTTGCGAGTAGTCAGGCCCGGTAGCCTCGCCGTGGTCCAGTCTGGTGAACTTGCCCAGCGCCGCCAGGACCTTGGCAAAGGCATTGGCGTCGCCCGAGGCGCGGGCCATAGCAAAGCCCTCTTCGCAGCGCTGGAGGAAGAGGTACTGGCACCATTGGCGCGTCACCTGCCCGAGGTTCCCGAGGCAGATTTTGAGCAGGCGGACGTCTTCATAAGCCTGCGTTAAGCCTATACTGTACTGCTGGCGCAACTGCGCCACGATGCCTTTGTCCGGGGTTTGGGGATGCCGCTGCCAGTAGGAATACATGTCGCGTATGCGGAGGATCCTGTCGCGGCAGGACGGCGTAAGATGCGCCTCGCGCATTTCATCCTCTGAAGCGAAGAGGAAGCGTTGTGTGCGTTCGATGAGTTCGGGGTCCATAGTGTTAATGGTTGAGGGGTTATTCTTCGCGGAGCATATCGCGGTAGTAGGCGACGACGTTCTCTGCGGCCGTGGTCGAGCCGGCTTCTGCCAGTTCGATGTCGCGCTGGCGGAGTTTGAGCGCTATCTGCGCCTTGGCTTGGCGGTAGGCCAGAGAAACGGGAGACGCGAGGTCGTCCAACTCGTCGCGGAGGGTGCGTTCGTGAACCCCCAGCAGGAGCGCCATGTCGGGAACAGGAGTAAGGAGGGCGACGAGGTCGCGAATCTCCTGCAACCTATTGGAGAGTGGTATTTCGTTCATAAGACTTTGTATGTGGCCAGTCCGCGGAGCGTCGAGAGGCAGTAGTCAGCGGCCTCACGCGATTGCAGGATGGCGTAGTTTTCGAGGCGGTTGCATCGGGTCTGATTTTGCGAGGAGAGGACCAGGGCGGGGAACGCACCCTCAATAACCATGACCTTGCTATGATTCTGGCAGAAGCGCACCTCATCGTAGGCCGCGCGCAGTATGGGGGTCACTCTGGCCGTCTTCTCCGCGGCTTTGAAGTCGGTGAAGAGGTGGGCCGAGCGCACCAGTCCCTTCCGGCGCAGGGCGAGGAGTTTGCGTAGAAATTCCTCACCCGTGGAGTAAGTGCTTACCGTGATGTCGGCCGCGCCCGTGAAGGCCAGCAGGCTTTCCAGGACGTAGCCGAGTTGGAAGGTGTCGGTCAGGATGACCTGCACCTGACGCTCGCGAGGGTCGTAGATGGTGGGCTTCGTGTTCATATTCCTTATAAATAATAATGGGCGGCACGGGTCTCCCGACTGGTGCCGCCCTTTCATAACCTAATCTAATCAAACTATGAAAAACCTTACTTGCTATGTGTAAAGACCAGCCCCAGGTTCTCGAGATCCGAGCGATAAGCCGGGGCGAAACCGTGGCCGGCGGCGAGGATGAGGTCAACGCGCTGCTGCATCTTCGCTTTGAGCTCTGCCGTGTCCTCTTCGGAGAGTTCTGCCAGGCGCTTGCGGCCAATCGAGAGGAATTTCCGGGCGGCGGAGACCTGTTCAGGAGTGACCTTAGCTGCGTCGTCGGGCGTGGGCTCTTCGCCGCGCTGGTCGTCGCAGGCGGCGCCGTTGGTGACGCTTGCCCACGTATCGTAGGTGTTCCAGTTCGCGCGATACTCGCGGTCCATCTCTACGAGTTGTGTCAGCAGTTCGTGGCGGTCGCACGGCGTGGCGTCCTCCATCTTTTTCAGCGTCTCAAAGAGATTCTTGATTTTGAAGAAGAGGGCGCCGTTCCTGTCGTAGAGTTCTCTGACCTGTTCGGGCAGTGCGTCGTGGTCAGGGCGTCGGCCGTGATACTCGGCGGCGGGCTGGTCCGCGTCGGTCGATATGACCGGGGCTTGGGTGGCGATGGTCTTTGCAATGCGCGGCATCGCCTCGCTCTCCATCTTCGCCACCTGATGGGCCGTCAGGCCCTCGAGGCGAATCCGCAGATGCTTCTGCAACTCGTATTCCAGTTTGGCGAAGTTGCGTCGGCGGATTATGTTGGCGTGCATGAAGCGGTTGCGATTGAGCCGCAGGAGGAGGAGCGCGCCCTGTTCAAGGCTACGCTCCGCCTGCGACGCATTCAACCACTCTTGCACATTTTGCGTCAGTCGTTCGTCCATCGTGAGGGGGCACGTCATTCTTCTGCGGGCTGTCCGGTGGCGGCGTTGATCGTGCCCTCCTTCGTTTGGATCTTGCCAACGTAGAAGGGAGCGGGGCAGACGTCGGTCACCTCGACCTCGATGGTCGTACCGAAGTCGCCGGTCACGCCCTCACCACTGTCTTGCTTGGGCTTGGTGTCCGTGGGGAAGGCCTCGTTTCCGAGGACGCGGAACTTTCCGTTTCTTACCTGCGTGAGATAGACGAAGTCGTCGGCGTTGGCCTGGCGGCAGAAGCCGGTCGCCTCCTCGTTGGTCTCGGGGTGTACAACAGAGGTCTTGTTGAGGAAAGAGCGAGCGGGGTAGTCGCCCTGGCTTTCACTTTCAATCTTGCCCTTATTGTCGATAAGGTCGATGTACTGCCAATACTTCTCGGCAGCCAGGGTGAAGTCGCCCTTGTAGGTGGCCAGTTCGGCCATGTTGGTCGATGCCACCTCGGGCAACTCAGGCCACTTGACGATGTCCCGCTTGGGGATGAAGTAGAGGCGCGAGCGGATGCCCGGCAGGATGGGTTTGCCCTTGCAAAACGAGAGCGATTCGTAAAGGGCAGCGTTGGTACAAGTATTTGCCATGATGATAAGCGTTTTTGGTTAGATGGATGCGAGGCGGGCCACCATGAGGCGCTCCTTGCTGATGCTTTCAAATTGGCAGCCAAAGAACATGGTAGCCACGTACGAGAGCAAAAACTCGTGGTGCTTTTCAATGGCCACCTTCTCGTCGGCCATGCCGTCGCCGTAGCCATAGACCGTATTGGCCTTCGTGGTCAGGTGGATGAAATTCGAGCCCTTCTTGCTTACCAGCGGCACGAGCTCACAGAGGTTGTCCGAGCCTTCGAGATACGTCTTCTTGTACTGCTGGTTGTACACTACGTTGCCGAAGGATGCGAGGTAGTCTTTGAGGTAAGCGCGATAGACGCTGTACGGCATGAACATCTTGGTAGGTACGCCCTGGAGCGTGTCGTCGGCACGCTCGTAGATGCTCATGAGGATGTCGGTGGCGTTGGTGCCGTCGATGGCGTCGGAGAGGTTGATGAAGTTGCCCTCTTTCTCAGCGATGGTGCCGGCCTCAATCTCCTTCTGCGTGATGGTGTCAAAGCCGTCGAAGAGGTCAGCGGTCTTCGTGCCGCTGTCGTTCCTCTTGGCGTTCCAGATGCAGAGGTTCAGACCTTCGCCCAATTTCATGGACAAGTAGTTGAGGACCTGCTGGGCGAGGTCGAGCGAGGCAAGGCCGTCGCCCTGCGTCGTCAGCGAGCCGTAAACCGTCTTGGCGACGCTGTTGAGGTCGAAGCGCTTGATGACCGAGCCGAGGAACGTTTCCAAGGTACGGGGCTTGACCGACAGGCCGCTGTCGTCGGTGCGGTTGGGGTCGTAAGGACCAATCTCAATGCCGCCGGCCAACTGACCGAGGACTTCACGACCGGCCACGCCGGGGCGGGGGGTCATGTGCTGCAAGGTGGCTTCTGCTGCCACGACGGGCATCATGAGCAACTCCTTACGATAGGTGACGGCCGACTTCTGGAGCTCGGCGTCAGAAATGTTGATGTTGTAAGCCATGTTTCTTCACTTTTTAATAAGTTCTTTAATTTCTGTGAGGCGATTAGTCCAGGCCCTTCAGCCGGCGGTAGTCTGCACGTACGCGGGCTGCGGCGGTTGTGGCATCGTCGTCGGCACCGTCACCGACGCCGTGCGATGATGCGCCGTCCATCTTTTTGAGGTTTTCCACCTGAGCCGTCAAGTCGTCCACCTGTTTCGTGAGGTCGGCGATGGTAGAGGTGTGCTGTTCTTCGTTCACCGCGAAGTCGGAGAGGCGGGCGTCGAGCGCTTTCAACTGCTCGCCGTTGAGCGAAACCTCTCCGGCCTTCGCGTCGAGCGCTTCCAGATGCAGGACGTTAAGCAGGTTGCTGTATGTGGTAACTTTCTCGGTCGGCACGTCGGGCTCCTGGGCCATTGCACCGGGCTTGTCCACAACGCGGGACTTGGTGAAGAGCGCGCGGAAGCCGTCGAGGAAAGAGCGGAGCGAGAGGTCAGCGTCGGGTTCCGCCTTGACGTCGGGAAGAGGAAGGCCGCAGGCAAGGATTTCGCCGCGCACGCCGTCGTTAACGTCGAGGGCCTTGTCGTCGTCGCAGATGCTGTCGATGAGGCCGCGGTTGAGGCACTCCTCAGCGGTGAGCCATTTGGCGTGCATCATCCAATCGGCAACATCTTCCACCTTCTTGCCGCAGCGTGCGGCGTAGATGCTGGCGATGGTCTGGTCGATGGTCTCGAGGGTGACCTTCTGCGATTCCAGTGTCTTGATTGCGGCCGCAATCTCCTCCGCGTTGAGTTGTCCCCACGTCTCCACCCAATTGGAGCAGCGGTGCATGAGGAAGAGGGCGTACCGCCCCATGTGGACCTTGGCCGCGCCCATAGCGATGATGGTGGCCGCGGATGCCACGAAGCCATGCAGGTGCACTTCTACCTGGCCGTGTTCAAGGAACATTTGGCGGATCTGCAGGGCGTCGGCCACGCTGCCGCCCAGCGAGGAGATATAGACGTTACAAGTCTTCTTCTTGCACTTGTTGAGCTCAGACTGGACGTACTCAGCAGAAAACGGCCAGCCGATTGTAGAATTGATGTAGATGTCGTATGTCATGTCAAGCGGTTTTGATGTTGCGAAATTAACTTGCCCCTTAATTTTCAGAAAAGACAAGGGAAAGTGTGTCAGAGGTAGATGCTCAGTCCGTCAATTTCAAATAAGGTTATGTCGCGGAACTCGCGGATAACGCCCGAGAGCGGAATGCGGATGCGGTGCGTGCCGCCGCGCTGGTGCGCGCCGCAGCAGACCGCGCCCTTGTAGTGGAGAATGTCGCCTGTCGAGATTTTCCACACGCGCAGGTCATGGGGCTGGCCGTCCTCCAGGAGGCGGATGGCGTCGCGTCGGTGTATCGTGAGCATCATAGGTACGTCTCGTCAAAGGTGTCGTCAAAGGTGCGGAATGGCGCTGTGCGATGAAGAATTGCACCACGTCCCGCATAGCGGAAGGTGATACTCCCCTGCTGGGGCTCGTAGGCGTCGTTGAGGATTTTCAGGTCGTCGTCCACGATGGTCACCTCCGGCCCGTCGATGGACCGCAGTCTGACCTCGGTGGCGCTGCACAGGTCAGCAAAGAGCGCCTCGTCTTCTTGGCGGAGGATGCCCGTCTGCACAGTGAACTCCGGAACGGCCTTTACCAGAAAGTTCCTGAACTTCCCCGAGAAGGTCGCGGAATTTCGCGTAGGCTTCATTTCCTTCTGAACGTTGCCGAACAGATGGAACGTATCGAACAGGCCAAAAGCATTCTTGAAGACCAGCGTCAGCGGAACGGCATCGAGCGAGGGAGAGAGGACAAACTTCTTCTCGCGCCGTCCTGCACTGACGGCATACGAATGCAGCGCGTAGCCTTCCTTGGGGATGGCGAATCGTTGCGGCGATACGTCGATTTGCCACAGCCCTTGTGCGATTTCCGAGGCGCTGCCGACTTCTTCTTCCTTCATCGTGGTGTTCTTAAATGAGCCGTCGCCTTCGTTCCACCAGCAGAGCGACACAGAAAAAGCCGGGCGTTCCTCGCCGTCCGGTGAGAAGAGCGTCAGCAATTCCAGCGCGCCACGATAGGTCCGTTTTGTCTTGCCCTGCGGAGTGAGGAAATGGAGGGCGCAGAAATCAGAAGCGGGGTCCGCCACGTCACAGCGGCAAGGCAGGACCGTGAACGCCTGCGTACCGCCGTCCCATGTGAGGGTACAGACGCGCGGCATCCCGTCCGCCGTGAAATCACGCAGGACGGGTGCGAAGTCCTCAACGACGACGCACTGCTTCTCGTCAGGTGACAGGAGCAGGTCGATGGTAGCATCCTCACAGGCGACGCGGAAGGCCATAGGACCGCCCACTTCCTCACAGGCGACGCGGAAGGCCATAGGACCGCCCACTTCCTGGAAGCGTATCGTATCGAACTCGCCGGGGAATCCATACTCAGGTAGAGGTGAACTAAGTTTTGCCATTGCGGAATATCTTTAGAATGAGATAGGCGTTCAGTGCGACGGCGGCAGCCAATAAGAGCAGGCGCAGCCAGGGGACAGACGGGGAAGAGCCCACGACGCGGGTGGACGACTGAGAAGCGACGTGGATGGTGTCTCTTACCGTTCGATAGACCGTGTCGCGGAGCACACGAACACGCTCTAAAGTGTGCCAGTGGTGCGTCTCGATGTGCAGCGTATCGCCGACCATGCGCTCCATCAGGCGGACACTGTCGCGAACGACGACCGAATCATGCCGAATCTGCGTCAGGTGCAGCGTGTCCCGATGGGTGATGTGTTCCATCTCGGACAGGGAACTCTCACGGGTCCGGCATCCAGTGAAGAGCAGTACGAGGAGGACGGCAAGCAGGAGGCATTTCATAGCGAGGCGTATTCTTTACGTGCGTCGAACGATGGGCAGGCCTTGGCGGCAAAATCGCGATGGCCATAAATTTTCGCGCCGGGGTATTTTTTACGCAAGTGGCGCAGCAGCATGAGCAGAGCCTCGCGCTGTTCCTTGGTGCGTGTGTCCTTTGGCGTCTTGCCGTCAGCGGCGAGGCCGCCGATGTAGCAGACGCCGATAGAGACTGCGTTATGCCCCACGCAGTGCGCGCCGATTTCTCCATCGGGACGACCGAGGTGTACCGAACCGTCCCGATAAATCACATAGTGGTAGCCGATAGTGCGGAAGCCGCGCTGTTTGTGCCAGGTGGCGATGTCGATTACGGTGAAGTCCTTTCCCTCGGGCGTTGCAGAGCAGTGCACGATGATTTCAGTGATTTTTCTTTGGGCCATTAGCGTCCATTTTGTCCGCGAGAGCGCGGAATTTCTCATTTATATAAATGCCGACGCCAAAGATGGAGCCAGCATAAATCATGGTCTGGGCTGCAAACCACAGGACCGAGTCGGAGATTTCCCCGACGGGGGCTACAATGAAGCCCGCCACGGAGAGCGCCACGCCGCAGAATAGCATACCGATGGCTGAGAAATACTGGATATTGATTCTTGTTTCGCGGGTCATGAGGTGTTTATTTTGTTGTTCAAGACAAAAGTCGTGCTTTCTGTTGGCCAAGAAAAAGACATGAAGCATAATGCCTTCTCAGTTCCTTTTAAGGGAGGGCGCAACGGAGTGCGCCGGGTGGGTGGGGTAATAAAACAACGCCCTTTCCCGACATGTCGGGGAAGACCTCTTAACGGGCCCCACACGATTTTTGCGGAGTGTGCGGAGCAAAAATCGTGTGGGTTTTATGGGCGGTTTTTTTCGTGTCGGCACGAAAAGCCGCCCCCGGGTGAGGGGGGCGGCTTCTGTCAGTGCTGTGGCCTTTTATACCTCGATGATTTGAGCCTCCAAGGAAGAAACGCGCTCTTGGATTTTGCTTTGCATAAAATCCACAAAATCAAGCAAAAGTTCTCTGTTGGCGATGGAAAAGAGCCTGTCGTCCCTGAAATTCTCACCTCTACAGAAATCTAACTTGTAGGATTTGGCCTCAAAATCCTCTTCGGCGGTGAGTTTCTGCTTGGCGTCTGTAAGCAAATCCATCGTGAAAATAAACTTTGTACGCTTCTTGTTGAGGTCTTGCAGTTTGGTGAGTTTTTGCAGGGTGGTTTGCAGTTCCTTTTGCATACGT
>CAMGHE010000004.1 GCA_946055775.1 uncultured Bacteroidales bacterium
GAGCGTCTGCCTTACAAGCAGAGGGTCGGGGGTTCGAATCCCTCAGCGCCCACCACTCATCTTTCCACATCTTGCCGCGGCGACATCACGGGCGCTTAGCTCAGCTGGTTCAGAGCGTCTGCCTTACAAGCAGAGGGTCGGGGGTTCGAATCCCTCAGCGCCCACTCCCCCACCCGAGGGTCTGTCCTTCACGACAGACCCTCGGTTTTTTATGACCATGCGGCGGGCGATTGCCCTTCTATCTTGAAAGTTCAGAGAGTGCCGTGGCGGCCTCGACGCTTTCTGCCGGCCATGCTTTGTACTTTGGCCTTTTAATCGTACATTTGCGGGAAGAATACAAGCCAACGTTTAGCACACTCACATGATACAATCCATGACGGGCTACGGCAAGGCCGAAATCCACTACAACGGAAAGAAAATCATTGCCGAAATCAAGTCGCTCAACTCTAAGGCGCTGGACCTCAACACGCGCATCATCCCCCTATACCGCGAACACGAGATGGACATCCGCCGACGTATCGCTGCCGTGCTGGAGCGCGGCAAGGTGGACTTCAACCTCTGGACCGAGGCCGATGCCGAGGCTGCCGCACCGCGCCTCAACGGGGCCGTCGTGGCCGACTACATACAGCAGATACGCCAACTCAGCGACGCTCAGGGGCTGCCCTTCCCGGCCGACCACATCTGGGACATCGTGGCGCGTATGCCGGAAACGCTGCAGGCTACGGCCAACGACGAACTGACGGACGAGGAATGGCAGGCGGCTGCCACGGCCGTCGATCAGGCCATCGAACGCCTCATGGCTTTCCGCAGTCAGGAGGGCGAGGCGCTGAGCCATAAGTTTGCCGCCAACCTGGACCGCATAGAGGCTCTGCTGCACGACATCGAGCCCTACGAGACGCAGCGCGTGGAGAAGATACGGGCGCGTCTGGAGGAGCGCCTGGAAGAACTCAAGGGCGTAGATTACGACCGCAACCGTCTGGAGCAGGAACTGATTTACTACATCGAAAAACTGGACATCAACGAGGAGAAGCAGCGTCTGGCCAACCACCTGAAGTACTTCCGCGAAACGATGGCCAACGGCAAGGGCCAGGGCAAGAAACTGGGCTTCATCGCCCAGGAGATGGGCCGCGAAATCAATACCACGGGCTCGAAGAGCAACCTGGCCGAGATGCAGAACATCGTGGTCCGCATGAAGGACGAACTGGAACAGATTAAGGAGCAGGTGCTCAACGTGATGTAAAGCGCTGACGGCAACTCCCCCACATACATTCCTCACCCCCAACTCCCCCACCCCATGACCGGCAAACTTATCCTTTTCTCCGCCCCGAGCGGCAGCGGCAAAAGCACCATCATCAACTACCTGATGCAGCAGGGGCTCGGCCTGCACTTCTCCATATCGGCCACCAGCCGTCCGCCGCGCGGCCAGGAGCGCAACGGCGTGGAGTATTTCTTCCTCAGTCCCGAAGAATTTCGCGAGCGCATAGATCGCAACGAATTTTTGGAATACGTCGAAGTGTATGAGGGCCGCTTTTACGGCACGCTTAAATCTCAGGTGGATGCCCAACTTTCTCGCGGCGAGCATGTTGTGGCCGACGTGGACGTGGTGGGTGCCGGCCGCATCAAGGCGGTCTATGGCGACCGTGCCCTGACGGTCTTCGTTCAGCCGCCCTCGGTGGACGAACTGCGCCGCCGCCTCGAAGGCCGGGGCACCGACAGCCCCGAGGTGATCAACGACCGCATCGCCCGCGCCGAGTACGAGTTGACCTTCGCCCCGCAGTTTGACGTCGTCATCGTCAACGACCGGCTCGAGCAGGCCCAGGCCGATGCGCTGGCGGCCATCCGCCGTTTCCTGCAGGCTGAGGCCGAATGACCTGACACACACTGCACAAAGTCCACTGTACTCATGCGCACCATAGGTATCTACGGCGGTTCGTTCAACCCCATCCATGTGGGCCACATCGCGCTGGCCCGCAGCCTCGTAGCCCGGGGCCTTGTGGACGAGGTGTGGCTCATGGTGTCGCCCTGCAACCCGCTGAAGGCGCAGAGCGGTCTGGCCCCCGACCACTGGCGCCTGCGTCTGGCCCAGGCTGCCGTGAGTGACGTGGAGGGCGTCTGCGCCTCAGACTTCGAGTTTGCCCTGCCGCGCCCGTCCTATACCTACGACACGCTCAAAGCTCTGGAGCGGGCTCATCCCGACTGTCGCTTCGCCCTGCTCATCGGGGCCGACAACTGGCAGGTGTTCGACCGCTGGGCCCATCACGACCGGTTGCTCAGCGAGCACGACATCTTCATCTATCCGCGCCCCGACTGCCCCATCGACGCCGCCGGCCTGCCGTCCCGCATCCACCTGCTGGCCGATGTGCCGCAGTTTGACATCAGCGCCACCGACCTGCGCCGGCGCATAGCCGCCGGTCAGGACGTCAGCCCCTGGATGCCACCCGCCGCCCACCGTCTGCTGATAGCCGACAATCCCTATCGAAAGGAAGGGTAAGTTTCTCCACCCCATACCCCACACAGCCACAGAGGGCCGTCACCCATCGTCAGGTGACGGCCCTCTGTGGCATATATATTCGCAGGTTACCGGGCGTCGGCACCCTCTTCTTCATCCTCATCGAAGCGGTTGAGGTCCTCGTCGGGACGCTTGAAGGCGTCGGGACGCAGGCGGCCGTTTTCGTCGAAAAGGCCGTAGGTGGTGCGCAGTACGCGGAAGGCCGTACGACGGTTGAGGGCGTGGCAGGCTTCGCGCTCTTCGTCGGTGCGCAAGGTGTCGATGAAGGCCACCGTCAGCGTGTCGCCCTCCTTGAGGAAAGCGTGCTGCTCGGCCATGCGGCGCGTCACCACCTGCGGGCGGCGCTCGCCATAGCCCACGGCCGTCAGGCGGTCGGCGGCGATGTGGCACGAGTCGGTAAGATAGCGCACGACGCTCTCGGCGCGTCGCTGCGACAGGCGGTCGTTGTAGGCGTCGGAGCCGCGGTTGTCGCAGTGCGCGGCCAGTTCGATGGTGACGTGGGGATTCTCCGTGAGCAGGCGTCCCAGACGGTCGAGCGCCGTCCGCGAGTCGGGCGTCAGTTCGGCGCTGTCGAAGGCATAGTTGATGCCGCGCACCAGCACCGGCACGCTGAGCGAAGGCAGCGGAAACTGCAGGACATACTGGCGCTCCACCCCCGCCGTATCGGCCACGAGCGTCTGCGTGACGTTGAGGAAACCCTTGCAGGTAGCCAGGAGCACATAGCGCACGCCGGGGCTCAGCGCCTCTTCAAACGAGCCGTCGCTCTGCACGCCGCGCTTGATGTAACTGCCGTCGTCGCCCACGACATAGACCGTGGCCTCGGGCAGCTCGTAGCCGTCCTGCTCATAGACCCACCCCTTGACCGTCAGCAACACCTCGGGGTGGCTGAAGGCGTAGATGCGGTCGCGCCCCACGCCGCGCCCCGCCCGTGACGAGGAGAAGTAGCCGCGGTGGTGCAGACCGTCGAAGGTGATGCCAAAGTCGTCGCCCGCGCTGTTCATCGGTGCGGGCAGTGCGCTGACCGTCCAGCGCTGCGTGACGGTGTCCTCGCGGGCACGGTAGAGGTCCAGACCGCCCAGGTTAGGCAGGCGGCCGTCCGAGGAGAAATAGAGTTCGCCGTTCGGCCGGAACGCCGGGAACACCTCGTTGCCCGGCGTGTTGATGTCCGGTCCCAGGTTCTCCACAGCCCCCAGACCATGGCTGCCGAGCGAGGCCCGCCACAGGTCGAAGCCCCCCTGTCCGCCCGGCATGTCGGACGTAAAGTAGAGCCAGCGTCCGTCTGGCGACACCGCCGGGTGAGCATAGGACGAGAGCGTATCGGCCGTGACCTTGAGCGGCTGCGGCTTGGCCCATTTGGCGTCCTGGCGTGCCGAGGTGTAGATTTCCGCCATACGCGGATAGGTGGCATCGCGCCGGCATACGGTGAGATACATGGTCTTGCCATCGGGGCTGAACTGGCATACGCCCTCTTCAAACTCGGTGTTGACATCGCCTTCCAGCGGTTCGGGAGCCTTCCATCGCCCCTTCTCGTCGCGTTTGACGCAGAAAATATCGGCATACTTCATGGCCGTCACGCCGCTCAGGTCGTTGCCCGTAGCGGTGTTGCGCGTGGTGGTGAAGACCAGCGTCTTGTCGTCGGCAAAAGCCGGACAGAAGTCGGAGCGCGTGCTGATAAGGACCTTCTCAGACGTCACCGTATAGGGCGAGCCCTTTTTGGTGATTTCCGGTGCGGCAGCCGCCGCCTCGATGCCCGCCAGAGCCGCGGGGTCGGCCGGATGCGTGTCCAGATAGCGCTGGTAGGCTGCGGCTGCGGCTTTATAGTTGCCCTGTGCGCGGAGCATGTCGCCCAGCCGCAGCAGGGTCAGCGTGTCGGTCAGGCCGTAGCGCTCCGCATTCTGGTAGCCGCCGGCCGCGCGGGCCACCTGACCATAGCGGCGGTAGCACTCGGCCATGCTGTAGGCCAGACGGCCACGTGCCGCCCTGTCCTTGGGCGACGTGCGCTGGTAAGCCTGACGGAAGAGGGCGGCAGCCTCGGCATATTCGCCGATAGCCTCGGCAGCCTCGGCACGACGCACCGTGCGCTCCACCGTGGAGCACGACGCCAGGGCCGCGATGACCGCCAGGGCCAGCACGACAGGGGCGGCATGGCCGGACAGACACCGACGACGCATGGCGGAGGCAAAGGCGGAGGCGGACGCAACAAAGGGTATGGGGAAGGATGACATGGGCTTTGGGGGAATTGGGCCGCCCTGCGGCGGCATTGGCGAGGACAAAGGTGCAAATTTTTCTTGACATACAGGCGTCGGCACGGCCATTCTCGGCACTGACGACGCTTTTTACGCACCAGAAGGGCCTTCTTCATGACGAAAGTCGTACTTTTGTAGAATGGCAATGCCACCGCTATGCCCCGATAGGACCGGCGGCGCCATGGCCGTCTTCATTTCTCCATCTCCATGCGCACCCTACTCTTCCGAGCGTTCGTCCTCGCCTCCGTGGTCAACCTGCTGGTTGCCGTTTGCTTTCCCCATCACCACCATGGGGACGGACTGTGCATGGGCATGGCTCACGAGGCGTCGTCTGCCGGTGGCGGCCGGGAGTTGCCCGTGCCCGACAATGGCCGTCACGCCAGTGACTGCATAGCCCACACCCCCTACTGCCGCACCGCGCCGTCGCCACGCCCGACGCTCATGCAGGCGCAGCAGATGCCCGTATGGGCGGCTGCCGTGTGGTGCGCAAAGGTCATCCCGCAGATGGCCGGCATGGGGAAGAGGACCTTTACACCCTATCACCGTCACCCCCTGCGTCCGCCTGCCGGACGCTGCAAGACGCCGCGTGCACCGCCGGTCAACGGCCATACCTGCTGAACTGCGGGGCGGCACGACATGTAGAATTGAACCCGCCGCTCCATCCCCCCCCACAAGTAGTTACTCCTATATGTATTATCATGAACAGATTTCTTCCTTATATCCTCACAGCCTTTGTCATGGTGGGCTGCGGCCAGAGTGGCCACGAAGACCATGACGACCACGACCATGAGGCCGAAGCCCAAGAGGCCGGCGGTCACAAGCATGGTGACGAGATCGTGCTGACCAAAGAGCAGATCGAGGCCGCGGGCATCCGCACCGACAGCGTCTGCCGCGGCGCCTTCCACGGCGTCATCCGCGTGGGCGGCACCATCGAGGCCGTGCCTGCCGACGAACAGGTGGTGGTGGCCACGATGAATGGCGTCCTGCACTGCACCCGGCCCATGCCGGCTCCGGGAAGTGCCGTCACACAGGGTCGGACGCTGGCCACCATCAGCGCGGGACACCTGCAGGAGGGCGACCCCGTCAGCCGCGCCCGCATCGACTATGAGGCGGCGCAGCGCGAGTATGAACGCGCCGGCCGCTTGGTGGGCGAGAACCTCATCTCGCAGGCGGAGTATGACGAGGTGCGCCGCCGCTACGAGCAGGCCCGCACGGCCTACGAGGCTCTGGCCGGCCAGAGCGCTCAGGGCGGCGTGGCGGTCAAGGCGGGCATGACGGGCTACGTCAAGCAGTGGCTGGCGGCCGAAGGGACCTACGTCAGCGTGGGCCAGCCCATCGCCGTCATCACCAGCACACGCCGCCTGCGCCTGAGGGCCGACGTGCCCATGTCGCAGGCCGCGCAGATGGACCTGGTGCGCAGCGCCCGTTTCCGTCCGGAGGGCAGCGAGCAGGTATATAGCCTCGACGAGATGCAGGGCCGCTTGGTGGCCTACAGCCGCACGGCGGCCGAGGGCGACGCCTACGTGCCTATGGTCTTCGAGATGAACAACGTGGGCCAACTGTGCCCGGGTGCCTATGCCGACGTATGGCTGCTCACGCACGACAGCCACGAGGCCATGACCGTGCCCGTCAGCGCCATCTCTGAAGAGCAGGGCCTGTACTACGTCTATGTCCAGACGCACGACGACGCCTTCGTCAAGCACGAGGTGTCGCTGGGTCTGAGCGACGGCCTCCGCATCGAGGTGACGGCGGGTCTGGACGGCAACGAGAAGGTGGTCTGCCGCGGCACGAGTCAGGTGCGCATTGCCGGCGCATCGGCCGCCATCCCCGAACATAGCCACAACCACTAACTAAAGTCTGCTCATCATGCTTGACAATATCATTCACTTTGCGTTACGCAACAGGCTTGCGGTGATATTCTCGGCCGTGCTGCTGATTATCACCGGCCTTTACACCGTACAGCAGACGGAGGTCGATGTCTTTCCCGACCTCAACGCGCCCACCGTGGTGGTCATGACCGAGGCGGGCGGTATGGCGCCCGAAGAGGTGGAGCGCCTGGTGACGTTCCCCATCGAGACGGCGGTCAATGGCGCCACGGGCGTCCGCCGCGTGCGCTCGTCATCGACGACGGGCTTCTCGGTGGTGTGGGTTGAGTTCGACTGGGACACGGAGATTTACCGCGACCGGCAGATTGTATCGGAGAAATTGGCGGCCATCGCAGGCATGCTGCCCGAAGGGGTGGGCAAACCGACGCTGGGCCCGCAGTCGTCCATCATGGGCGAGGTGATGTTCGTGGCCATCACGGCCGACAGCACGTCGCTGCGTGACCTCCGCACGCTGGCCGACTGGACGCTGCGGCCGCGCCTGCTGGCCACGGGTGGCGTGGCCCAGGTGGCGGTCATCGGCGGCGAACTGAAGGAGTATCAGATTCTGCTCTCGCCCGAACGCATGCGCCACTACGGCGTCAGCCTCATCGACGTCACCGAAGCCGTGGGCGACATGAACCGCAACGTTTCGGGCGGCATCCTCTACGAATACGGACAGGAATACATCATCCGCGGCGTACTGGCCACAACGGACCTGCAGACGCTGCGCGAGGCCGTGGTGCGCACCGGCGACGGCCGCACCATCCCGCTCTCTCAGGTGGCTGACGTCAAGATTGGCAACCACTCGCCCATGACGGGCGTGGCCTCGGTAAAAGGACAGCCCGCCGTCATCATGACAGTGACCAAACAGCCCTCGACGAGCACCATCGACCTCTCTGAGCGTATCGACGCCACGCTGGCCGAACTGCAGAGCCGCCTGCCGGCCGACGTGAAGATGCACACCGACATCTACCGACAGGAGCACTTCATCCACAGCGCCATCAACAACGTCCAGAAGTCCATCTTAGAGGGCGGCATCTTCGTCATCATCGTGCTGTTCCTCTTCCTGCTCAATGTGCGCACCACGTTTATCTCGCTCGTCACCATCCCTATCTCCATGCTCGTCACCGTCATCACACTGCACCTGCTGGGGCAGACCATCAACACGATGAGCCTGGGCGGTATGGCCATCGCCATCGGCTCGCTGGTGGACGATGCCATCGTCGATGTGGAGAACGTCTTCAAGCGATTGCGCGAGAACCGCTGCCTGCCGCCGGAACGCCGTCAGTCGGTTCTCCACGTGGTGTTTGAGGCGTCGCGCGAGGTGCGTATGCCCATCCTCAACTCTACGCTCATCATCATCGTCAGTTTCATACCGCTGTTCTTCCTGACGGGTATGGAGGGCCGTATGCTGGCGCCGCTGGGCATCGCCTTCATCACGTCGCTCTGTGCCTCGACGCTGGTGGCGCTGACGCTGACGCCGGTGCTGTGCTCGTACCTGCTCGGTGGCCGGAAGGCGGGCAAGGGTCTGCCTGACGACCGCGACGAACAGAAAGAGCCGCTCCCCGTGCGCTGGCTCAAGAAGGGCTATTCGGCCCTGCTCGAATGGAGCATGAACCACAAGGCTCGCCTCATCGGCATCACGCTGGCCATCTTCGCCGGCACCATCGTCCTTTTCTCTACCCTCGGACGCAGTTTCCTGCCGGCCTTCAACGAGGGCTCGTTTACCATCAACGTAACCACGGTGCCGGGCATCTCGCTCGAAGAGAGCGATGCCATTGGCCGCCGCGTGGAGAAACTGCTGCTTACCGTGCCCGAGGTGCAGACCGTCGGACGCAAGACGGGACGCGCCGAACTGGACGAGCACTCGCAGGGCGTCAACGCTTCGGAGATTGAGGCCCCGGTCGAACTGGCTGACCGCAGCAAAGAGGAGGTGCTGGCCGACATTCGCCACAAACTGGCCACCGTGCCGGGCGTCAGCGTGGAGGTGGGCGCGCCCATCAGCCACCGCATCAACGCCATGCTGTCGGGCTCGAACGCCGGCATCGCCATCAAGGTGTTCGGCACCGACCTGACGCGCATGCACCGTCTGGCAGAGGAAATTAAGGAGAAGATTCAGGGCATCGAAGGCCTGACCGACCTCAACGTCGAACAGCAGGTGGAACGCCCGCAGTTGCAGATTGTGCCGCGCCGCCAGATGCTGGCCCGCTACGGCATCACGCCGGCGGCCTTCGCCCGCTCCGTGCGCATCCTGCTCGAGGGCGAGACGGTGTCGCTGGTCTTCGAGGGAAACCACACGTTCGACCTCGTGCTCAAGGTGGACAGCATCAGTAGGGAGAGCATCGAGAGCATCCGCCAGATGCCCATCGACGCGGCCAACGGCCAGGTGGCCCTGGGCCAGGTGGCCGACGTAACCTCCACCACGGGCCCCAACATGATCAACCGCGAGAATGTGGCGCGCAAAATTGTGGTCTCGGCCAACGTTCAGGGCCGCGACCTCGTGGGCGTCGTCGATGACATCCGCCGGGTGGTCGATGCCGAGGTGACGATGCCCGAGGACTACCATGTGGAGTACGGCGGCCTCTTCGAGAGCGAGCGCTCGGCCTCGCGCATGCTGCTGGCCACGTCGCTCATCTCCATCCTGGTCATCTACCTGTTGCTCTTCAACCAGTTCCGCTCGCTGCGCCAGAGCGCCATCGTCCTCATCAACATCCCGCTGGCGCTCATCGGCGGCGTCGTGGCCATCTCCATCACGGGGGGCATCATGAGCATCCCGGCGCTCATCGGCTTCATCGCCCTCTTCGGCATCGCCACGCGCAACGGTATGCTGCTCATCGTGCGCTACAACGACCTGCAGGCCACCGGCATGCCGCTCTACGAGAGTGTCATCCACGGCTCGGCAGACCGCATCACGCCCATTCTCATGACGGCGCTCACCTCGGCCCTGGCGCTCATCCCGCTGGCCGTGGCCGGAGAGATGCCGGGCAACGAACTGCAAAGCCCGATGGCCAAGGTCATCCTGGGCGGACTGTTCACCTCGACATTCCTCAACGCCTTCATCATCCCCATCACCTATTACCTGACCAACCGCAAAAAGAACCATATACCATGCACCGCATCCTCGCTATAACGCTCACCGTGGCGGCGCTCGTCTTGCCGACGCCCTGCGCGGCACAGACGGACGTCAACGCCGTTCTGGCCACGGTGGAGGCTCACAACAGTACGCTGAAGGCCCTGCGCCTGACGCTCGATGCCGAACAGCAGGCCAACCACGCCGAGACGACGCTGGACGACCCGGAGATTGAGGTGGCCCAACAGTGGGGCAGCCCTTCGTCCATCGGCACTCGCCAAAACCTCAACGTCAGCCAGCGCTTCGACGCGGCCACCCTGACGGGCAGCAAGCGCCGCCTGGCTGGGGCACGCGACGAAGAGGCTCGCCAACGATACGCCTTGGAACGCTCGCGCATCATGCTCGACGCCCGCGAGGCCATCGCCGACGTCATCTACTATAATGCGCTGACGGCACTGCTCCGGACGCGCCTCGACCAAGCCCGCGTCACGGCCCGCGCCTGGCAGCAGCGCCACGCCGCGGGACGTGCCAGCCTGACCGACGTGGAGAACAGCCGGCTCGACCTGCAGATGGCCGAGACCGACATGGCCCGCACGCTGGCCGACCGCACGGCGGCTCAGCAACGCCTGCAATGGCTCTGCGGCGACCAGCCCGTGACGCTCACCGACACGGCCTTTGCCGCCATCGCCCCGCTGGGGACGTTCGACGGCTGGGCCGCCCGCGCCGAGGCTCAGGGCCCCACCCTGGCCTATGCCCGCAGCCAGAGCACAGTGGCGCAGCAGGAGCGCCGCGTGGCCAGCCGTCAGGCGCTGCCGGCGCTGACGCTGGGCTACGGCGGCGAGTTTACGCGCGACGAGAAGTACCAGGGCCTGACCGTCGGCCTGTCGTTGCCGCTGTGGAGTGCACGCCGCCGCGTGCGCAGTGCCAAGGCGGCCGTAGCGGCTGCCGAAGCGCAGGCCACTGATGCCCGCACCGCCACCATGGCAGAGGTGCGCCGCCTATACGACCAGGTCAACGCCCTGCAACGCGTGGCTGCCGACAGTGACCGCAATCTGGCCGGTCAGCAGAGCCTCCACCTCTGGCAGCGCTCGCTGCAGGAAGGCGCCATATCGGTCATCGACTACCTCACGGCCATCCGCCTCTACTACGATGCCCGCCAGCAGAACCTCGACACCCGCCGCGACCTGCACAAAGCCTACGCCAGGCTGCTCATCGTCGCCGGAGAGTGACGCCGCCTGAACGACCGAATAAAGGCTGCGCAGCAAGCACCGCTTGCCGCGCAGCCTTTGTCTTAAGCATATCTAGAGCCTCTAGAAAATCTAGATATTCCAGAAAATCTAGAGTTTCCGGAAAACCCGGAGCATCTGATACCTCCCGCCTCTAAGCCGTCTCCACAGGTGCCTCATTAACCTGCAGCACCTCGGGAAAGGTCTGCTTGACGGCGCGGGGTAGTTTGCGCACTACCTCGGTATAACTATGTCGGATGAGGTGGGCCACCAGAGCGTCGGGCAGCAGGCCCTGCAGGTCCAGTTGGTTCCAGTGGCGCTTGTTCATGTGCCATGCGCCGGTGATGGCGGGATAGCGGTCGCGCAGCCACAGGGCATACTCGGGCTGGCACTTGAGGACGAACCATTGGGTGTCCTCCAGGTCAATCATGGCAAAGATGCGGTCCTCGACGCGGAACGCCAGAGTGGTCTCGTCAAAGGGGAAATATTCGCTGGTGCGGGGAAGCGACAGACAGAAGTCGCGCACACATTCTATATCCATAGGCTGAAAGGGTTGAGCATGGTGGAGGCTGATGCGAGACTGTGTCACACAGGCTCTGCTCTTGCGACAAAGATAGCCATTTCTGAGCGGCCGTAAAGCGCTGGTGCCTGCTTTTTTGCTCAAACCCTTTGTCGAGTGCGCAAAAATTCGTAATTTCGCGGCCAGAAATTCTCTTAAACAACACATACTTTGCACCAATGAGCAAATTAGTTATCAACTCTTACGACGAATTTGAGGCCCATGTGGGTCAGGTTATCGGCACCTCCGACTGGCTTGAAGTGCCGCAGGAGCGCATCAACCTCTTTGCCGACGCCACGCTCGACCACCAGTGGATACACGTTGACCAGGAGCGTGCCGCTCAGGGTCCCTTCGGCCAGACCATCGTACACGGCTACCTGACGCTGTCGCTCCTGCCCTACCTGTGGGAGCAGATTATCGAGGTGAACAACCTGAAGATGATGGTCAACTATGGCATGGACAAGATGAAGTTCGGCCAGGCCGTCCTCAGCGGCCAGCGCGTCCGTCTGGTGGCCACGCTGCAGAGCGTTGCCAACCTGCGTGGCATCTGCCGCGTCGAGGTGAAGTTTACCATCGAGATTGAAGGCGCCAAGAAGCCCGCCCTCTCCGGCGTAGCCACCTTCCTCTACCACTTCAACTAAGGCCCACACACGCCTTTTCTCCCCCACGAGAGGCCGACACCGCAAGCAGCAGTGCCGGCCTCTCTCATGGTATAAGGATAAGATGCAGGCAAGAGCCGCTGACGTTGCACAGCAGAGGGTGCAGTATGCAGCGATGACGACTAAAGACGACTTTCTGCAACTTTTTTGCGAAAAAGTTGGCAAAACGTTTGGACAAACCCGGAAAAGCCCCTACATTTGCAAGCGATAAGTCAAGAAAAACTATCAAACAAACCGCATGATTACTCTCCACCAGAATATCCGTCGTTGGCGTCGCTTACTACACATTGTCGTAAGTTGAAACGTCGCGCACCTATCCAAAATATCCGAAGATAGTCCTCAGAACAAGATAAGACCCATACCGAGGCGGCCCGTCACAACTTACGACAGGCCGCCTCTCTCATACCCCGGCGGCAACGCCCGCGGCAGGCAACCGGCCTGTGCAACCGCCCCCACACTTTCCACACAGCAAACCACAGTTTCCCCCCACACACTTAGCCACACACAAAAGCCATGACCCACACCGCCTCTCCCTTTGAAGTAGATCGCAATGGTTACTTCGGCCGCTTCGGCGGCGCCTTCATCCCCGAGATTCTCCAGCCCTGCGTCAAGGCGCTGGCCGACAACTACCGCCGCATCATCGACAGCGACGACTTCCGTCAGGAGTATGACGCCCTGCTGCGCGACTACGTGGGCCGTCCCTCGCCCCTCTACCTGTCGCCGTCGCTGAGCGCCGAGGCCGGCTGCCGCGTCTATCTGAAGCGCGAAGACCTGAACCACACCGGTGCACACAAGATAAACAACGCCATAGGCCAGATACTCCTGGCCCGCCGCATGGGCCGCACGCGCATCGTCGCCGAGACGGGCGCCGGACAGCACGGCGTGGCCACGGCCACGGTATGTGCCCTGATGCACATGCCCTGCACGGTATATATGGGTGCCACCGACGTGGCCCGCCAGCGCCCCAACGTGGAGAAGATGCGCCTGCTGGGCGCCACCGTCGTGCCCGTAGAGAGCGGCAACCGCACGCTCAAGGACGCCTGCAACGAGGCCATTCGCGACTGGTGCTGCCACCCCGAAGACACCTACTACCTCATCGGTTCGACGATGGGCCCGCACCCCTACCCCGACCTCGTGGCACGCATGCAGAGCGTCATCAGTCGCGAGATACGCGCCCAGTTGCTGGACAAGGAGGGACGCGAGGAGCCCGACTATCTCGTGGCCTGCATCGGCGGCGGCAGCAATGCGGCGGGTACCATCTTCCACTTCTTAAACAGCAAGCAGGTGCAGATTGTTCTGGCCGAGGCCGGCGGCATGGGGGCCGACACGCCGCAGACGGCGGCCACGCTGACGGTGGGCACCGAAGGCGTGCTGCACGGCTCGCGCACCCTGGTGATGCAGGATGGCGACGGCCAGGTCATCGAACCCTATTCCATCTCGGCCGGCCTGGACTATCCGGGCATCGGACCGCTGCACGCCCATCTGGCGCAGACGGGACGCGCCCGCGCCCTGGCCATCACCGACGACGAGGCGCTCCGCGCGGCCTACAGCCTAAACCGCGCCGAGGGCATACTGCCCGCCCTGGAGTCGGCCCACGCCCTGGCAGCGCTGAAGAAACTGACGCTAAAGCCCACCGACGTGGTGGTGGTCACGCTCTCCGGACGCGGCGACAAGGACATCGACACCTATCTGGCCCACGCTGCCGAATATGCCTAAGGGCACAGCGGACGCATTTTCCTCCCCCTCTCTTACACTCCCTCACACACCGACACCATGAATTGCTACCACTACCACATACAGCCGCATACGCTCGACGGCGACCTCATCACGCCGATGGCGGCCTATCTGAAGGTGCGCGACCGCTTCGCGCAGAGCGCCCTGATGGAGAGCAGCGACTATCACACGGCGGAAAACAACCGCTCGTTCATCGGTCTGCAGCCGCTGGCACAGATTGCCGTGGGCCACGGACAGATTACCATGACCTTCCCCGACGGCCACACCGAGATGCAGCCCGTCACGGGCAAGGACAGCGTGCCCGACGCGCTGGCGGCCTTCACGGCGCGCTTCGACGTCAAGGGCGACGGCGCACAGTATTGCGGCCTCTACGGCTACATGGGCTTCAGCGCCGTACAGTATTTTGAAGACGTACACCCCACCGACAGCGTGGCGCCGCGTGCCGACGCGCCCGACATCCTATACATATTATATAAGTATGTCCTGGTGTGGGGCGACTGCAAGGACGAACTGGTGATGCTCGAACTGCTGGCCGACGGCGAGACCTCGGCGGCGGACGACCTGATACGCACCATCAGCCGTGGCGACTGCGCCATCTACGACTTCCACGCCACGGGCCCCGTGACGTCGCCCCTGACGGACGAGGAGCACAAGGCCAACATCCGCCGCGGCATTGCCCACTGCAAGCGCGGCGACGTGTTCCAGATTGTCCTGTCGCGCCGCTTCGTCCAGCGCTTCGAGGGCGACGATTTCCGCCTGTATCGCGCCCTGCGGCGCATCAATCCCTCGCCCTACCTGTTCTACTTCGACTTCGGCTCGTTCCGCATCTTCGGCTCGTCGCCCGAGACGCACTGCCGCCTGGTGGGCGACCAAGCCTACATCGACCCCATCGCCGGCACGACACGCCGCGTGGGCACCCCCGAAGGCGATGCTGCGGCAGCGGCAGCCCTACTGGCCGACCCCAAGGAGAACGCCGAGCACGTCATGCTGGTCGATCTGGCACGCAACGACCTGTCGCGCAACTGTACGGACGTCAAGGTGGAGTTTTTCAAGGAAACACAATATTACAGCCACGTCATCCACCTTGTGAGCCGCGTCAATGGCCGCCTGCGACCGGGCACCAACCCCTTCCGTCTGCTGGGCGAAACGTTCCCCGCGGGCACGCTGAGCGGCGCCCCCAAGGTCAAGGCGCTCGAACTCATCCTGCGCTACGAGCCGCACGACCGCGGTGCCTACGGCGGCTGCATCGGCTTCATCGGTCTGGACGGCTCGTTCAACCAGGCCATCACCATCCGCTCGTTCGTCAGCCGAGCCGGCGAACTGTGGTTCCAGGCAGGCGGCGGCATCGTGGCAGCCAGCAACGAAGACTACGAATTACAGGAGGTGAACAACAAACTCGGCGCCCTGCGCAAGGCCATCCTCGAGGCCGAGCACGTCAGCCAATAACCCCACCATCAATCTCTCCCCACACACCATGCAGAACATTCTCATCGTCGATAATTACGACTCCTTTACCTACAACCTGCGCCAACTGCTGGAAGAAGAGGGCGCCAAGGTCAGCGTCTGGCGCAACGATCGCTTCGACGTGGCCGACGTGGCCGCCTTCGACCGCATCGTTCTTTCTCCTGGTCCCGGCATCCCCGACGAGGCTGGAAAACTGAAAGACGTCATCCGCACCTGGGCACAGTACAAGCCCATCCTGGGCGTATGTCTGGGCGAACAGGCCATCGGCGAGGTGTTTGGCGCCACGCTGGTCAACCTCGACCACGTCTATCACGGCGTGCAGACGCCGGCGACGGTGGTGGCTCCCGACTACCTCTTCAGCGCCCTGCCCGAGACCTTCGACGTAGGCCGCTACCACTCGTGGGTGGTGCGCCGCGACAGCATCCCCGCCTGCCTGGAGGTGACGGCCGTCAGCCCCGACGGACAGGTCATGGCGCTGCGCCACCGTCAGTACGACGTCCACGGCATACAGTTTCACCCCGAAAGCGTACTGACGCCCATGGGCCGCCACATCATCAGCGCCTTCCTCAAAGGGAAGCCCGAGGGAGAATAAGTCCCCCGCCCTTACCTCTTCACCACAAGACCACACAGACCACAAGACCATGAAAGATATACTCAACCATCTGTTTCAGGGTGGCACCCTCAGCGAGGACGAAGCCTATGCCCTGATGGGCCGCATCAGCGAGAAAGCCTTCCCCGACGCTCAGGTGGCGGCCCTGCTCACCGTGGTCCGCATGCGCAGCATCACGGCCGGCGAACTGCTTGGCCTGCGCCGCGCCCTGGTGGAACGCGCCGTGCCCATCGACCTCTCGGCCTACGCGCCCATCGACATCGTGGGCACCGGCGGCGACGGCAAGAACACGTTCAACATCTCGACATGCAGCGCCTTCGTCGTGGCGGGCGCCGGCTACCGCGTGGCTAAACACGGCAACTACGGTGCCACCTCGGTGAGCGGTGCCAGCACCGTTTTGGAGCAGCACGGCGTGCGCTTCACCAACGACGCGGGCCGTCTGGAACAGAGCATCGAAGCCTCGGGCGTGGCCTATCTGCACGCCCCGCTGTTTCACCCCGCCCTGGCGGCCGTTGGCCCTGTGCGCCGCGCCCTGGGCGTGGCCACGGCGTTCAACCTGCTCGGCCCGCTGGTCAACCCCTGCAAGCCGGCCTGCCAAATGCTCGGCGTGGCGCGCCTGGACCAGATGCGCCTCTATGTGCAGGCGCTGACACGGCTGGGCTTGGGCTTCACCGTCGTCAATGGCCTCGACGGCTACGACGAGGTGTCGCTCACCGGCGCCTTCAAGATGGTGTCGAACCACTACGAGTGCATCTTCTCGCCGCAGGACCTCGGCCTGACCGCCGTCAGTCCCGAACAACTGACCGGCGGCGCCACGCCCGCCGACGCGGCGGCCATCTTCGACGCCGTCCTGGAGCAGCGGGCCACCACGGCGCAGCGCGACTGCGTCACGGCGAGCGCTGCCGTGGCCATCAGCACCATCTGTCCGGAGAAGACGATGGACGAGTGCTTGGCCGAAGCGCGCGAATCGCTGGCCTCGGGACGCGCCCTGCAGGCTTTCCGCCGCTTCGTCGAAATCAATGCGGCATAAGGGCGGCGGCCCACACAGCGAAAATTACACAGTCCTACTCTTCACTCCCGACAAATCCCCCCACCCCATGATTACCGACGAATTTGCTGACGGCAAGCCCCGCGAGAACGTGCTGGACCGCATCATGGCGACCAAGGCGCGCGAGGTGGCCGAAGCCAAGGCCCGGCGCCCGCTGGCCGACCTGGAGCGCGCCCTCGCCGACGCGCCGCCCACGCGCAGTCTGCGCCGGGCCATCGCCGCCACGCCGGGCGGCATCATCTCCGAGTTTAAGCGGCGCTCGCCGTCGAAGGGCGACATCCATGCCGGCGCCCACGTGGCCGACGTGCTGCCGGCCTATGAGCAGCACGGGGCTGCCGCCGCCTCGGTGCTGACCGACGGCCCGTACTTCGGCGGCAGTCTGGCCGACCTCACCGAGGCGCGCCGCTGCTGCACGCTGCCCCTGCTGCGCAAGGAGTTTGTTCTGGACCGCTACCAGTTGGCCGAGGCCCGCGTGGCGGGTGCTGACGCCGTCCTGCTCATCGCGGCCGCCATCGGCGCCGAGCGCTGCCACACCCTGGCGCGCGAGGCCCACGACATGGGGCTGGAGGTGCTGCTGGAGATTCACCGCCGCGAAGAACTGGAGGCATGGTCGCCCT
This sequence comes from uncultured Bacteroidales bacterium, assembly GCA_946055775.1. Classification (GTDB taxonomy): domain Bacteria; phylum Bacteroidota; class Bacteroidia; order Bacteroidales; family Bacteroidaceae; genus Alloprevotella. The sequence goes on from CAMGHE010000004.1 coordinate 17,608, forward strand.
GCGTGGACCTCATCGGCGTCAACAACCGCGACCTCACCGCCTTCCGCACCGACCCTGAGCAGTCGGTGCGCCTCTTCCCCCACCTGCCCGCCGAGTCGCTACCCATCTCGGAGAGCGGCCTGCTCGACCCCGCATGGGCGGCACGGCTGGCACAGTGTGGCTACCGCGGCTTCCTCGTGGGCGAAGCCTTTATGCGCACGGCCAACCCCGGAGAGGCAATCGCCCGCTACCTCAAGGCCATGCACGATGCACAAGGCCAGCCCTGTACAGACTGAAACGCCTTCAACATCCCCACCCCCACTCACAGCAAAGATGAAGAAACCATGACACAACACAAAAGGACTATGATTATCAAAGTATGCGGTCTGCGCGACGCCGCCAATGTTCGCGCGGTCAAGGAAGCCGGTGCCGACTGGCTCGGGTTTATCTTCTACGAGGGCTCGCCCCGTGTGGCGCCCCTGCTGCCGCCCGAAGGGCTGCCTGACGAGGGCTGCCGCGTAGGCGTCTTCGTCAACCCCACCTTCAGCGACATCCTCGCACAAGAGGCTGCCTACGGTTTGCAGGCCGTACAGCTGCACGGACGCATCTATCCCGAGATGTGCCGCAAACTCAAGGAGCGCGGACTGACGGTCATCCTGGCCATCCCGGCCACCGGCGACCTCAACGCCGCCACGAAGCCCTACTGCAACACGCGCTCGGTAGATTACTTCCTCTTCGACACGCCCACGCCGCAGTATGGCGGCAGCGGCAAGGGCTACGACCGCAGCATGCTCCACACCTATACGGGCCATGTCCCCTTCCTCCTCAGCGGCGGCATAGGGCCCGACAGTCTGGACGAACTGCTCCACTTCCACCACGATGCCTGGGCGGGCATCGACCTGAACAGCCGCTTCGAACTGGCCCCGGGGCTCAAGGACGCCCGGGCGCTACACACCTTCATTCAGCAACTGAGGTCTCTGCCTCAACAATCTTCCAAACCATGAACCGATTCAAGACTCTCTTTGAGAAGAAGCAGCGCGGCCTGCTCTCCGTATATTTCTGTGCCGGCCACCCCACGGCCGACAGCACCCTCGACATCCTCACCGCCCTGCAGGAGGGCGGCGCCGACATGGTCGAGGTGGGCATCCCCTTCAGCGACCCGCTGGCCGACGGCCCCGCCATCCAGCAGGCGGCCACCACGGCGCTCCGCGGCGGCATGACGGTCAAGAAACTGATGGACCTACTGCGCACCATGCGCCCCGCCATCCACATCCCCGTCGTCCTCATGGGCTACCTCAACCCCATCCTCCACTACGGCTTCGAGCGCTTCTGCCGCGACTGCCAAGCCTGCGGCGTAGATGGTCTGATCATCCCCGATTTGCCCTTCGACGAGTGCCGGAGCGAGTTTGCCGCCACGGCCCACGCCCACGGTCTGGAGTTCATCTTTCTGGTGACGCCCGAGACACCCGAGGAGCGCATCCGCCTCATCGACGACGCCACCGACGCCTTCATCTATGCCGTGAGCGCCCCGGCCGTGACGGGGGCGAAGAACGACTTCAGCGCGGCCTCGAAAGCCTACTTTGCCCGCCTCGAGGCCATGCGGCTGAAAAACCCGCTGCTGGTGGGCTTCGGCATCTCCAACCGCACCACGCGCGCTGCCGCCGACGCCCATACCTCGGGCGTCATCGTGGGCAGCAAGTTCGTCAAACTGTTAGAGAGCACCGCCTCGCCCGCCGAGGCCGTCAGCGCCCTCGTCGAAGCCCTCGACCGCGACTGACCCGCCGCCGCTCCACACAGGAGCAAGACCGCCCAAAGTTGGGCGAAAGAAAAACACAACATGGGCGACCGCGAAAACGGTCGCCCATGTTGTATATCAGGCCTTTTGAAAGTTCGAATGCGCGAGGCCCTCCCTGTAGACCCCAGGAGGCGGGGCTTACATATTTTCCGGGAAGACGTTGAGTTTGAGCCGTCGGAAGGCGGCCGCACGTCTCAGGTAGCGGCTCACCTCGGGATTATCCAAAAAGACGGGCGGCGCACCATCTACAATCTCCTCAATCTGCGGCGTCATGACGGGCACGGGATTTTGGGCAAAGAGCCAAACGAAAAGCCCGGGACCGAGCGGATTATCATAGTTGTCACGGATAAACTCTGTCTCCAACCGAGCCATTTCGCGCTGCAGTTTCTTCATCTGCTTACCCGTGCTTTTCTCCACCTCCTCGGGTGAGCGGCCTTCATACATCATGCGCATACCCTTCTTGTCCAGTTCCCACAGGCGGTTGTCGAGCCTGCGGCGGCGCAGGAGGAACTTGTTGAGGCGGTCGTTGAGCACGCCGCCCGAGATGCGGCCACCCGAGTGGTCCACCGAGATGCTCAAGTCGCCGCCCTCAATGACCAGGGGCATGATGCACTCGTTCCCTGTGAAGAGGCGCACCACCATCACAGTGTCCAAACCCGGGGCAAAGGAGAAGCGGCCGTGGATGACCTCGCACGAATCAACGCAGCCGGCAGGGCCATCTGTGGTAAACTTGCTAAGGTACATCACCTTGCCATCCATACTAACAATGGTAGAACTGCCTTGGATATTGCACTGTTCGGCACACGACGAGCATAACAGAAGCATGGTTGCCATTCCAGCCGCCTTATGTATGTAATGGGAAATCATGACATTATCTAAAACGATGGGTTGCCTATAGAGGCAGGAGGGCCAAAGCCCTCATTTCGTTATCTGTTTTCGGCAAAGATACAATCTTCGGTGCAATTACGCCAGCCAAGTCGCACGTCTCAAGCCCGAAAGTCCGCGTTTTTATTAATCATTAGGATAATTTTATATTCATTAACGCTACTCCCAACGGCCATCGAGAGTTTGTCTGCACACACCACTTCCTCTGCCCTCCTCTCCACAGCACACCGTTTACCCCCAGACCCGCCCCGCCTGGTTATCCGAATGCACCATCAAAAACTTGCCCTCTTTCTTTGCAACACGTTCAACGTTTCATAGATTATCACTACCTTTATCGCGGAAAAGTACAATCACAGCGAAAAACGCCGGTATGATTTTAGAAGAACAACTAATACAAGTGCTTGACGAGTATAAGCGCCTCGGAATAGCAGAGCAGATAGACTACGACAAGTTCTACCTCTACTCGCTTATTACCCACTCAACAGCCATTGAAGGATCAACGGTAACAGAAATAGAAAACCAACTGCTCTTTGACGAAGGCATCACGGCCAAAGGCCGCTCCATGCAGGAGCAACTGATGAACATCGACCTGAAAAAAGCCTACGAGGAGAGCATCCTTCAGGCCAAGACAAGAAAAGATTTTTCCATCGACATGCTGAAGGGGCTGTCTGCTATCGTCATGAGGAATACAGGCAGTACATACAACACCCTGCAAGGCTCTTTCAACTCATCAGAGGGCGATTTACGCTTGGTCAATGTGACGGCAGGTGCCGGTGGCCGCTCATACATGAACTTTCTGAAAGTCCCCAATAGGCTGGCAGACTTTTGCACCATCATGAATGAGCGCAGACTGGCCCTCCACCAAACGGATGACATCTTCGCGAAGTATCTGCTGAGTTTTGATGCACATTATGAGTTGGTCACAATCCATCCCTGGGTAGATGGCAACGGCCGAATGTCACGCCTGATCATGAATCATCTTCAGTTTGAGTTTGGCCTTGTACCTACCAAAGTAAACAAAGAAGACAAGGCGGAATACATTCAAGCCTTGGTTGACTCCCGTGAGCAGGACACCACGAAACCTTTTCGCGAGTTCATGCTTAAAGAGCACATCAAGAACATCCGGCATGAAATAGCAACCTATCGAGAAACCATAGAAGACGTAGATACCACAGGTGGACAGAAAACAGAAAAGGTGGACAGAAAAGGTGGACAGAAAACCCGAGAAGCCATCTTGAGCATGATTGTCCACGATGCCAAAATCACCTCCGCTCAGATGTCAGAAGCCCTCGGCATCAACCGCAGCGCGGTGTCTAAACACCTGAAAAAGATGCAAGAAGATGGCATCATCAAGCGAGAAGGTCCTGACAAGGGCGGCAAGTGGGTCATCCTAACATAGTCAACCGCCAGCACATACCCAACCTAAACACAAACCACATGAAGATAGGCATGAGAAAGCCCTCGCTGAAGAAGATGATCAGCGCCCGAACCACCGGGCGGGCCAAACGAACCGTCAAGCGCGCACTGATTCCCGGCTACGGACAGCGGGGCATGGGGCTCCTGCATCCCAAGCGCGCACTGTACAACATGATTTACCGCCGAACCACGTTCAGCATCTCGACGTAATGAAAGCGACCGAAGGCACACGCGGCAAAAACAGCGGCTGCTGCGTCACCCTCGCGTTCTTCATCACCCTTACCTTTGCATCCTATATCCTGACAACAATCTGTAGTCCCCTGTCGGCCACAACCCATAATCCTCAAAAGCATTATTTACACATGAATCCCACAATCGACCCCGAAAAAGTGCCGGCGACCTACGCCCGCTGCTTCCTCTCCAACTGCCCCCTCTCCGACCGCTGCCTGCGCCATCTGGCCGGCCAGCACCTCCTTCCCAACCAGCAGATAGGCCCGGCGGTATATCCCACGGCCCTCATCGGCGACCAATGCCCCATGTTTCGCGAGATACGCTACATCCGCGCCGCCTATGGCTTCAAGACGCTCTTCAAGGATGTGAAACTTAAAGACAGCAACCCACTGCGAGAGGCCATTTATCAATACTTGGGAAGCATCACCACCTATTATCGCTACCAACGCGGTGAGCGCATGCTCACACCTGAACAGCAACAATGGATTCTGACGCTCTTCGCTTCAAAGGGCTACACCGACCAGCTCTTCTTTGAACACTACGTCGATACCTACGATTTCAGCTGACACGCATCAAAATTACCAAGCCCCTTGGCAATCGGATTGCCAGCCGCTGGTAATCGTATTGCCAGCCGCTGGCAATTGCATCACCAAGCCGTGGCAATCGCATCGCCAACCCGCGGCGCAAGATTGAAACGCGAGAAAGGGGGGCGGCGGGCTTGGCCACGTTAACAAAATGATGTAAGTTTGCCCTCGGACGCCGCTAAGGCGCCCTACATCCAGAAGACTCTTACCCTAAGCACACGGTTTACCCTCTATGAAAAAGACATTCCTCTCCATCGCTCTCCTGCTGGCAGCCGGCACCCCATCGGCCATGGCCCAGGTGAGCCGCATCAACCCCATTCCCCAACAGTGCAGCCAGCAGGGCGAACTGTTTGACCTGCCCGCGCAATGGCGCGTGGTATGCAGCAAAGCGCTCGAAAGCAGCATCGCGCGGCAGGCGCTGAACCTTATTTCCGTCAAGGAAGATGCCAAGGCGCCCTTCACCGTCACGCTGGCTCTGGCCAATGAAAAGGCGGGACGCAAGGCGGGCAAGCCGCTGGCCAAGAAGACCGAAGCCTACAGTCTGCAGGTGTCGGAAAAGGGCATCACCATCGTCGGCAGCGACGAGCGCGGCCTATACTACGGCGTGCGCTCGCTCATCGACATGAGCGGCGCGGGCCGCCTGCAGGTGACGAACATCACCGACTGGCCCGACGTGGCATGGCGCGGCGTGGTGGAGGGCTTCTACGGCACGCCGTGGAGCCACAGCGCACGCCTGAGCCAGCTCGACTTCTACGGCAAGCACAAGATGAACGTATATATATATGGTCCGAAGGACGACCCCTACCACCGCGACCACTGGCGCGACCCCTATCCCGAGGCCGAAGGACGCCTGATCAGCGAACTGGCCGAGCACGCGCGCCAGCAGGGCGTCAACTTCTACTGGGCCATCCACCCGGGCGTGGACATCAAGTGGACCACGCAGGACCGCGACGCCCTGGTGCACAAGCTCGAACTGATGTACGACCTTGGCGTGCGGGCCTTCGCCGTCTTCTTCGACGACATCTGGGGCGAGGGCACGAAGGCCGACAAACAGGCCGAACTGCTCAACTACGTCGATGACAACTTCATCAGCAAGAAGCCCGACGTCGTGCCCCTCGTATTCTGTCCGACGGAGTACAACCGCGCCTGGGCTAACGACCAAAAGGGCTATCTGCGCACGCTGGGCAGTACGCTGCACAAGAGCATCGAGGTGATGTGGACGGGCAACAGCGTGGTCCACTGCATCGACAAGGAGAGCATGGACTGGATCAACGAGCGCATCCAACGCCGCGGCTACATCTGGTGGAACTTCCCCGTGAGCGACTTCGTGCGCGACCATATCCTGCTGGGCCCGGCCTATGGCAACGGCCTGGACATCGCCCCGGACGTGTCGGGCTTCGTCAGCAACCCCATGGAGCACGCCGAGGCGTCGAAGATTGCCCTCTACGGCATTGCCGACTACACGTGGAACATGCAGCGCTATGACGCCGACGCCGACTGGGAGCGCGCCCTCACCGAGATACTGCCCGACGCCCGCGAGGCCCTGCGCACCTTCGCGCTCTACAACAAAGACCTGGGACAGAACGGCCACGGCTTCCGCCGCGAAGAGGGCACCGAACTGGCCGACGTGATGGCGGCCGTGGAGCGGGGCGACAAGGCGGCACCCGACATGGTAGAGGCACGCTGCCGCGCACTCCGCACGGCGGCCGACGTGCTGCTGACCAACCGCAGCAATCCGCAGCTCATCCGCGAACTGCGCCCCTGGCTGCTGCAGGCCAAGAACCTGGCCGACTATGGCGAAGCCGTATGCCAAATGGCACGCTGCAAGGACGGCAAGACCTTCCCCACCTTCGACGACCTCTACCGCCAGTCGCGCTCCATACGCGAACAGATGTACGACCTGGAAAACTCTGACGTGCGCCACGCCCTGCAGCCAGGCATCAAGGTGGGCACAAAGGTGATGCTGCCGATGATCAACAAGCTCTTCGCCATGACGGTCGAGGCATGGAACGCCGGCCACGGCACCGACTACGCCAGTTCGTCCGACTATGTGCCCTATAAGCTCTCCGGCAACGTGCCGCAGCTCATCCTCCTGCCCGTCAGCATCCAGGGACAGCGCGTGAGCATCGCCCCCTCGAACGAGGTCATCAAATGGCCCGCCGGCGCCTCCATCACCATCGAGAGCGAGCGCACCGTCACGCTGCAGGGCATGGACTTCAACCTGGGCATCGCGGGCGTGGCCAAGCACTTCCGCCTGGAAGTGGCCGAAGGCAACGGGCCGTGGCGCGAGGTATCTCTGCTGCACTATAACGACAAAGACCCCGTCATCCATACGGGCAACGAACTGGGCGGCATGAAGGCCACCCGTCTGCGCCTGACCAACAAGACGGGCGAAGAGCAGCAAGTCTATTTCCGCAACTTCAACTTTGTGGTGCAGTAATGCCACAATAACCATCCACTGAGGGAAGGGCAGGACGAAATCATCGCCATTTCGTTTTGCCCTTCCCTCATCTTACTGTACCTTTGCACCTTGCAACAGACAACGATTATCTCATACCAACTTCCCATGAAAGAATTAGCCCTGAAGTACGGGTGCAACCCCAACCAGAAGCCGGCACGCATCTTCGCCGAAGACGGCGAACTGCCCCTGGAGGTGCTGGGTGGCCGCCCGGGTTACATCAATTTCCTTGACGCCCTCAACGGCTGGCAGCTGGTCAGCGAACTGAAGGCCGCCACGGGCATTGCCGCCGCGGCCTCGTTCAAGCACGTGTCGCCCGCCGGCGCCGCCATCGGCCTGCCCATGAGCGACACGCTCCGGAAAATCTATTTCGTCGATGACATCAAGGAGCCCCTCACGCCCATCGCCACGGCCTATGCCCGTGCCCGCGGCGCCGACCGCATGTCGTCCTACGGCGACTTCATCGCCCTCTCCGACACCTGCGACCTGGCCACGGCCCTGCTCATCAAGCGCGAAGTGTCGGACGGCGTCATCGCCCCCGACTTCACCCCCGAAGCCCTCGACATCCTCCGCGAGAAGCGCAAGGGCACGTACAACATCCTGCGCATCGACCCGGCCTACCGCCCCGCTCCCGTAGAGCGCAAGCAGGTGTTCGGCATCACCTTCGAGCAGGGACGCAACGAGATTGACCTGACGGGCGACGACCTCTTCGCCAACATCCCCACGGCCTGCAAGGACTTCCCCGAGGAGGCACGCCGCGACCTCAAGATTGCCCTCATCACCCTGAAATATACGCAGAGCAACTCGGTATGCTACGCCAAGGACGGCCAGGCCATCGGCATCGGCGCCGGACAGCAGAGCCGCATCCACTGCACGCGCCTGGCGGGCAACAAGGCCGACATCTGGTGGCTGCGCCAGCACCCGAAGGTGATGAACCTGCCCTGGGTGGAGAAGATTCGCCGCGCCGACCGCGACAACACCATCGACGTCTATATCTCGGACGAGCACGACGACGTGCTGCGCGACGGCACCTGGCAGCAGTTCTTCACCGAGCGCCCCGAGGTGCTCACCCGCGAAGAGAAGGCCGCTTGGATTGCCCGGATGCAGGGCGTGAGCCTCGGCTCGGACGCCTTCTTCCCCTTCGGCGACAACATCGAGCGCGCCCACAAGAGCGGCGTAGCCTATGTGGCCCAGGCTGGCGGCAGCGTGCGCGACGACCATGTCATCGCCACCTGCGACAAGTATGGCATCGCCATGGCCTTCACGGGCATCCGTCTGTTCCACCACTAATGTTTCACCCCCACACATCCTGACCCCACGTCACCATGGCAGAAGAAACCACCGGCAAAAGCCAGCGCCACGTCTCGCACGAAGAGGTGCACCAGGCCATCACCACGGGCATCGTGTTCCGCGGCGGCGGTTCCGGCCCCTCGCCCCAGAGCGGCAAGGTCAAGACCAAGGCCAAGAAGAAAGGCTACATCACGGGGGCCCACGGCTCGGGTGCCGCCAAGAAAAAGGCCGACATCCGCACCAAGCGGGCCAACCGCCACAAGTAAAAAAACACGCTGAGACGCGTGCCGCCCCAATCTGCGGGCGGCACGCGTCCGTTTTTTGTCGGCCTGTACGCCAGGAGGCCTGCCGGCGAAGGGGGCCTTTTCCAATTCATCGAAGAAATCGGGGCATCCGTCTATTACCCTTGCAGAAAGCGGAGCGCGGACGCTTGGGTTTCGGCGCCCTCTCCCTACCTTTGCATCACGAAACGGCGGAGCACACCGCTGCACACCAGTCTTCCGCACACATTCCCTACATATATATTATATACGTATGAACAGACAGAACCTATTCACGGCCATGATGGCTCTCGCTGCCCTGCCCACGGTGATGGCGGCGCAGAGCGCCAAGACGTGGACGCTGCAAGACTGCATCGACCACGCCCTGAGCCACAACATCACGCTGCAGAAAAACCGAGCCGCCGAAACGACGGCGGCCATCGGCATCAAGGAGGCCCGCGGTGCCCTGATGCCCTCGCTCTCGGCACAGACCTCGCAGGGCCTGACCTACCGCCCCTTCCAAGAGACGGAGGGCAACATCGTCAACGGCAGCATTGCCTCGAACACGGCCAACAAGGCCACCCAGAGCGGCAGCTACGGCATCAACGCCAGCTGGACCGTATGGGACGGCGGCAAGAAGCGCTACAGCGTGGCCACCAGCGAACTCAAGGCGCAGCAGGCAGAAGCCGAGAGCGACATCACGGCACAGACGCTGCAGGAGCAGATAGCCAACCTCTACGTGCAGATTCTCTATCTGGAAGAGGCGGTGGGCGTCTATTCGCAGTTGCTGCACCAAGACTCTATCGTCTGCCGGCGAGGCGAGGAGATGCTCCGCGCGGGAAAGATATCGCGCGTCGAACTGACGCGCCTCCAGTCGCAGATGAGCAGCGGCCGCTACGACGTGGTCAACGCCCGTACACAGGTGGCCAACTATAAGACGCAGCTGCGCCAGTTGCTCGAACTGCAGGACGAGGACATGACGCTCCAGCCGCTCAGCACCACGGACGAGGCCATCATCGCCGCCATCCCCGACAAGGCGGACGTCTATGCCGCTGCCCTGACGTGGCGGCCGGAGATGAAGGTCAGCGAACTGGCCATCGCGCAGAGCGACGTGGCGGTGAAATCGGCCCGCGCCGGACGTATGCCGCAGATTAACCTGACGGGCGGACTGGGCGACAGCCACATCACGGGCGGACGCTCCAATTTCTTCAGTCAGATGAAGACCAACTTCAACGCCAACGTGGGCGTGTCGGTGTCTATCCCCATCCTGGACAACCGCCAGAACAAGAGCGCCATCGAGCGCGCACAGGTGCAGCAACTCACCAGTCAGCTCGACATGGCCGACGCCCGCAAGGCGCTCTACACCACCATCGAAGACTACTGGCTGGGCACCACCAACAGTCAGGCCAAGTATATCGCGGCCAAGGACAACTGTGCCAGCGCACAGGCCAGCTACGACATGGTGCAGGAACAGTTTCGCCTGGGCGTAAAGAACATTGCCGACCTCATCGACGCCCGCGCCGAACTGCTCAGTGCCAACCAGAACATGATACAGGACAAATATACCGCCCTGCTCAACCGCACCATGCTCAACTTCTATTCCAACGGAACCATCACTCTCTGAACCACGCCTTATGACAAAGAAAAACCTTATCCTTAGCATCGCCGGAGCCGCCATCGTCTGCGGCGGCATCCTCTGGGCCTGCAACGGCGGCAGCAGCCAGGCCTCTGCCCTGGAGTATGAAACCGCCAAGGTGGAACGCGCCACCATAGCCAGCAGCGTCACCGCCACGGGCACCATCGAACCCGTCACCAAAGTGGAGGTGGGCACGCAGGTGAGCGGCATCATCAGCAAGATTTACGTCGATTACAACAGCGAAGTCAAGAAGGGACAGGTCATCGCCGAACTGGACAAGACCAACCTGACGAGCGAACTGAACAGCGCCCGCAGCAACATGGCGGCCTCGCAGAGCAACCTCGACTATCAGCGCGCCAACTTCCGCCGCTACGAGACGCTGCACAGCAAGGGTCTGGTCAGCGACGACGAGTATGAGAGCGCACGCCTCGCACTCCGCCAGGCCGAGAGCGACTTTGCCGTGAAGCAGGAACTGGTGAACAAGGCGCAGACCAACCTGGGCTACGCCATCATCACGGCCCCCATCGACGGCGTCATCCTGAGTAAAGCCGTGGAAGAGGGACAGACCGTAGCGTCCAACTTCTCCACCCCTACCCTCTTCACCATCGCCCAAGACCTGACAGACATGCGCGTCATCGCCGACGTGGATGAGGCCGACATAGGTCAGGTGGCCGAGGGACAGAAGGTGACCTTCACCGTCGATGCTTATCCGGGCGAGACCTTCAACGGCGAGGTGACGCAGGTGCGCCGCGAAGCCACTACCGAGAGCAACGTCGTCACCTACGAGGTGGTTATCTCCGCCCCCAACGCCGACCTCAAGCTCAAGCCCGGACTGACGGCCAACGTCAACATCTTTACCATGGAATATCCCGACATGCTCAGCGTGCCCACCAAGGCCCTGCGCTTCACGCCCACCAAGGACCTGCTGGCTCCGGGCGAGAAGATAGAAGACTGTCAGGCTCCGCAGAAGGTATGGGTGCGCGAGGGACAGACCATCAAGGCCTATGCCGTCAAGACGGGTATCACCAACGGCACGCTGACGCAGGTGGTCAGCGGCGTGAAAGAGGGCACACAGGTCATCACGGGCGTCAGCACCGCCATGCCTGACGGACCCGCTGCCGACGAACAGGAAAAGAGCCCCTTCGCCCCCGGACCGCGCAAACGTACTAAAAAGTAACTACGCAAAGCCTCTACGCTTATGAAAGATACCACACAGACCGGCGCTGACGGGCGCAAGGTGGTCATCGAGTTGCAGCACGTCAAGCGCAACTTCATCGTCGGCGACGAGGTGGTCCATGCCCTGCGCGGCGTGTCGTTCTCCATCCGCGAGGGCGAGTTTGTCACCATCATGGGCACCTCGGGCTCGGGCAAATCGACGCTGCTCAACCAGTTGGGCTGCCTCGACACGCCCACCAGCGGCGAGTATCTGCTGGACGGCATACCGGTGCGTAAGATGCGCCGCCGCGAACGCGCCGTCCTGCGCAACCGCAAAATTGGCTTCGTCTTCCAAAACTACAACCTGCTGCCCAAGACGACGGCCGTCGAGAACGTCGAACTGCCCATGCTCTACAACGCCGGCATATCGGCTTCCGAACGCCGCGAGAGGGCCATCGCCGCCCTGCGCATGGTGGGACTGGGCGAGCGCCTGTACCACCGCTCCAACCAGATGTCGGGCGGACAGATGCAGCGCGTGGCCATAGCCCGCGCCCTCGCCACCAACCCGGCGGTCATCCTGGCCGACGAGGCCACGGGTAACCTGGACACCCGCACGTCGTTTGAGATTCTGGTGCTGTTCCAAAAACTGCACCGCGAGGGGCGCACCATCGTCTTCGTGACGCACAACCCCGAGATTGCCCAGTACAGCAGCCGCAACATCGTGCTGCGCGACGGACAGGTGCGCGAGGACGTGGAAAACCCCAACATCCTCTCGGCCGCCGAAGCGCTGGCCGCCCTGCCCCTGCCGCAGGACGACTGACGGCGCAGTCATTATCTCCCCAACCCCTTTCCCACAACACACCATGCATATATCCAACCTCTTCAAGATAGCCCTCCGCGCCATCGCAGCCAACAAGCTGCGGTCGTTCCTGACCATGCTGGGCATCATCATCGGCGTGGCCTCGGTCATCGCCATGATTGCCATCGGCCAGGGCTCGAAGCAGAGCATACAGAAGAACATCTCGGAGATGGGCTCAAACATGATCATGATACGTCCGGGCCAGGACCGCGGCCCCGGCGGCGCACGCCAAGACGCATCGGAAATGCAGACGCTCAAACTCAAGGACTACGAACTGCTCAAGGAAAACTGCCGCTATCTGGCTGCCATCAGCCCTTCGGTGAGCTCGAGCGGACAGTTTGTGGCGGGCAACAACAATACCCCCTCTTCCATCTACGGCATCTCGCCCGACTACCTGGAGATACGCCAACTCAAGGTGCAGGACGGCGAAATGTTTACCGACGAGGACATACGCACGTCGGCCAAAGTCTGCGTCATCGGTAAGACCGTTGCCGACAATCTCTTCCCCAACGGCGAAGACCCCGTAGGCCGCACCATCCGCTTCAAGTCGATCCCCTTCCGCGTAGTGGGCGTGCTCAAGTCGAAGGGCTACAACTCGTTCGGCATGGACCAGGACGACCTGGTGCTGGCACCCTATACCACAGTGATGAAGCGCATCCTCTCGGTGACCTACCTGCAGGGCATCAACGCCTCGGCCCTGACCGAGGGCATGACGCAGGAGGCCATCGACGAAATCACCAATCTGCTGCGCGAGAGCCACCGCATCAAGGCGGGCGTCGATGAGGACAACTTCAACATACGCTCGCAGGAGGAGATGGCGGCCATGATGAACTCCACCAGCGACACGATGACGCTGCTCCTGCTCGTCGTAGCCTGCATCTCGCTCATCGTCGGCGGTATCGGCATCATGAACATCATGTACGTCTCCGTGACGGAGCGCACCCGCGAGATTGGCCTGCGCATGTCGGTGGGCGCCCGCGGCATCGATATCCTGGCACAGTTTCTCATCGAAGCCGTGCTGCTGAGCGTCTCGGGCGGCATCATCGGCATCCTGTGCGGCCTGGGCGCTGCCTGGAGCATCAACGTCTTCGCCCACTGGCCCGTCCTGGTACAGCCGTGGAGCGTGTTCCTCAGTTTCGTGGTCTGCACGGCCACAGGTATCTTCTTCGGCTGGTACCCGGCCAAGAAGGCGGCCAGCCTCGACCCCATCGAAGCCCTGCGCTACGAGTAACAGACACGATGGGGCGGAAGAAAGACGGCCAACGGGCCTGCCTCTCTTCCGCCCCTTTCAGTTTTTCGTTGTATCTTTGCCTCACACCTACCTTCTGTCATGAGAATCGCTCCATCACGCACCACAGGCAACGTCGTCGAGATCGTCGTCCACTGCCTGATATGGATTTATCTCTTCGCCTCGCCGTTCTTCATCCGCCGGCCGGGCGAGGCCATCGACTGGCTGACCTATGCCTACCGCATTTACGAGCCGCTGTCGTACTGCATCCTGTTTTACCTCAACTACCTGTGGCTCGTGCCGCGCTTCTTCATGCAGCGGCGGTGGGCCGTCTTCGTGCTGGTCAACGCGGTGCTCATCACCCTGTTCTACTTCGGGCGCGACATCTACTTTGCCCTGCTGCCGCCGACCGAGTGGATGCAGCACATGGCGGCGCGTCATGCCCGCCGCGGCGGCCACCAGCGCTGGGCCGAGCCCTCGCTGTGGATGCAACTGGTCTTCGTCGTGCGCAACCTCATCTCGCTGGCCTTCATCCCCTTCATGGCGGTGCTGGTGCGCCTCAGCGTGAAATGGCGGCATGCACAGGAGGCCCTGCGCGAAGCCGAACTGCGACGCGCCGAGGCCGAGTTGAAGAACCTCAAGAGCCAGATTAACCCGCACTTCCTGCTCAACACGCTCAACAATATCTACGCCCTGACCACCTTCGACCCCGCCAAGGCGGGCGATGCCGTGCAGGAACTGAGCCGCCTGCTGCGCTACGTGCTCTACGAAACGGGCGAACGGAGCGTGGCGCTGGCCAAGGAGGTGGAGTTTCTCAACACCTACATCGCCCTGATGCGCATGCGGCTCAACGACAACGTGCGCATCGAGACGCACTTCGACGTGCCGCGCGACGGCCGGGTGCATGTGGCGCCGCTCATCTTCATCTCGCTCGTTGAGAACGCCTTCAAGCACGGCATCAACCCCGCCGGTCCGAGTTTCATCTCCATCAGTCTGACCACCGACGGCGACAGTCTGACCTTCGTCTGCACCAACAGCAACTGGCCCAAGACGGCCAAAGACAAGGCCCCGGGCGGCATCGGCCTGCAGCAGGTGCGCCGGCGTCTGGACCTGTCCTACCCCGGCCGCTACACCTGGACCTACGGCCCCGAGGCCGACGGCCAGACTTACCGCTCGGCCATCACCCTGAACGGCCTGGGCTGACGCTCTCCTCTACACTCCCCTATTCCCCCACTCCCTAACCTTACCCTATCGCCATGACCTGTGCCATCATCGACGACGAGCCGCTGGCCGTCCGCCTTCTTGAGAGTTATGTGGCCAAGACGCCCTTTCTCGAACACTGCGGCAGTTACCACAGCGCCGTCGAAGCCCTCGACGCCCTGCAGGCCGCGCCCGTCGATTTGCTTTTCTTGGACATCCAGATGCCGGGCCTCGACGGCCTTGACTTCGCCCGTATGCTGGGCACGCCGACACGCATCGTGTTCACCACGGCCTTCCGCGAATATGCCGTGGACAGTTATAAGGTCAACGCTGCCGACTACCTGCTCAAGCCCATCGCCTATGCCGACTTCCTGAGCGCCGCCATCAAGGTGCGCGATGCCGTGGCCCAGGCCCAACCCCAGCCTCAGCCTTCCGCACCGGCACCGGCAGCCGCCGGCGAGGAGGGCGCGCCGCGCTCGTTCTTCGTCAAGAGCGACTACCGCCTGCTGCGCATCGACGTGGACGACGTGCTCTACGTCGAAGGACTGAAGGACTATGTCAAGATTTATCTGGCCTCAACGCCGCGGCCCGTCATCTCGCTGACGTCCATGAAGGCCGTCGAGGCCTACCTGCCTGCCACCCATTTCCTGCGCACCCATCGGTCGTACATCGTCAACATGCAGCGCGCCGACGCCCTGGAGCGCGGTCAGGTGATCTACGGCGAGAAACGCATCCCCGTGTCCGACAGTTACCGCGAGCAGGTGCAGGACTATATCAACCGCCACATGCTGCAGGGCCGCAGCGGCATGACCATCTGACGGTGGTAAGCCCACTGCCGCCCTATTCTCTTCCCTTCCCCTACATCTCCTCGTCCCATGACCATCTCTATCATCGGCGCCGGCGCTGCCGGCTGCTTCGCCGCCATCCACGCCAAGCGCCTGCTGCCCGAGGCCGACGTACATATTTATGAAAGCATGAACCGCCCGCTGGCCAAGGTGGCCATCACGGGCGGCGGCCGTTGTAACCTGACCAACACCTTTGCCCAAGCGGGCAGTATGGCGCAGGTCTATCCGCGCGGCACACGGCTGATGCAGCGCCTGCTCCACGCCTTCGACCACAACGCCACGATGCGCTGGTTCGAGGCCGAGGGCGTCCGCCTGACGGTGCAGGAGGACGAGTGTGTCTTTCCGGCCTCTCAGCGGGCGCAAGAGATTGTGGGCACGCTGACGCGCCTCATCCGCCATCTGGGCATCGGCCTGCACACCGGTCACCGCCTGCAGGCCATCATCCCCGAGGACGGCGGCTACCGTCTGCAGTTTGCCGCACCCGAGGTGCCCGATGTCGTGAGCGACATCGTGGTGGTGGCCACCGGCGGCGCGGCGCGGCCTTCGTCGCTCGTGCCCTTCAGCCGGTTGTCGCTCGACGTGGAAGCCCCTGTGCCCTCGCTCTTCCCCTTTAAGATTGAAGACGAGGGCCTCACCGCACTGACGGGCACGGTGGTACCCGAGGTGACGGCCTTCATCCCCGGCACCCGTTTCCGCGCCACCGGCCCGCTGCTCATCACCCACTGGGGACTGAGCGGCCCGGCCATCCTGCGCCTCTCGTCGTATGCCGCCCGTCACCTGCACGACTGCGGCTACAGCGGTGTGCCGTTGGCCATCAACTTCCTGGGGACGGCCAACGAGGAGGAGGCGCGCACCATGCTCTGCCAGATGGCCGCCCGAAATACCGACAAGCAGGTGGGCAGCGTATGGCCCGAAGCGCTGGTGCGCCGCCTGTGGCACCACCTGCTGGAGCGCCACGGCTTCGACGTCCGGATGCGCTGGTCACAGATAGGGCCGCGCCGGCTCAACGCCCTCGCGGCCCGTCTGACGGCCTGTCCCTTCACCATAACGGGACGCTCGCCCTATAAGGAGGAGTTTGTCACCTGCGGCGGCATCAGCCTGAGCAACGTCAACGCCTCGACGCTGGAGTGCCGCCACCATCCCGGCCTCTATTTCGCCGGCGAGATACTGGACGTGGATGCCGTCACGGGCGGCTTCAACCTGCAAGCGGCCTGGACCATGGGCCATGCCGTGGCTCAGGCCATCGCGCGCCGCGGCTGACGTCCGCTACCCCTTGTGGGGGATAATCTCCATATAGTCCACATCAGGCATGGGCTGGCTGTCGTTGTGCAGACGCACGCGATGCCGGCCCTTTTTCAGATACAGACGAAGGGCGGGACGGGATAGGCCATCGGCCGTGAGCGTGCCCACATGGCGGCCATCCACCTCGACATCGATGCTCTGCTGACCATCCGACACGCAGGCCACGGACAGCATATAGTCGCCGCTCTGCGCACAACGCACGTCGCTCCACGTCAGGTCGCTCTCCGCACTGCCGCCAAGCCAGGCGGCCTTCATCCCCGCGCTGCACGACGGGTCATGGACATATTCGCCGGTGCGGGCGGCCTGCTGGTTGCGCAGTTCCTGATAGGACGTGATGCGGGCGGCCTCGGCCTCGTAGCGGCGCTGCGGCAGGCGCCGGCGTCCCTCAAGCATCACCACACGCACGCCGTGGGCGGGAACATGGAGACGCAGACTGTCGCTATGGGCGCCCATCGTCTGATCGGCCACCACGTCGGTCACTGCTACGGGGCCAGCCAGGCAGACGTCGGCAAAGCGCACGGTGGCCAAGGCGGCCTTGTCGGCGGGGTTATAGACGGCTACGGCACGCCGGCGGCCGTACAGGCGTTCCACATCCTTGACCAGCACATGGCAGCCCGCACTGAGCGCCACGGGGCGTACCTGCTGGTAAGGCGGCCGTTGTGACAGCGCGAGCAGTCCGGGGTGCGTCAGCAGGGCCTGCGTGGCGGGCGTGAGGGTGCCCAGGTCGCAGCCGATGAGCAGCGGACTACTGAGCATGCACCACATGGCGAAGTGGGTCAGGTCTTCAGTGGCGGTCATGCCGCGCCCCACCTCGAGCATGTCCATATCGTTGTAGTGGCCCGGGCGGCTGTAGGCCGAGAGGTAGAGGTTTTGGGCCAGGATATTACGCACGCTGCTCCACGAGGCGCGAATGTCGGGCGTGGTGCGCCACGAGTCGCCCACACTATCTACCCATGTGCCGGGATAGTTCCACCGGCAGATGTTGATGCGCACGTCGGGCCGCCCCACCCCGTCTATGGCGCGGCGGATGGCGGTATAGCGTTCGCGCTCGTCGAGCTGCAGGTGCTCGCTGTTCTGCTTGGCATCGCCGCCGCAGAAGTCGATTTTGATAAAGTCGAAGTTCATCTCGCGGAAATAGAAGCGGGCATCGCGCTCGTCATGGCCGTACATGCCCACACCGACGCCCAGGGTGTCGTGGTCCCAAAAGTTTCCGCAGGTATGGCGTCCGGCATCGGTATAGATGCCGGCCTTGAGTCCCAGGGCGTGGACATGGTTGGTGACGGGCCGCAGACCGTGGGGGAAGCGCTGCGGGTGGGTCAGCAGGGTGCCGTCGGCAGCGCGGCCGCCCTGAAAGCCGTCGTCTATATTAATATAGGTATAGCCGGCGCGGTGCAGCCCTTTGGCCACCATAAGGTCGGCCTGCCGGCAGATAAGGCTGTCGCTGATATGCACGCGGTAGGTGTTCCACGAGCTCCACCCCATCATGGGCGGCAGGTCGTGACGGGGATGGGAGGTGGCGATGAAGGCTGTGATGAGGGCGAGGGCCGGGAGGAAGGTGCGTTTGGTCATGGGGGAGAGTGTTGGGGGATTTTCGGTGTTGGCGCTAGCTGCTCTAGAATCTCTAGCTGTTCTAGATTTTCTAGAATCTCTAGAATTTCTAGAATGTCTAGGACAGCTGGAATCTCTGGGACAGCCAGATCATCTAGGTCATGCCTCCCTTCAGCGCCGCTATCTCGCGTTCCAGCGCGGCGATGCGGGCCTTCAGGGCGGCTATCTCCTGCTCCTGCTGAGCGATGATTTGTTTCTGTGTGCCCCGCATGTCGAGACGGGCGGCGGTCATGCGTTCCCGCACACCACCTTCTTCCACAAATTCACGGTCGCGCTTCTCCATGAAGGTGGTCATGGCCTTGTCCACCATGTGGCAGAGGCTGATGGCGGTGTTGGCCATCTCCTCGTCGGTCCATTTGGCAAAGAAGGGCTCATAATAGGCCAAGTCATTGTGCGTGCGGCAATACGCCAGCAACTTGTCGTAGCGCTGGCGCAGGTGCTCTGCTTTCGCCCAGTCGTTCAGCCCATGCTTCTTCAGATAGTCCTGGTAGTCTTCCAGCAATTCCTGGTTACTGCCCTTGGCTATGCCCATCAGCTTTATCTCGGTCTCGAACGACGTCTGTCCGTCGGTGAGCCCTTCGGCGATATTCTGCTTGACAGAGCGGGCGGCCTGCACCATCTGATCGACGGTGCGGTCACCGTATTTGGGCAGGAAACGCTCGCAGAAGGTCTTGGTGAGTTGCACGAGCACATCGCTCTTGCGATAGAAGTGCAGAGAAGTATATACCGTTGCCTTCCGCATGACGCTCGGCGTACCATCTTCGTATCGCTGCAGGTTATTGGCCATCATTGTCCGTGAGATTCTGATTGGGCTCAAAGATACGCTTTTTCGCTGATAGCGGGGCTGGCCGGTTTGTCCATTTTTTACAACAGAAGTAAAATGAGATATCCTACCTTTGCAGGGTCTAACACTTAAATAAGGAACCATGAACACTAACCACCCCCACCTTTGCCAGAGTTGCGGCATGCCGCTGACGGACGACTGTCTGGGCACGAACGCCGACGGCAGCAAGAACGAGGACTACTGCGTCTATTGCCTGCTTGACGGTGCCTTCACGGCCGACGTCACTATAGAGGAGATGGCCCACTACTGCGCCATGTATGTCGAGGAATACAACAAGCATACGGGGCAGAGCCTGACCTGCTGCGAATATGAGCAGCAGTTGCTGCAGTTCCTCCCCACCCTGAAGCGCTGGAGCACGCCGGCCGCCGAGATTCCCGCCGCCGTCCACCCCATGAAGCGGGTGTTCATCGACGAGGTCAATGCCCTGGGCATCGCCGACCTGCACATCGACAACCTCTATGTCCTGAAGGGGTCGTTCATCAATCAGCCTTACGACATCAACGGTAACGAGGTACGCTTTTTCGACGACAATGCCACCTACTGGTGCAACCAGATACGGAAGAGCGACGACCGCTGCTACGGCATAGCCTGCGACGAGAAGTTTATCCTGGTCAGCGAATATGGCCTGAACGGCGCCGACGCCCATGTGGTGATGATGAAGTGGCGCTGACACCCTGTCTGGCCGTGCGCCATGCCAACCATTGCAAGACCTCATGCCCGCCCACAAGCTTCACGGCTGTGGGCGGGCATACCTTATATATCAGAAAAATGTGTATCTTTGCCGGCGCATTACGGGAAGCCGCACGGCCTCCCGCATTTTTCCACGTTTCATCCCCCCACACACCATGCTTACGATAGACAACCTCACCGTAGAGTTTTCGGGCACGACGCTCTTTCGCGACATCTCCTTCGTCATCAACCCCGGCGACCGCATCGCCCTCATGGGCAAGAACGGCGCCGGCAAGAGCACGCTGCTGAAGATATTGGCGGGCGTGCGGACGGCCACCCGCGGCACCGTGACGGCGCCGCGCGGCACGGTCATCGCCTACCTGCCGCAGCACCTGATGACGGAGGATGGCCGCACGGTCTATGACGAGGCGGCACAGGCCTTCGCCCACCTGCACCGCATGGAGGCGGAGATTGAGGACCTCAACCGCCAGTTGGCGGAGCGCACCGACTACGAGAGCGACGAATACATGGCGCTCATCGAGGAGGTGGCCACCAAGAGCGAGAAGTTTTACGCCATCGACATGACCCACTTTGAGGAGGACATCGAAAAGACCCTGCTCGGCTTGGGCTTCGACAGAGCGGACTTCGGACGGCAGACGGCGGAGTTCTCCGGCGGATGGCGCATGCGCATCGAACTGGCCAAACTGCTGCTGCAACGCCCCGACGTGCTGCTGCTGGACGAGCCGACGAACCACTTGGACATCGAGAGCATACGCTGGC
>CAMGHE010000005.1 GCA_946055775.1 uncultured Bacteroidales bacterium
AGCATTTTTTTCATGCCCACAAATGTAGTGATTTTTTGTTATTGTCGGCTGCGTGTGCAAGCAAAAATACGTATGTGCCGCCTGCAATGCCCATAGCGCCACCCTTCGCCGCTGCCACGCATACTTTGCGCCGTGGCGATATTTTCTCTCTGAAAATTTGGCTGTGCGATGAAAACGCCGTAAATTGCCGCAGAATTTGCGACGATAATGGCGGCACATTGTCGCACAAAGCACAACGCACGATGTATATACACGAAAGAGAACATTGGACGGACTTCCGTTGGGATGCGTCGCGCATATCGCTCCTGCAAGAAACGATATGCCGCAAGCAGGGTATGCTGTATGGCCGCCTGGGCACGCTCGGCTTCGACAGCAAGGTGCGGGCCATGGCTGAAAATCTGACGTACGACGTGGTCTGCTCATCTGAGATTGAGGGCGTACAGCTCAACGTGGACCAGGTACGCTCATCCATCGCCAGAAAACTGGGATTGGAGCAGGTGAAGCAAACTGCGCCTTCCCACTATGTCGATTCCGTGGTGAGCGTCATGCTCGAGGCCGTGCAGCACTACGACCGGCCACTCAGCAAGGACAGGCTCTGTGCTTGGCAGGCTGCCTTCTTCCCCTCAGGATTCAGCGAAGGCAGCCGGATAGAGGTGGGCCGCTATCGTACGCACGAAGAACACATCGTCAGCGGCATGTTTGGACGCGAGAAGATTCATTACATCGCCCCCTCGCCCCGGCGGGTGGAGGAAGAGATGCAAAAGTTTCTGGCCTGGTTCGAAAGCAGCGAGCCCGAGAGCAGCATCGTCCGCTCGGCCATAGCCCACTTCTGGTTCGTGAGCATCCACCCCTTCGAGGACGGTAACGGCCGTCTGGCCCGCATCCTCTCGGACATGCTCTTGGCACGCGGTGAACAGAGTCCGCTCCGATTCTACAACATATCCTCGCAAATCAACAAGGACAAGAGCCGCTATTACGACATCCTCGAGTGCACGCAACGTGGCGATGGCGACCTCACCGAATGGATAGTGTGGTACATGCAGAAACTCGTGGCGGCTTTAGACGAGGCTGAGGCCGTCGTGACCACCATTTTGAACAAGAGTTTCTTTTGGCACCGAGTATCCTCCACTCCCCTGACACCGCGACAGACGGCGATGCTCAACCTCTTCCTCGACGGCTACGAGGCTAAGATAACATCGAAAAATTGGGCTGCGCTGGCCAAGTGCTCCAAAGACACCGCCCTGCGAGACATCCAAGACCTTGTCAGCAAGAATCTGCTCGTGGAGGATGTGCCGGGAGCCAAGCGCCCAAGCTACTCCATCGTCTATGATGCGGACAATCTGACGCAGTTTTTCACCCATGTCAGCATTGTCGAGAAGGACGGCACGCCCTACCTCCACGCATTATATAAGGGGCGGAAGAACGTGTGCGCAAGGCTGCTGTCGCTCGATGCAGAGCGCTATCAGAAAGGCGAATTGCCCCTGCAGAATCTGCTCAGCAAATACTGCGCCTATCTTATGGGGAACTCTATAAATTAGGCAATTAGGGGAAGTTTAATTCTGTAGAGCACCCCTTTATTTGCTGAGCCGTTCTATCTTACATGTATGCTGTTTGGCTTCCTTGTCGTAGTTGATGCCCACCAAAAGGATGTCGCCCGTATATTCTGCTATTTTTGCGGGATAGTCTTTCCGCTTGATTTGGTCGATGGCCGTGTTGGCCGAGTGGTTGTATTTCAGTTCGATAACCAGCGCGGGCTTGGCCACGTTGTGGCGGGGAATCATCACAAGGTCGGCGTAGCCCTTGCCTGTAGCATACTCGCGATGGATGACATACTCGTTTTTGGCCCAAATATAAGCGATGGCAAGCACACAGGCGAGCGAGTTTTCATCGTTGTAAGACAGGATGCTGGTGTGCTCATCGTGCGCCTGGTCCACGGCTCGCGCCACGGCCTGCGCGTTGCCCGCGATGGTGGCATCAAGAAGGGTTTTCGACTGTTGTATGGTCTCGGCCAGGACGCTCCATGACGTGGCTTTGATGGCCTTATTCATTTCGTCGCCCACCTCTTTATTGGGAATATAACATGTTTGGGCACGTTCATCGTAGGACAGATAGCCGAGGTGTATCAGTATGGTCAGCACATCGTTCTTGCTCCTGACGATGCGCATGTCGTTGAGAAACTCTGTGGTATCGACATAGACATGCTCGCCCGCCAGCATTCTGATGATGTCATCCTTCAGCCCGTTGTAGTTCATCTGAATGTAGGTCACGACCGAGTCGTAGGCGCCCGTGGTCGTCCAGTAACTGCGACATGTGCCCCGCTGCAGGGCATTCATGACGGAGTAGGGATTGTAGATAGACCGCTCTGTGCCGATAGTATATCCGTCGTACCACCTTTTCAAGTCTGCCAAGGCCACGTTATGCCGCTTTGCCAATGTCTGCACTTCCGCCTCTGTGAAGCCGTAGCATGAGGCCAAATTGGCAGGGTCAACCATGGAATACTCGTTGAAGTTGTTCAGCGCCGACTCCGTGTTGTACTTCTTGATGGGCAGGATACCTGTGAGATAGGCCCCGGCGAAGACGATGTTTGACCCCGACCCCTTGAAGAGGCGGCGAAGCAAATCGACGAAGGCCGTGGTGACGTGCTCGTCCGTCCCTGTCTCGCGAAGGATGGCGTCCCACTCGTCGATGATCATGATGAAGCGCTCGCCCGTACTGTCGCTGATGCGGTAGAGGATGTCCATGAGGTCGTCATCCTCATACCGGCTGACCTCTGGAAATACGGTCAGCACATCCGTGATGAGCCTATCCTGAATCTTTCGGACCATGTCCTTATCGCCCCGATACTTCGTGGTGAAGTCTGTCATGTCCACGCAGATGACATAGTACTTGTTCAGATACGTCTCGAACGTGCTGTCGCGCTCGACGTTGAGGCCAGCGAACAATTCGCGCGACTGGCACGACTTGTCGTAGTAGGCACACAGCATCTTGGCCGCCATCGACTTGCCAAAGCGGCGGCAGCGAGATACGCAACTGTAGCGACGTTCAGAATTGAGTGTGCTGCTGATAAAAGGTATCAGCGATGTCTTATCCACATACTCGTGCGTGACGATGTCGCGAAACTCACGATTGCCTTTGTTGATATATACTCCCATAGTGTGGTTGCTTCTTTCAGGTCTCTGTGTGCCATGTGTCAGCCTTAGTCACATCTTGCCCAGACGCTCGTGCACGCCATCGCGGTAGGCGTGCCATAGGCGGGGAATGTCGGCCCACTTCCACCCTTTGCCCAGAGGGGCGGCGACGACGGCGGTGAGGATGTAGCCGCTGACGTTGATGAAACTGCGCAGGTGGCGCACGCCCCAGTTGCGGCCATAGTGGTGGTTGAGGTAGGCTGCGTTGCGCACCTGGTAGTAGCGTTTCCATTTCTTCTTCTCCTGTCGTTCGGCCCAGGTGTCGTCGCTGAAGAAGCGGTGCTTGTCCATCGGTGCGTCGGGGACGTAGAGCAGGCGCATGCCCGCCAGGTGGGTGCGCAGGCAGTAGTCGGTGTCGTCACAGAAGATGAACAGGTCGCGGTTGGGCAGGCCGATGCGCTCCACCACCTCGCGGCTGATGAGCGGTCCCTCGAAGGCCGTCCCCACGACGTAGGTCGGCGCCTCGGGCGGCCGTTTGTGCAGGCGGCCGGCATACATCGAGGCGAAGGGGTTGGTCAGGTTGTAGCGGCAGAAGTCGTGGCAGAAGATGCGGCCCTCCATGCGGCGGCGCGGTGCCAGTATGGCGGCGTCGGGGTGGGTGGCGGCGGCTGCCATGAGGCGTTCCAGACAGGTAGGCTGGGGAAAGACGTCGTCGTCCATGCACCAGATGCGGTCGGCGCCGGCGTCGTAGGCGGCCTGGATGCCGGTGGCGAAGCCCCCCGAGCCGCCCACGTTCTCCTGCGTGATGACGACGAGGTCCGCCTGACCGGCCAGCCATTCGGCCGTGCCGTCGGTCGAGCCGTTGTTGACGACGATGATGCGGCTCAGCGCCAGCGTCTGGCTGCGCAGGCTCTGCACCGTGCGTTCCAGCAGGGTGCGGCGGTTGAAGGTGACGACGACGGCGGTGATGTCCATACTTTCAGTGGAGAGAGGGGTGTGGGGATTGAAGGGAAACAATGGGGCGGAGGCGGCGTGGCGTCAGTATTTGCCATCCACCTTGCCGCCCTGCGTGCTGCGGTACTGCTGCATCAGGCGGAAGCACTCGTCGGCGTCGAAGCCGCGGTCGGCGGCGTAGGTCTCGGCCATGAGGCGGTGCATCTCGGGCGTAGCCGGCAGGCGTTCAAAGTTTTTGCAGCCGGCATGGATGTCGAGCGGACCGTGTGCCATGCGGTTGAGGTCCACCAGTTCGATGCGCAGCTGGCCGTCCTTGTCGTAGCCGAAGAGGATGTTGGCGCGGCCGTAGTCCTTGTGCGCCAGTCCCGCCTCGTGCAGGCGTGCCGTGATGTGGCCGATGGCGCGGAGTACGTCGGGCATCTCGGGCATGTCGTGCTCGAAAAACTCCTCGTAGCGGTGGGTGCATACCGAGCGCAGGGTGACGAAGTAACTCTTGTCGAAGGCCAGGCCCAGCGTGCTGCGCACGTTATAGTAGCCCACGGGCTGCGGCGTGCCGATGCCCAGGTCCAGCAGCAGGCAGGCGTTGGCGTAGGAGCGCTTCGCCTTCGAGGCGCGCAGCGTGCCATAGACGAAGCGGTTGATGACGTGCGGGCGGTGGAAGGCCTTGACCACCAGGTCCAGACCGTCGTAGTGCATGATGCGCAGTTCGTTGCGCCCGCGGTGTATCACCTCGCCCTCGCCGCGGGCCATGCGCTGCGGCAGCGAGCGGAGGAAGGGCGCCAGATGGGCGTAGTCGGGGTGGACCACCAGCGTGTCGGGGTGCAGACCGTAGTGGTGTGCTGAGCGGGGAAGAGTGGGGCGTTTCATGGCGTGGGGCTCAAATCTTGTCCAGTCCTTTGGTGAACTTCAGCCAGTAGTACTTCAAGGGGTTCTTATACTTCAACTGCTTCCACGGCCGGCTCTGGTGCGGGCGGTGGAGCACGGGCAGCGAGGTGTAGAGGTAGTTGTGCAGGCCGGCGTTGAGCGACTCGTGCGAGATGGTCACGTCAAACCAGTTTTTCTCGGCATCCAGACTGTGGAAGTCGAATGCCTGCAGCAGACGGTTGCAGAGCACTGAACAGCAGAAACTCAAGTGCTTGCGCGTGTCGATGACCTGGTTCTCCATGCCCGCGGCATACTTGTAGGGGTAGTTGATTTGCCCCTCCTCGTCCACCGTGACCGAGGCGATGATGCCCGCGTCGGGGTGGTCGGCTATGCCGTTGCAGAGGCGTTGCAGCGTGTCGGGCTGCACCGTGACGTCGCTCTCCACGATGCAGATGTGCGCCCCTTCGGCCAGCGCCTCCTGCTGTGCGCGCTGCAGCATGAGCAGGTAGTTGGGCGAGGGGTGGTCCGTGACGTCGGCCATGTTGACCAGGCGGAAGCCCATGGTGCGTGCCGCCTCTTCCAGGCGCCGCGTGTTCTCGGGCGTGCTGAAGTCGTTATATACCGTATAGGTGTGTGGCTCTGTCATTTGGGACGCCATGACGGCCTCAATGGTAGCCATCGTGGTGTCGATAGAGTCTTTTACCGGAGTGAAGATATGAAGCATAGTAGGGGGGAGTGTTTTTTCTTTAATAAGAAAGGCCGTCCGAGGGTATCAGCGGGTCGCAGGCGTCAGTGTGCCGCCTGCTGCCATGTCACCGCCGAGCGGCATATGCCGCGCCGCGCCATGTCGCGCAGGGCTGCCTGAAGACGGCGGTCGAAATCGGCCGCGTCGCGTCGGGCCTGCGGCGTCCATCCCGCCTCGGCCAGTGCCAGGGCACGGGGGAAAGCCTGATAGTAGAGGCGCTCGGGCGAGTTGATGCACTCGCTCCACAGCGTGCCCGCCACACCCGCCAGATGGCGTTCTTCAAACGTCGGGCAGTCTGACGTCGGCCCGAAGCCCCATGCGGGGTCCAGGCGGTAGGTCTGCGCCAGCGACGTGATGGGCATGCCCCAGTTGACCTCCGGCATGTCGCCCCCGGCCATGGGATAGTCCAGATAGCAGTGCTCGCCCGGACAGAGCATGATGCGGGCGTCGTTGGCCACCGCGGCGCGGATAGCTGCCGCCGTCAGTCCGTGGCGCCAGGCAAAGACGATGCAGCCCTCGGGGATGCGCTTGAAGTCCGTCTCGTACCAGAACATCGGCGTCTTGCCGTGCTTGGTGCGCAGCGTGTCGATGATGCTGTTGAACAGGTGCTCCTGCAACCGCCAGTTGTCCTCGCGGCGGTCGCCCTCGATGCCCAGGCGGCGCTTCAGCGCGCGGCATTTGGGGCAGTCGGTCCAGCATCCCAGCGCCGGATTACCCGCCTCGTCGCCGCCCAGATGGACGTAGGGCGAGGGGAACACCGCGGCCAGTTCGCCCAGCACATTGCCCAGGAACTCATAGACGAAGGGCTCGCCCGGACAGAGCAGTTCGTTGCTCACGCCGCAGGTCGTGCGAATCGGCACCTCCTTGGCGCCGCAGGTCAACTGCGGAAAACAGTGTATCGCCGCCACCTCGTGCCCCGGCATCTCAATCTCCGGGATGATGTCCACATGGTAATCGGCGGCGAAGCGTACCAGTTCGCGCATCTCGTCCTGCGTATAGTAGCCGCCGATGGGCATGAGCATGTCGTCCATGCCCGTGCGCTCGCTGGCCTGCTGCGTCAGTTCGGGATAGCGCTTTATCTCGATGCGCCAGGCCTGGTCATCGACGAGGTGCAGGTGCAGCGCGTTGTACTTCCACCGCGCCATCTCCACGACAAAGTCCTTGAGCACAGGCAGGGGGATGAAGATACGCGCCGGATCGACCATCAGTTCGCGCATCGCCGTGCGTGGTGCGTCGTCCAGCGTCAGTGCCGGCACATAGGCGCACACCTGGTTGCCAGCATCGCCGCGCAGCAGTTGGTCGAGCGTCATCACGCCGTAGAACACGCCCGCTGCGCTGCCGCCCTTGATGTCGGCTCCTCGCGCGTGTATATAGATATGGTATGCCTCGGCCGGCATGGTGCTGTCGGTGGCCAGCGTCAGAATGTTATCGGGGCCCTTGGCGCCCTTGGCGCGCTTGGCGCCCGCCGTGCGTTCGGCCAGTACGCGCCGGGCCTGGCGCACCTCGTTGTCCAGACCGTCCTCAGCCTTGATGCGCCATTTGCGCAGCACGCTCAGCGGCGAGCCGCCGTGGCGCACGATGGGCGAAGAGGGGGC
This sequence comes from uncultured Bacteroidales bacterium, assembly GCA_946055775.1. Classification (GTDB taxonomy): domain Bacteria; phylum Bacteroidota; class Bacteroidia; order Bacteroidales; family Bacteroidaceae; genus Alloprevotella. The sequence goes on from CAMGHE010000005.1 coordinate 7,287, forward strand.
GGGCAGCAGACAAACCTCGGGGCGGCAGGTATCGGCCGGCAGCGGCGCCGCCTGCATCAGCGTGCGCCAGCCTTCGGCCCGGGCATAGCGGTCCTCGCTCCCGCGGGGCACCACCAGGCGCACCTGTCCTGCGGCGATGCCCGCAAAGGCCGTGGCGTCGGCCACGGGCGGCACGTCGCTGTCCATGACGATGCAGCGCAGCCCCGTGCAGTGGGCAAAGGCGAAAGCGCCGATGACGGGCCGGCCGTGAAGCGTCAGCGTGCGCAGTGCCGTACAGCCGGCGAAAGCCTCGGGGGCGATGCTGTCCAGCCCCGGCGGCAGGCAGACGTCGGTCAGGGCGTCGCAGGCATAGAACGCCTGAGCGTCGATGAGGCGTACGCTGTCGGGCAGCGCCAGACGCTTGAGGGCGTGGCGCGAGTGGAGGGCGCAGCGCGGCACGATGGGGCAGTCGGCCTGACTCAGGTCCAGACTCTCCAACTGCCAGCACAGGTCTCGCAACTGGCGGAAGTCCGAGTTTCCCGCGGTGCTGAGCGTCCCCGTCAGGGCGATGTGGGTGGCGTCCGCCTTGGCGGCGGCGTCGAGGTCGGCCATGCGCTGCACCGTCTGTGCGGCGAGGGGCATGGCCAGGCAGGCCATCCACAGGATGAGGGCAGAAAGGCTTTTCATAGACAGAAGGTTCGGTTTGTGAGTGGGGGAGTGCTGGCGCCAGCGTCAGATGTCCATGGTCAGCAGGCGCGTGCCGTCCTCCTGCTCGTCGATGTGGACGATGACCGTGTCGTCGGGCAGCACCTCTTCGGCCAGTTCGGGCCATTCGATGAGGCACAGGGCGCCCGAGTAGAAATAGTCCTCGAAGCCCATGTCATAGACCTCGTCGATGCGCTTGATGCGGTAGAAGTCGAAGTGGTAGATCACCTGCGCTGTGGTATCGGAGCGGTATTCGTTGACCAGGGCGAAGGTGGGCGAGTTGACGGTCTCGCTGACGCCCAGATGGCGGCACAGCGCGCCGATGAACGTGGTTTTGCCGGCGCCCATCTTGCCGTAGAAGGCGAACACGCGGCGGTCCCCCATGGCGTGGGCGAAGGCTTCGGCCGCCTGCTCCAGATGGTTGCTGTCGGGAAGGGTGATTTGCATGATAGGGAAATGTTTCTTGCAAAATTACACAAAAAGCCCCGTTCCGCACCGACCGTACCCCATTCTTTTCTCTTGCTGTCCGGCGGCGCCTCCTTACAGCGCGTTCCTGACGCACCCCATAATATACGTCACGCGGAGCGGGCGCTTCACGTTTTGCACAAGAGTTTTCTATCGCGGCTCGCTTTGCCGGCGAAACGTTTAGGGCTTTTTAACGGTCGGAGAGGGGGCTCGGGCGACTGACGGCACGCCCCGGGCGACTCGAAACACGACTTGGGCGACTGAAAACACAACTTGGGCGACTGTTTTTACGGTCGCCCAAGTTGTGTTTTGGCCTTTTGGATACGAAAAAAGGGCCCCCGCGGGAGCCCTTTGCACTTTGCTAAGCAAAGATACGACAAATTCGGGCGAAATGCAAATCGCACTTTTTCGCTGCTCCCCCGAAAAATTGTTTGCCGTGAGGCGAGAGTTTTCTGTCGGGAGGGCTGCGGCGAGCGGCGCCTACGCCTCTTTCTCGCGGACGATGTGTACCGTCTGGTTGGGGTAGGGGAAGTTGATGCCCTTGGCGTTGAAGGCATCGTAGATGAGGCGGTAGCCGTTGTTGAACACGGGCCAGTAGTCGCCCGTCTTGGCCCATACGCGGACGGTGAGGTTGACGCTGCTGTCGGCCAGGGCGCCGAGGGCCACGGTGGGCTCGGGGTCGGCCAGGATGAGGGGCTCCTGACGCAGGGCTTCGAGGATGGCGTTGCGTGCCTTATCCACGTCCTCGCCGTAGTCGATGCCGATGGTCCACTCTATGCGGCGGGTGTCCATGCGCGAGTAGTTGACCACCACGGCGGTGCTCATCGAACCATTCGGCACATAGACCACCTTGTTGTCGGCCTGCACCAGGACGGTGTGGAATATCTGTATCTCCCTGACGCTGCCCTGTACGCCCTGCGCCTCAATCCAGTCGCCCACCTTATAGGGTTTGAAGAGCAGGATGACCAGTCCGCCGGCGAAGTTTTGCAGGTTGCCGGAGAGTGCCATACCGATGGCCACACCGGCTGAGGCCAGCAGGGCGGCGAACGACGTGGTGTTGATGCCCAGAGCGCCGATGACGGAGATGATGAGCAGGATGGTCAGCATGATCTTGACCATGCTGCGCAGGAAGGTCTGCACGCTCGGGTCGATGCGCTCGCGGTTGAGGATGCGGGCTACGATACGGTTGATGATGCCGATGATGGCGCGCCCCACGAGAAAGACGATGGTGGCGACGAGGATGTGCTTGCCCACGCTGATGCCGAACTCCATCAGGCGCTCCAGCAGGAGGTCTATCTGGGTGCGGGTGATGGTGGGGGCGGCGGTTTGGAGAAGGGAGAATAACATGGTGTGAAGGTGTTTGAAGGGTGTTGTCAGTGCCTTGGCGGCACAAAAAAAGCGCACGTCAGCGGCGGGACTGGCGTGTGCTTTTCTATAGTAAATGAGGATGGTCGGTAGGGGGGCGCGGGGCAACGTCCAGCCGGAGCGGGCGTGTGCTTACTCCTGAACGATGCGGCGTGCGCCGAGGTAGCGGCGCGAGTAGTAGGCCGAGTTGCTTTTGTCCACCTGTACGCCCGTGCGTGCGGCGTGGACAAACTGGAACGACTTGCCGTCGCCTGCCACCTCGGTGACGATGCCCACATGGCCCACGCTGCGCGAGCGCGATGAGCCGCTGAAGAACACGAGGTCACCCTTGCGCAGGTCGGCAATGTTGTGGATGGGCGTGCCTTCGGCAAACTGGCTGCGCGACGAGCGGGTGATGCTCAAGTTGGCATTGCGATAGATGAAGGAGGTGAAGCCCGAGCAGTCGAAGGCCGAGGGGCCGCTGTGGCCGCTACGGTAACGTGCGCCCAAATACTTCATGGCCGTGGCGACAATCTGCTCGCCCTTGAGGTTGGCAGCAGTGGCCTTGGGGGCAACTGCGGCAGCGGGCTTGGCGGCAAGGTTGAAGACGGGAGCTGCTTCGGCCTCGCGGATGTAGCGCTGCGAGCGCGAACGGCTGGGCATATCGTCGGTGCCCAGACTCTGTGCCGATGCCGTGGTGACGGCGCACAGACCAAGGACGGCGGCCAGGGCGAGTTGTTTGAAGCAGTGGGTGAAGTGCATGGGGGCGTTATAAGGATTTTTACGGGCTCTGACGGCGATGTGAACAGCCGGTAAGGACCAAAAGATGGACGTTTCGGTTTTTCGGGCACAAAGGTACGATTTATTCTCCAACTGTCGGCCGTGGCGCGCTCCTTGATTACGAAAAAAATGTTAATCTTCTGCGTATGGCCTTCTCTCCTTCTATGTTCTGGCACACAGAGACTGCCAGGTGTGCAACGATACGGGCGTTCACTGCTGTTCGGCCAGGGCGATGACCATCTCGGCAATTTGGCGGGCGGCATGCGGTTTGGCCAGGCGGTGGATGTTGGTGGCCAGAGTCTTCAGACGCTCTTCATCGCGAACGGTTTGCAGGGCCGTGTCGAGCAGGACGTCGCGGGCCTGGGCATCGGTCACGCAGATGGCCGCCTCCTTGCGCACCAGGGCCATGGCGTTCTGCGTCTGGTGGTCTTCGGCCACGTTGGGCGAGGGCACGAGGATGACGGGCTTGCCCAGTAGGCAAAACTCGGAGATGCTGCCGGCGCCAGCGCGCGAGATGACCAGGTCGGCTGCGGCATAGGCCGTGGCCATGTCGCTGATGAATGGCGTGGCCTTGAGGTTGGGCGGGCAGCCGGCTTCACTGAGGCGGGCGGTGATTTCGGCGTCGTAGTACTTTCCCGTCTGCCACACCACCTGTACGTCCTGCTGTGCGGCGATGACGTCGAGGTGGCCCAGGATGCTCTCGTTGAGTGTGCGGGCGCCCAGCGAGCCGCCGACGATGAGCACCGTGCGGCGTGCGGGGTCGAGGCTGAGGGCTTTGAGCGCCTCGGCGCGCGGCATGGGGTTTTCGAGCAGGTTCTGGCGCACGGGGTTGCCCGTGAGCGTGATGCGGTCGGCAGGGAAGAAGCGCTCCATGCCGTCGTAGGCCGTGCAGATGGCCGAGGCCCTCTTGGCCAGCAGTTTGTTGGTCACGCCAGCGTAGGAGTTTTGCTCCTGGATGAGGGTGGGTATGCCCATCTTTTGGGCCATGTTGAGGGTGGGGCCACTGGCGTAGCCGCCCACGCCGACGGCCACCTGCGGCCGGAAGTCCTTGATGATGCGGCGGGCCATGCGGCGGCTCTTCATCAGTTTGATGAGTACGCCGATGTTGCGCCAGAGGCGGCGGCGGTCGAAGCCCGCCACGGGCAGGCCCTTGATGGTGTAGCCCGCTTCGGGCACGCGCTGCATTTCCATGCGGCCTTCGGCGCCGACGAAGAGGATGTCGGCATCGGGACGCAACTCGCGCAGGGCGTTGGCTATGGAGACGGCGGGGAAGATGTGGCCGCCCGTGCCGCCGCCGCTGATGATGATTCTGAGAGGTTTGCTCATGACGCTCAATGGTTTGAGGGGTTATTGGCAGAGTCGTTCCAGGTCGTCTGCAGTTGTGGCTACGGCGATGCGGTCCACCACGTCGGCGTCGGCCAGATGGTCGCTGACCATCTGTCGGAGCATGGCCAGCATGGCGTCCCAGCATCCGCCGGCGTTGTAGAGGATGATCTGGTGGTTGGCCGTGCCGATGGTGTTCTCGGCCAGGGCGGTGAACACCTCGTCGAGGGTGCCTATGCCGCCCGGCAGGGCGACGATGACCTCGCTCTCGCGGAGCATGGTGGCCTTGCGGTCGTCCAGTCCGGCGGTGTAGAAGGCCACCTGTACGGCGTCGCTCTCGAGGTGGCGCTGTACGAGGATGTCGGGCATAACGCCGATGACGCGGCCGCCGCTTTGGCGCACGGCCTGCGCCAGCACCTCCATCTGTCCGCGGCGTGCGCCGCCATAGACCAGAGTGCGGCCCGTGCGCCCTATCCATTCGCCCACCTCACGGGCAGCAGGCAGATAGGCCGCGGGGATGTCGCTGCGCGACGAGAGGAACACCGCGATGCGTGTCTTCATGACTGTGCTGTGGCTGGCGGCGTTAGCGGACGGCGATGCACTCTATCTCGACACGGGCGTCCTTGGGCAGCGTCTTGACGGCGACGGCCGAGCGGGCAGGCGCCGTGCCGGGGAAAAACTCGGCATAGACGGCGTTCATGCCGGCGAAGTCGGCCATGTCGGCCAGAAAGACGCTTGTCTTGACCACGTTGTCCATCGTCAGACCGGCTTCGGCCAGGATGTTCCGGATGTTGGTCAGCGACTGGCGCGTCAGTTCGCCGATGCCGCCTTCGGCAAACTGGCCCGTGGCGGGGTTGATGGGAAGTTGTCCCGAGACGAAGACGATGCCGTTGGCCTCGATGGCCTGGCTATAGGGGCCGATGGCGGCCGGGGCGTTGGGGGTGCTGATGGCTTTTTTCATGATGGTGAGTGATGAGGGAGTTGTTGGTGGTGTGTGTGAGGCATGCGGCGTGTAGGGTGTCGTGGCGACGGCTTGCGTGGCGCATGCAGGAGCAAAGGTACGTTATCGCCGCCGAAGCGCCAAGCGTTTGGCCTGTTTTTGGCCCATGAAAAAAGCGCGCGCACATCGTAGCCGATGTGTGCGCGCCGTGATGCGGCTGCTGTGTTGTCCGCTGGTAGGCGGTGGGCGTGGCGCTTAGCGTTCGCCCTTGAGATAGTCGTCGAAGTAGCGTGTGATGCGGTCGTGGAGGTGCACCATGTCGCGGCCCATCATGTTGTGGCCCTGTCCAGGATAGACGAAGTAGTCGGGCTGGGTGCCGGCATCTTCGCAGGCGCGGAGGAACGAGAGGCTATGTTGCAGTACGCAGGTGGGGTCGTTGTAGCCCACGATAATCTGCAGGCGTCCCTTCAGGTTTTGGGCTTTGCCCAGCAGGCTCGACGATGCGTAGCCCTCGGGGTTCTCCTGCGGCGTGTCCATGTAGCGTTCGCCGTACATCACCTCGTAGAATTTCCAGTCGATGACCGGTCCGCCGGCCACGCCCACCTTGAAGACGTCGGGGTAGGAGCACATCAGGTTGGTGGTCATGAAGCCGCCGAACGACCATCCGTGTACGCCCAGGCGGTCGGCATCGACGAAGGGCTGCTGCTTGAGAAACTTCACGCCCTCTATCTGGTCGGCCATCTCGGCATCGCCCAGGTGGCGGTGTGTAACGCTCTCGAAGGCGAAGCCACGGTCTTCCGAGCCGCGGTTATCGACGACGAAGATGATGTAGCCGCGCTGAGCCATGTAGATTTCCCAGGGGCGCGTCATGTACATCCACGATGCCTCAACGTTGTGGGCGTGCGGTCCGCCATAGACATAGACCACGGTGGGGTATTTCTTGTTGGCGTCGAAGCCTGTGGGCAGCACCATGCGGTAGTAGAGGTCGGTCTGGCCGTCGGCCGCCTTGATGGTGCCGTTTTTCACCTGTGGCACGTCATAGTCCTGCCAGGGGTTGGGCAGTTGCCAGAGCGTCTGTGCGCTGCCCGCCTTGCTGGTGTTGAGCAGGTCGTAGCGGCGGTACATGTCGGGATTGCTCCAGGTGTCGCAGACGTAGGTGCCGCCGGCAGAGAGGCTGGGGCGGTGGCTGCCGCCATCGGCCGAGAGACGCTGGCGCTTGCCGTCCTTGACGCTGACGCTAAAGATATGGCGCTCGATGGGGCTGCCCTCGTTGCTCACATAGACAATGCTGCGCTTAGCCGTGTTGAAGCCCACCATCTCCGTCACCTCAAATTCGCCACGGGTGAGTTGCACGGGTTCGCCGCCGTTGGTAGAGCAGAGGTAGAGGTGGTTGTAGCCGTCGCGACGCGACTGCATGATGTAGTGGTTGGCGTCCCAGGGCAGGAACACGATGGGGTGCATCGGCTCGACGTAGCGGGCGTTGGTCTCGGTGTAGAGTGTGCCTAGGCATTTGCCCGTGGCAGCGTCGTAGCAGATGAGTTCGGCCTTGTCCTGCGTGCGGGGCAGTTCGAACATATACACCGTCTTCTCGTCGGGGCTCCAGGCGATGTTGGTGAAGTAGCGGTCGGTGGGGTCGGCCGTTTGGAGATAGATTGTCTTGCCCGTAGCGGGATTGTAGATGCCCACGCTCACCTTGTGGCTGGTCATGCCCGCCATGGGGTATTTCTCAGGCGCGAGAGTGGCCACGCGCTGACTGTTGTCCACCAGGGGGAAGTCCGTCACCATGGTCTGGTCCATGCGGTAGAAAGCCAGCAGCGAGCCCTTGGGACTCCAGAACAGGCCCTCTTGTATGCCAAACTCGTCGCGGTGGACGCTCAGGCCGTACTGCAGTTCGCGGTTGCCATCGCGGCTCACCTGCTGCGTCGTGCCGTCGGGGGTGGTGACATAGACATTATAGTCTTTGACATAGGCCACAGCCATGTTGGGTGCCATCTTGCTGGCCTGTGTGCCGCGCTTGGTGGGTACGAAGGCCGTGACGGTGCGCGTCTGCCAGTTGTAGCGTATGATGCCCTTGCTGGTGTTGAACTGCACGACGGGGCTGCCGGCTTCGGGGAAACTGGCCGAGCCCGTGCCGTGGAGCTGTCCGTGCTTGGCCTGGTCGAGGGCGGCGCGCACGTCGCTTTCGGTGAAGAGAGTGACGGGCGTCTTGAGTGTGCGGCCTTTGGCATCGGTGATCTGCTTGACGGCATCGCTGACGTTCTCTACGAGGCAGTCGCCCCACCATGCGGTGAAGTGGGAGCGGGGCATGAGGTTCCAGTAGTTGGAGCCGCTCCACATCAGGTCGTCGAGGGTGAAGGTCTTTTTGGTTTGTGCGGTCATGGCGTTGGGCAGGAGCAGCAGGCACAGGGCTGCCGCCTTGAGGATATGTCTGAGCATAGCGGTGAATGTGTGTGGGTAATCGGTGGGATGGGCGGTGATATCCGGGCTTCTCGGGTTTTCCAGTCTTTACGGCTTCTCTGCGGGGGCTTATCGGCCGTTGCGGCCGCCCTTAAAGCCGCCGCCTTTTGAGCCGCTGCCGCCCTTGAAGCCGTCCTTGCGTTTGGGGCGCTCGCTGCGCTCGGGGCGTTCGCTGCGTTCCTTGCGTTCAAACTTGCGCTCAAACTCGAAGTGGCGGTTGCGCAGGATGCGGTAACCCTCGGGCGTGTCGTCGTCCTGCTCGTCGCGGCTGTCGCGGCGTTCGGCAGAGCGGCCGTTGAAGTCGCCGCGGTTCATCTTGAAGCGGCGCTTCTCGCCCATGCGCTTGCGCTCGTCGTCGGTTTTGACGTCGCCGCCGGCGGCGCGAAATTCCTCCAGTTTGCCGCTGAACATTTGGTACTTGCGAAACTCGCAGTCGAGCGAGCCGTTGTAGAGCGGTATTTTGATGCTGGCCTTCAGACCAATCTCGTCGAAGCACTCCTGGCGGTAGGAGATGACCCAGGCCTCGCCGCCCGCAAACTCGTGCTTGAGGCGTTCGCCCAGGGTATGGTAGAGGCCCAGCAGGTCGGGGCTCACTAAGCGTTCGCCGTAGGGCGGGTTGGTCACCATGAGGGCTGGCTGTTCAGGGTGGACAAACTTGCGAATGTCGCGCTGTTCGGCCGTGATGAGGTCGGCTACGCCAGCGTTCTTGGCGTTGGTGCGTGTGGCCTCGAGGGCATGGACGTTGATGTCGTAGCCATAGAGGCGGTGGTTGAAGGGCCGTTCGGCTGAGTCGTCGTTATAGATGCGGTCAAGAAGGTCGGCGTCGAAGTCTTTCCATTTCTCAAAGCCAAAACTCTTGCGGAAGATGCCGGGGTAGATGTTGCGCGCCATGAGGGCGGCCTCGATGAGCAGCGTGCCCGAGCCGCAGAAGGGGTCGATGAAGTCAGTGTCAAACTTCCACCCCGTGAGGCGTATCAGTCCGGCTGCCAGCACCTCGTTGATAGGCGCTTCGACCGATGCCGTGCGGTAGCCGCGCAGGTGCAGGCTCTCGCCCGACGAGTCGAGCGACAGTGTGCAGTCGTCCTCGGCGATATGGATGTTGAGGCGTATGTCGGGGTTGGTCAAGCGTATGTTGGGGCGTTGTCCCGTCTTTTCGCGGAAGTAATCGACGATGGCGTCCTTGACCTTGTAGGCCACGAACTTGCTGTGGCGAAAGTCCTGCGAATAGACCACCGAATCGACGGCCAGCGTCGTCTCCAGGTCCAGATACTGACTCCAGTCGATGGCGCGCACGGCCGTATAGACGTCGTCGGCGTCCGAGGCCTTGAAATGCTTGATGGGCTTGAGGATGCGTACGGCGGTGCGCAGACAGAAGTTGGCACGGTACATCATCTCTTTGTCGCCGGTAAACGACACCATGCGGCGACCGATGGCCACGTTGTTGGCGCCCAGTTCGGTCAGTTCCTGGGCCAGCACTTCTTCCAGACCTTGGAAAGTCTTGGCGATGAGTTCAAATTCTTCCATTGATGTAGTGGAGGGGGAGAGGGGGAGAGTGGAATGGCGGTATGTGCCGTCGGCCGGCCTATACCTATTTATATATATAAGGGAGGGGAATGCTGTTGTGCAGAGAGAGGGTGATACTCGGTTGGTAATGCTCGGTTGGGCCAGCGTGCCGTCAGAGGTCTTTCGTCACCTTCTCGCCTGGTGCCACGTCGTGCGTGAGCCATACGTTGGCGCCGATGACCGCCTGTCGGCCAATGGTCACGCGGCCCAGGATAGTGGCGTTGCTATAGACGATGACGCCGTCTTCGAGGATGGGGTGGCGCGGTATGTTCTTCACTGGGTTGCCCTCATCGTCCAGGGGAAAACTCTTTGCACCGAGCGTCACGCCCTGGTAGAGTTTCACCCCCTTGCCGATGACGCAGGTGGCGCCGATGACCACGCCCGTGCCGTGGTCGATGGTAAACTGTTCGCCGATTTGCGCCCCCGGGTGTATGTCGATGCCCGTTTCGCTGTGGGCCATCTCGGTGAGGATGCGCGGGATGAGCGGCACATGGTGTTGATAGAGTTCGTGCGCCACGCGGTAGCATGTCAGCGCTTTGATGACGGGGTAGCAACTGATGACCTCGCCATAGTTTTGTGCCGCAGGGTCGCCCAGATAGGCCGCCTCGACGTCGGTGGCCAGGACGCGACGCACCTCGGGCAGGCGTTCGATAATCGCTGCCGCCACCTCGGCCGCCTCGTCATGGCGCGAGCCTGCCGATGATGTGGCATCGAAACACAGGCCCGCCTCCACCTGACTGGTGAGCAGGGCAAAGAGTTCTTCGAGCGCTGTGCCGATGTGGTAGCGTATGGTGACGTTGTGCAGCGCCGAGCGGCCGTAGTAGCCAGGGAAGAGCACCGCGCGGCACAGCGCCACTATCTCCTGAAGCGCCGGCGCCGAAGGTAGGGGGTCGCCGTGACGGTGCTGGTGAAAGAGGCCCTTCATCAGCGACGTGTCTGACAGACGTTCGGCTGTGGCGGCGATGCGGTGGACGTAGTTTTCTGTTGCGGTCATGTGAGACTGGACGCTTTGGCCAACAAAGGTAAACATTATTTTTCAGTCTGCGCTCCGCTGTGGCTCCCATTTTGTCGGCATTTTGACGTAGGAGGCCAGCGTTGTGGGCCATTCGGTAAAAATGCGTACCTTTGCACCTTGATACAGGCGCGCAGGGTGTGTCAAAATGCAAATTTTGACGCACACGCGAAGGTGCGTCAGAATGGCTAAGATGCAAGGCGCTGAGGATGAGGGCGCCGGGAGTGTACTGAAGTACATGACCAAGCCCGAAGACGATAGCAACGCAGCAGATTGGCCATTATGACACACCGTCACCGCGCCACACTCCACCGCAAACAACGCTGCTTACCATGCTACAGATTACCAACCTACACGCTGCCGTAGAAGGCAAAGAGATACTCAAGGGCGTCAACCTGACCATCGCCGACGGTGAGGTGCACGTCCTCATGGGACCCAACGGCTCGGGAAAGAGTACGCTGAGCCACGTCCTCGTGGGCAACCCCAAGTATGAGGTCACCGAGGGCACCATCACCTTCAACGGCAAGGACCTCCTGGCCATGAGCCCCGAAGACCGCTCGCACGAAGGCCTGTTCATGTCGTTCCAGGCCCCCATCGAGATTCCCGGCGTGTCCATGACCAACTTCCTGCGCGCCGCCGTCAACGCCAAGCGCAAGTACTTCGGCCAGGAGCCCCTGCCCGCCACCGACTTCCTCCGTATGCTGCGCGAGAAACGCAAACTGGTGGGCCTCGACGCCCACTTCATGAGCCGCGGCGTGAACGAGGGCTTCAGCGGCGGCGAGCGCAAGCGCAACGAGATATTCCAGATGGCCGTTCTCGAACCCCTCTTCAGTATCCTCGACGAGACCGACTCGGGCCTCGACGTCGATGCCCTGCGCATCGTGGCTGAGGGCTTCAACATGTTGCGCAACGAGCGCACGTCGGCCATGGTCATCACCCACTATCAGCGTATGCTCGACTACCTCCGCCCCGACTTCGTCCACGTGCTGGTCAACGGCCGCATCGTCCGCGAGGGCGACGCCTCGCTGGGCTATGCCATCGAGGAGAAGGGTTTCGACTGGATTAAGAACGAGGCAGAGGCTGCCGCCGCTGCGCAAAACCGCTGATATGCCATGGCCAGCATAGACCAGTATCTCAGTATCTTCGCCGACTGTCGCGCACTCATCGACGCCGGCAGCAACGCCGCGATGAATGCCCGTCGCGACGAGGCCGCACGCCTGCTCGCCCGTCAGGGACTGCCCACGCTGCGCACCGAGCGTTACCGCTACTGCGACGTTGAGCAGGCCCTGAGCCCCGACTACGGCCTTAATCTACAGCGCCACCTGCCTGCCGCCGATCCCTACCGCACCTATCGCTGCGGTGTACCCACCCTCGCCACCACGGCCCTGCGCTATGTGGTCAACGATAGTCCGGCGCCTGCCGCTCTCAGCGCCCCCGCCCTGCCCGAGGGCCTGACCGTATGCTCTTTGGCCGAGGCCGCCCAGCGCTGCCCCGACCTGATGGAGCGCTACTACCACCGCGCTGCCGCCGAGGGCGCCGACAGTCTGGCCGCCCTCAACGCCATGCTGGCACAAGACGGCATCCTGGTGCATGCCGCGCCCGGCACGACCATCGCCGATCCCATACAGATTGTGCAGGTTATGGCCGCCACACGTCCCCTCATGGCCAACCGTCGCCTCCTCGTCGTAGCCGAGGCCGGCGCCACGCTGCCCCTGCTGCTCTGCGACCACGCCACGTCGCCCTGTGCCACGCTGGCCACCCACGTCACCGAGGTCTATGCCGAGGACGGCGCACGCATCGACCTCTACCGCGTGGAGGAGACCAACGCTGCCCACACCCGCTTGGCGGGCCTCTACGCCCGCATCGGTGCCAGCGCCACCTTGCGTTACCACGATGTCACGCTTACCTGCGGACTGACGCGCACCACGGCCGACATCGTCCTTGACGCTCCCGGTGCACACGTCACGGCCGATGGTGCCGTCGTGGCCGATGGCTACCAAAAGGCCGACCACAACCTGCTCATCGACCACCGCGCCCCCGAATGCACGAGCGACCTCTATTACAAGTATGTCCTCGACGACCACGCCACAGGGGCCTATGCCGGTCGCGTGTTGGTGCGTCCAGGCGCGCAGCATACGCAGTCGGAGCAGACCAACGCCAACATGTGCGCCGCCACCACGGCCCACGCATGGTCGCAGCCCATGCTCGAGATATATGCCGACGACGTGCGTTGCAACCACGGTTCGAGCACGGGCAAACTGGACGACGCGGCGCTCTTCTACATGCAGCAGCGCGGCATCCCCGAGGCTGAGGCACGCCTGCTCCTGCGTCACGCCTTCATCAACGACGTGCTGCAGCGCATCGCCCTCGACCCGCTGCGCGAACGCCTGTCGTATCTGGTGGAAAAGCGCTTCCGCGGACACCTCGACGCCTGCGGCTCCTGCGCCATGTGCAGCGGCAAGCACTGACATCGCTTCCTCCCCTCCCTCCTCAATCTCCCTTCTCCATGCACTCCTACCGCCAAGATTTTCCTATACTTTCGCGTCAGGTCTATGGCCGGCCTCTGGTCTATTTGGACAATGCCGCCACCACGCAGAAACCCCGCTGCGTGGTTGATGCCATCACCGACGAATACTACTCGGTCAACGCCAACGTCCACCGTGGCGTCCACTACCTCTCGCAGCAGGCCACCGAGCGCCATGAGGCAGCCCGCGACACCGTGCGCCGCTTCATCAACGCCCGCTCCACGAGCGAGGTGGTCTTTACCCGCGGCACCACCGAGAGCCTCAACCTCGTGGCCTCGTCCTTTGGCGAAGCCTTCCTTCACGATGGCGACGAGGTCATCCTCACCGTCATGGAGCACCACAGCGATATCGTGCCCTGGCAACTGCTGCAGCAGCGCCGCAGCATCGTCCTGCGCGTCGTGCCGATGACGGACGACGGCGCCCTCGACCTCGAGGCTTACGAGCGGCTGTTCACGCCGCGTACACGCTTAGTGTGCTGCGCCCACGTCAGCAACGTCCTGGGCACTGTCAACCCCATCCGCCAAATGGCCCGCATAGCGCACGACCACGGCGCCCTCTTCCTGGCCGACGGCGCACAGAGCGTGCCCCACATGACGGTCGATGTGCAAGACCTCGACTGCGACTTCCTGACCTTCAGCGGCCACAAGGTCTATGGTCCCACGGGCATCGGCGTGCTCTACGGCCGCGAGGACCTGCTCGACCGTATGCCGCCCTATCAGGGTGGCGGCGAGATGATCAGTCGCGTCACCTTTGAGCACACCACCTACGAGCGCCTGCCCTATAAGTTTGAGGCCGGCACGCCCGACTATGTGGGCTCGCACGCCCTGGCCGTAGCCCTCGACTATGTCAGCGCCATCGGCATGGACCGCATTGCCGCCCACGAGCATCGCCTCACGGCCTATGCTATGGAACGCATGGCCACTATCCCCGGCATGCATCTCTACGGCACACAGCCCGACAAGGACGCCGTCGTTGCCTTTAACATCGAGGGCATACATCCGCTCGACCTCGGTACGCTGCTCGACCGCTTGGGCATAGCCATACGCACCGGCCACCACTGCGCACAGCCGCTCATGGCCCGCTGCGGCGTGGAGGGCATGGCCCGCGCGTCGTTCGCCCTCTACAACACCACCGAAGAGATTGACGCCCTCGTGGCCGCCATCGAGCGTTGTCGCCGCATGTTCTGAAACGCACGACGGCCGGCACACAGTAAGCATCATGCCTGTGTGCCGGCCGTCGAGCGTTTCCTGTTCTCCCTTTTTCCATCCCCTTCTTTCTCCATGCTCCTCTCCCGTTACAATACCGAAGTGGCCTGCGAAGCCGGCTGCGACGAGGCCGGCCGCGGTTGTCTGGCGGGCAGCGTCTATGCCGCCGCCGTCGTCCTGCCGCCCGACTATTCCCACCCGCTGCTCAACGACTCGAAGCAACTCTCTGACGCGCGGCGTCGTGCCCTGCGTACCGACATCGAGCGCGATGCTCTGGCTTGGGCTGTGGGCACCGCCACCGCTGCCGAGATTGACGATATCAACATCCTGCGCGCCAGTATCCTGGCCATGCACCGCGCCCTCGACGGTCTGAGTCTGCGTCCCGACTTCATCATCGTCGATGGCAACCGCTTCACGCCCTACGGCCAGACGCCGCACGCCACCATCGTCAAGGGCGATGCCCGCTACCTCTCCATCGCCGCCGCCAGCATCTTGGCCAAGACCTATCGCGACGATGAGATGCACCGTTTGGCCGCCCTCTATCCCGGCTACGGTTGGGAGCGCAATGCCGGATATCCCACCGCCGCCCACCGCGAGGCCATCGCCCGCCTTGGCGTCACCCCCTACCATCGACGCACGTTCCGGCTGACGTAGGGAAAGAAGAGAGTGCGATGAGACGCCCGCGCCACTTCAGCCCTACTTGGAACGTTCACCCACCGATGTGTTGGCGCGGAAGGTGTGCATCGCCGAAGGGAAATGGCCCCCAGCGGGAGCCCTATGCACATTGCTAAGCAAAGATATAACATTTTCAGGCGAAATGCAAATCGCCCTTTTTCGTCGCTCCTCTTGAAAGAGTTTGTCGGGGGCGAGAGTTTACTATGGTAGGTGCGGAGCACTAATATATGGCCGGCACACCGCCCCGTTACGGGAACTGGTGTGCCGGCCATGCGGATTGTGTGCGTATGAAGTGTAGGGGATGATGCGGGGGCGTCAGGGAATCATCAGGTGGTAGCGGTTATAGACGTTGCCACGGTTGACAATCTTGATTTTGAACGTGCCGGTCCACTTGGGCGTCCAGGTGCAGATGCAGTAGTCGGTGCTGTCGTCGTCCTTGGCGATGAGGTTGTTATTCTCATCATAGATGTAGAGGTCCAGGTCGGTGTCGCCGTCACCATCAACGGTGACGCGGGCTTCGCAGTTGGCGCGGAAGGAGTAGGTCCAGGTGTCGGTGTAGCCAGCCAATACCTTGTCGTAGAGGTCGATGCTCGGGCCGATTTTGTCGTGCGTGTCGGCGGTCGTTGTGACGCTGACGGGGGCAGCGGTTGTGCTGGCGGCGGCTTCGCTGTTGGCGGCGTGTGCGGCGCTGAAGGAAAGGAGGGCGAAGGTGCAGGCGGTAAGGAGGCTCTTGGTCATCATAGTGGTATGCCCTGGTCCGTGTCGGGCGCAACGTCTAACGGTTATTTGTTTTGTTCTTTGTCTGTTTATGTGCCCAGAGTGGCGAAGGTAACCCATGGCGGAGAAAAAAATATCACCTACGGCAAGGCCGGCACGCCGCTCCCTTGGTGGGAGTATGGCGTGCCGGCCTTGTGTGTGGTAAGGATGTGGGGGAGAGGGCGGGGGCTCAGAATACGCCCAGTTCGCCGATGCAGAGAGCGTCGCCGTTGGCCAACTGGGTGGCTTCGAGGCGCAGGTAACGGGCTTGGACAGCCTGCGGCAGGTGGTGGCGGCGTGTGCTGGGCTCGTTGACAATGTTGCCGAAGGTGTATTCGCCTGCGTCGTGGTAGGTGGTGCCGTCGGTGCTCCATGTCAGGCGGCAGGCGGCGAGCAGCCCCGTGGAGATACCCGTGGGCGGCGTGTAACAGAAGCCGCTGACGGTGCGCTGTGCACCAAGGTCGATGGTCACGATGGCATCCTGACCGGCCGTGGCGCTCTGCCAGTAGGTGCGTGCTTTGGCGTCGGTGGCGCTGGTCAGCGGATGGCCTTCGGTCTGGCCCGCCGTTGTGGTGAGCGTGAGCGTGGCCTTGGCATACTCCACCTGGTGTGTGGTCACAGCACCGCTGTTGTCGCCCAGCACGGCAACGGCCCTGAGCTCGCAGGGCTGCAGCGTCAGTGGCGTGGTGTAGGTGGGCGATTCGGGGCCAGGCTGCGTACCATCGGTGGTGTAGTGTATGGTGAAGCCAGCATTGAGGTTGGCGGCCACATCCTGGTGGTGCGATTTCCACCCAAAGTCTTGCCCTTTTGTGGTGATGGTGACGCGGCCGTCGGCCTCCTGCGTGACGGCCAACTGGGGCGGGCGCGAGGCATAGTGGTGGAGCGAGACGGTGGCCAGCGCTGCCTTGGCGCGCGAGGCCAGCACACGTATGCGCACCTTGCTGGCGGTGACGTCGGGGAAGCGCAGAATGCGCTTGTAGCCCACGTTGGTGGCGTGGGCCACCTCGCGCCACTGGCCATCCACCCAGGCATCGACGGCATGCTCCTCGATGCGTTCGCCACGCACCGCCACCGGTTCTTGGAGCAGGACGCGGTTGAAGGTGACGGGGTGCTTCATGTCGATGACGATGGCACTATCCACACTGACAAAGGTGGCATCGTCGCCGTCAAACAGACGTTTGGGACAGCGTGCCTTCCGGTCGATGAGGTTGTGGCCATAGGTCTGACTGATGCGCTGCCCGACGTCGGCAAGCACGCGCACCTCGGTGTCGGCGAAGCGGCCGTCGCGGTTGGGCGGGATGTTGAGCAGGAAGGTAGAGTTGCCCCCCACGGAGCGCTCGTAGATGTCGAAGACGTCGTCGGCCGAGCGTACGCGTTGCCGCTCATCGTCGCGGTAGAACCAGCCCTCGCGTATGCTGGTGTTGGTCTCCGCCTGCTGGTAGTGGAGGAAATGGGCGCCATTCAGGCGTGGGCGGCTGCCCAGGTCGGCATCGGTGAGGTCGGGATAGTGGCCCATGGAATCGGGGTGCTCGGCGAAGGGCAGGACGTTCCACTCCGTGCTACGTGTGGCGCCGCTTTCATTGCCGCACCAGCGCACGTCGTTGCGGCCGAAGACCACCGCCTGCGGCGCGAGGGTGCGAATGAGGGTCATCCATGCCCGGTAGGTGTAGGTCTGTCCGCCCTTGCGCTTGGGGTGGGCGCCATCGAACCACACCTCGTCGATGGGGCCG
Organism: uncultured Bacteroidales bacterium; assembly: GCA_946055775.1. Classification (GTDB taxonomy): domain Bacteria; phylum Bacteroidota; class Bacteroidia; order Bacteroidales; family Bacteroidaceae; genus Alloprevotella. The sequence goes on from CAMGHE010000005.1 coordinate 24,746, forward strand.
TATTCGGTGAGCAGTTCGTAGAGTTGGTTAAGGAAATACTCGTTATAGTCGTCCACCATGAAGCGGAAGCGGACCTTGCTGGCGAAGGGGCGGCCGGGCACCTGGCGGGGTATGTCGCGCATGGTATAGGTACTGAGGTTACCGTAGAGGCCGTCGGGACTCTCTATCTGGTAGAGGTCGGCCGGAGAGAGGTAGATGCCCAGTTTGAGGCCGTACTTTCGGCACGAGGCGGCAAGGTCCTTCAGCACGTCGCCCTGGCCGTTGCGGAAGGGCGACGACATGATGCCGTGGCGGGTGTAACGACTCTGCCACAGGCAGTAGCCGTCGTGGTGTTTGGCGGTGAAGATAACCATCCTCATGCCCGCACTCTTCATGGCGCGGCACCACTGGTCGGTGTCGAGCGAGGTGGGGGCAAAGATGCGCGGGTCTTCCTTACCCGTGCCCCACTCCCGGCGAGTGAAGGTGTTAGGGCCAAAGTGGACGAAGGCGATGAACTCGTTGCGCAGGGCTGCCAACTGGTTGGCCGACGGCACCACATGCGTGGCCTTCTCCATCATCGTGTCCTCGTCCTCGTCCTCGGCCACGGCGATGGTGTTGGCATAGTCTATGCGGCCCTGTGCCGCCGCGCCAAGGGTTGTAGCAGCCATGAGCAGCACGGCCCAGAGGGAATGTCTTGTCTTTATCATCATCATAAAGGGAAGCGGTGTGGTGAGCGATGTGAAACTTGCAGGTGCTTCAGCGGCAGAGCGTCCATGCGCCGCCGGTGATATCCTCGAGAGTGAGCGCGCGATAGATCATCTGATAGTAGCCCGGTTCCTCCTCATAGAAGAAGCCGATGCGTCCGTCCTTCTGCAGCGTCATGGTAGAGTAGGCCGAGCCGGTGTCGCTCACGCGATACTGTCCCTTCCATCCTGCGGCGAAGGCGCGCGGTGTGAGATAGTCGGCCTGCGTGCGCAGCGGTTTCCAGTAGATGGTGACGTTAGAGCGGTTGGGGCCTGCCGGTATGCTCTGCAGGGCTATCCATGCGCGGCTGCCGTCGGCCTTAGCCTTGGCCTGGACGAGCATGATTTCGCCGTTGCAGGGTGTGCCGTCGTTGCTGATGCCCCCCGGCACGTTGCGCGAATCGACGGGTGCGCCCCACATTCCCTTGGCCTGCTTGACATCGGTGTAGCGGAAGATATTGAAGTAGCGCCCGCCGTGCTTGCGCGAACTGAGCAGGACGCTGCCATCGGGCAGTTCTTCACACTTGGGCTCATCGCCCTTGGGTGCGCACGACTGGTCGGCCGGTCCCAGAGCCTGCCACGACCGTCCGAAGTCGTCCGAGAAGATGACGTAGTTGCCGCGGTGCGTGCAGAGGGCGGCGTAGAGGCGGTAGTAGCGTCCCACCTTGACCTGACGGCTTTGGCATATACGGCCCGAGCCCATGAAGAGGCCGTTGATGCGGTTGGCGAAAATGCCCTCATAGACCTGCTGCGTGAGGTCGGTTGGTTCAGCGCTGCTCCACGTCCACTGTTTGGCCTTCTTGTCGTAGGTAGCATGGGTGCATACCATGCGCTGGGTGTGGCCAATCTTGGAGTTCCAGTAGGGCACATCGCCCGACACGCACACCAGGAGCAGTTCGTTGCGCTCCCGGTCGGCCACGAGACAGGCGTCACCGTAGCCTGTGTCAGGACCGCTGCCCGAGCCACGAAGCACGGTGACGGCGTCAGACCATGTGGCGCCGTTGTCGGCCGAGACACGCTGCATGATATCGACGCGGCCGTAGCCTATATCGCCGCCGCAGGGGCGCAGGTCGGTCAGGGCGATGACGTCGCCATTGACCGCTGTGGCGATGGCGGGGATGCGGTAGGGGTAGCCCGTGCTGTCGCCCGTGTGGAACAGGCGCGTCTGTGCGTTCATGCCGATAGCGGCGAGGGCCAGAGAGAGGAGGATGAGGGGTCGTTTCATAGTGGGGGAAGGATTAAGGGTGAAAGGGTCAGAAGGGATAGCCAATGGCGAAGTGGAAGGCCAGGGCATCTTTAAACTTGCCAATGTTGTAGAAGCCGCTCTTGCCCGTGTCGTAGGGAGCATGGAGGCCAATGCCCACGTCGAAGCGCAGGACGAGGAAGTCCATGTCGTAGCGCAGGCCGAAGCCCGTGCCGACGGCTACATTTTTCAGGTTGTCGGCCGTCAGGCGACCACCCGGCCGCATGGGGTCGTCGCGCAGCAGCCATACGTTGCCGGCGTCAAGGAAGAGCGCGCCGTGCAGGCTACCCATGAGGTGGGCGCGCAGTTCGGCGTTCGCCTCCAACTTGACGTCGCCCGTCTGGTCGATATAGGCATAGCGGCCACCCTGACTGCGGAAGGTGCCGGGGCCCACGGTGCGCACGGTGAAGGCGCGCACGCTGTTGGCACCGCCGACATAGAACTGTTCCGAATAGGGTGCCGTCGTGCTGTTGCCGTAACTATATACCACGCCGGCGAACAGGCGGGTGGCGATGTGCAGGCCCGAGTGGATGCGGAAGGTTTGGTGACCTTCGACGGTGGCCTTGACAAACTGGGCAAAGGGGCTGCCCAGCAGGTCCTTGTCGCGCTGGTTGAAGCGCTGCCCTGTAGCGGCATAGAAGCCCGAGAGCACGTTGCCAGCCTCCTTCAGGTTCAGTTGCAGCCAGACGGGGTTGCGGTGGCCAGCGGCCGAGGAATAGGTGAAGGTGTAAGACATGGAGGGGACAAACTGGTCGCGCATAGACATGTAGAGCGCGGGGTTGGCCGTCATGATAGAGTCGAAGGCCGTCGTCTTATGGATAAGTTTGTCAAACTCCAGGCTCAGCGGTTTGAGTTCGTGCCGCGCATTGCTGTAGCGGCTCCATTTGTACGTCACGTCGGCACCGAGGGTCACCATCTGGAAGAAGTTGGCGCGGTTTTTCCAGTCGCCGCTCAGGGCGAACGTCGTTGTGGACTGCGTCAGGCGCCGTCCCAGCCGCCTGCGGCTGAAGAAGGGGACGATGGGCCGCGGAAACTCCAGCGACAGTTCGGTGCCCAGTTCATACGAGTTGAACAGCGAACTCTTGCCGCTGCCACTGGTGTGCAACTGCCATTCGTAGGAGCCAAACACCTTCCACGACACCTTTTCGCCACCGCGGAAAGCATTGCGCTTGGCGATGCTGTAGGTCATGCCCGGCCCCACCTGCTGGTTGCTCTTTAGCGTGGCGTTCATCTCAAAACTGCTGTCGAAGGGTTTGTCGAGCGTGGCCGATATATATACGTCCAGGCTGTCGCAGGCAGCCGTCGTGTCCTGCGGCACATAACTGATGTCCATCTGCGAGAACACCCCCATTGCGCCCAACTTCTGCAGCGTGGCGCGACTGTCGCTCAGGCGGAACAGTTCGCCGCGCTCATGGGCTATGGCGCGTCGCCACATACCCGGTCGCAGGGGCATTTTCTCGCCTGAGTAGGTATAGCGTATGTAGCCGCGTCCGGCCTGCTGGTCCAGGACGTCGTAGGCGTCGTGGCGCATGGTGACATAGACGCGGCCTATGTGCCACGGGTGGCGCGTGTTGGCCGGGCGGTCGGTTTTGGGCATCACCACCAGTTGTACGTGTCCCGGGCGCTGCAGGGTGTCGGCCAGGAAGGTGGTGTGTGCTGCGGTGTAATAGTAGTAGCCATTCTCGCGAAACAGCGCCTCGAGGCGCGTCTGCTCGTCCGAGAGGTTGACCACACTGAAGGCATCGCCCCGCCGCAGCGCACTGGCATAGCGTGTGGCGCGCACCAGACTGTCTGCGCTGCCCACGAAGCCGCGGTAGGCAATGCTGTCGAGGCGGTGCAGGGGGCCGGCATAGATATCGTAGGCCACGCGGGCCTTACGCGGGTTTTTCTGCGGCAGCACCGTGGCCTTGACGCGGCCCGAGAAGAAGCCGTAGTTGTGCAGGGTGTTGGTGGCCACGCGAGCCCTCGTCTCGGGGGCCACGCTGCTGACATAGATGGGATTGGTGGCAAAGGTCTTGAACATCCATTTGCGCAGGCCATGCTGGTGGTTGACCAGAGCGTTGTAGGCCCACAGACCAAAGGGCAGCGGCGTGCGCATCGACGACGAGCCAAACAGGGCATTGTTTGGTGCGTAGGCCAGCACGGCCTCCACCTCTTCGCGGGCCGTAGCAAAGGCCTCCTGGTCGGCCTCCGACTGGCGGCGTGCCCGTTCCTCGTCGGCCTTGGTCAGCGTGGTGCTGTCGTTACCGCCCGCCGCTTCAGCGCCGCCCGCCGCCATGCCGTCGAGCACGTTGCCCACGGCATCGATGGCGCCGGCGATAGAGGTGATGACGCCAGCCGAGTCTTGCTCGACAGCGCCACGCTTGTAGCGTTTGGGGGCGCCGTCCCATGTGATGGCTTCGATACCCGTATAGAGCGTCTCGTCCTCGGCCAGATGCTTCGTTTCCGAGCACGAGGGCAGCAGGAGCACAACGGCAATGAGTAGCAGGAGTGTATGGCGTGTAGGCTGGGGCATGGGGAGAAGGGGAAAGGGAATGAGAAAATGGGGAGAAAGGGAAGGAAAGGGAGGGGAAGGCAGCAAAGATTAGTCTTTCTTATGACGGAACAGGAAGAGTTCGCCAAGTTTCTCCGTCTTGCGCCGTAGCACGAGGCCAGCCCCCGTCTGTGTGAGTTGGCCCTCAAGCGGGTCGTGCGTTGAGCGGTCGTAAAACACCTTGACGTAGCGTGTGGCACTGCGGTCCAGACGATATTCGACGGCGATGTTATCGATGAAACTGGCGGCCGAGTTTTCGGCATCCTCGCCCGTACTCACCTTACCGCCAATGATGACGCTGATGCGGTTGTTCCAGAAGCGTTTGGCAAAGCGGAAGGAGTAGTCGGTTGTCTCGGTGCCCGCCTTCGACGTGCCTGTCTCCATGCCCACGCTCAGGTCGAACGTGCGCAGGGCGTTGCCCGCGATGTTCTGAATCTCACTCTGCAGGAAGGCGTTCAGGGCGTTGCTGGCCTTGAATCCGGTGCCACCCGTCAGCATGTCGTCGGTCATGAACATGCCCGTAGCCAGCATGGCCACCGCCGTCTTGCTTCGCTGGTCGGCCCCCATGGCAGCCAACTGGTTTTGCATGGCCAGGTCCTCGGGTGCCTCGATAGTGAACTCCAGTCCCATGCGGTCGAGGGGCTGCGTGATGGCCACGCCCACGTCGAAGGCCACGGCGCGTGGCACATCGTTTTCGGTGATGGTGGTCTTCATGCGCTCCTTGGCGGCGATGTTCAGCGTGGGGTTGGCCACGTCGCCCGTAAACTCGACGTAGCTGCCCGGGACGATGTCGAAGGTCTTGAGCGGGATGACCGGCAGCGAATACTTCATCTTGCCGCTTTGGGCCGTCAGGCGTCCCGTCAGGCGGAAGTCGCCCTGCTCGGTGATGCGCATGGTCAGGTCGCCGCCGCCCTCCAGGTTGACATAGTTGGTGCCATCCTCGCTCAGGTTGCAGCAGAAGCGTGCCGCATCGCTGATGCTGATGCCCATAATCATGTTGAAGCCGCCCACGGTCACCGCCTCTTCCGTTTCGACGCGTGCCGTGTCGGTCAGATCGACAAAGCGCACCAGGTCGGCCAGGCGGTCATCAACCGTCAGGGGCGAGTCTTTGAGAATGTAGGTCATGTCGGTGCGGTCCAGGATATCCATCTTGCCGCGTACCGTCACGGCGTCGGCCGAGCCGTTGAGTTGTCCGATGAAGTCGGCATACACCTTGCCATAGAGCAGCGACGACATCTTGCGTCGTGTGTTGACCAGTTCAAAGTTTTTCGCTTTCATCGTCAGGTTCATGCGCATGTTGTCCATCTGACTCATATCCAGCGCGCCCGTTATCTCCAGGGGGTTGCCCCTACCGTTGGAGCGCAGGGCAAAGGCGTCAAAGAGCAGCCTACTGTTGTTCAGGGCCAGCGTGGTGGTGTCCATGGCCAGGTTGATACCGTAGGCGTCCGAGAGGATGTGGGCCTCGTCGAAGGCCAGCGTACCGTCCATGCGCAGGTCTGCGCCCTGCTGGGTGAGACTGACGTCGCCCTTGGCATAGCCGTCCAGCATGAAGTCGGTCCCCGCCAGGAAGCCATTGGCCATCTGCAGCGGCAGTCCGTCGATATGGGCCTTGCCTTCGAAGCGCTCATCGCGGTAGGTGCCCTCACACTGCATCACCTCGCGTTCGTCTGCGCTGATATAGGCATGGGCATAGTGCGCGCCGTCGGCCGTAGGCAGGTAGAACGCTTCCATACCCAGATCGCCCAGCAGAGCACCCTCAAACGTCAGACTTTGGGTCTGCACCAGCGCTGCTGCCGACAGCGACGGCTCGAAGCGGCCCGCCGTGACGTGGACGTCGCCGCTCAGTCGGCCGCCCAGGCGCGGCATAAACGGCAGTACATCCGACAGTTCGTCCAGGTTGACGTTCAGCATACTCAACGTCAGGTCGTTGATGCTGTCGGTCGGGGAGCCCTGCAGACTCAGTGCCGTGCCATCGTCGGCCAGCAGGTCGATGTCGGCCCGCACCTCATGCTCGCGGCCCAGAAAGACGTAGTTGTCGCCGTTGATGCGGAAGTTGCGGTAGGCGATGACCGGCGTTTCAGGGAAGACGCTCAACTGCAGTCCGCCCTCGCCCGCCGTGGCTCTGAGGCCCAGGTCGATGCCCTTGCGGCCGCGGGCGTCAAAGAAGTCGATGTGGGCCCCCGCCGCCTGCTGCTGGATGAAGGCGTCGATGATGGCGCGGAATTTGTTCGGGTTATGCTTGGTATAGTTGTAAAACTCGCTTCTGAGGTGCACTCCCGCCGTGTCTTGAGTTAGACGGGCGTTGATGGTGTCAATGAGCAGGCCACCCTGCTCCATGCGTCCCACGCGGGCTTCACCGCTCAGCCCCTCTTCGGGCGATGTGCGCAGACTCACGTGTGCTGTCTCGTAGCCCAGTCCTCTGAAGCGCAGTATCTTGCTTAGCGGGTTCTCGCGCCCTGCCGTCAGATTGACCTGCAGGGTGGGCAGCGTGCGTCGCAGGTCTTGCAGGTCTATCGTGCGCTGCTCCATCTGTGCTGCCAGGGCCGCTGTGAGGGCATTCAGGCCGTTGCCTATCTGTGTCAGTCGCCCTTCGGCCCCCAGTGCCAGTGTCAGGTCGCCCGCCGTCACCGCCGCCGTCGTCGTGTCGGCCGACGTGGCAAAGTCCATCGTCAGGTCGCGGGCCATGATACTCTTGCGCGGTGTCAGGAAGCGTATGTTGGTCAGTGCGCCGTGCAGCGCCAAGGTGCGTTGCCGGCTGTCGGCCGTCAGCGCCAGGTGTGTCGTCACGCCGAGGCCCAGGGTGTCCTTCTGTCCCATCAGGTCCGAGAGGTGCACCTCGTCGATGTCGGCTGTGAGCAGCGCCTCTATCTGCCGTCCCCATGCCGCGGTGAGTTCGCCGCGTCCGCGTGCAAAGGTGTTGTCGGCGCTGAAGGTAGCCCGTGCCCGCTGCTGTCCGCTCTCTGCCGTCAGGTGCAGGCCGTCCAGCAGGGCGCTGCCCGCCGTCAGTCGGTCAATGTCGGCCTCGGCCTTCAGCCGTGCCGCCATCGTTGTGGGGTCGAAGCCCCGACCCTCGGCCTTCAGGCGGCCCGTGAACGCCGTGAGTCCGCTGCCCGGCAGCAGGCGTCCCAGCGGCAGGCCCTTGGCGTTGGCCGCTATGCGGTAGTGTTCCGTCTGCGTGTTGGCCATCAGGTGTGCGCCCAAACTGCCCCCCGCCGTCTGCAGCGCCATGTCGGCCGTGTAGGCTGTGCCTTCCGCCTTCAGGTGCCCCTTCAGTCGGGTGGCCGAGGGTATGTTCATCGTCCCTTCCATACCGCTCAGGCGCGTCAGACGTGCCCCGTCGGCCACCTCGGCCGTCAGGCGCACATCCATCGTGCGCCGGTTGTCGTCGGCCAGCGCCGTTGCGTGGCCGCCCGCCGTCAGGGTCAGGAGGTGGGGAATGTCCAGGCGTCCCTCTTCGATGGCCAGGTGGGCCATGTTGCCCGCCACCTTGACGCCCAGCGTCATGCCCTGGTCAGGCAGCGCCGCCAGGGCCTCTGGCGTCACGATGCCCGCCAGCAGCGGCGCCAAGTCGCTACGCCCCGCTGTGGCCGACAGCAGCACCTGCATCGTACCCTGTGCCATGCTGTCCAGCGCCGTATAGGGGATGTCGGCCTCGGCCGTCAGCGTGCTCTGCGGAAGGCGCAGCGTCAGCGTGGGGATGCTGATGCCGCGGCTGTCCATACACAGACTGCCTGTGGCATCTGTCAGGTGCAGTCCTGCATGCTCGGTCATGGCCAGGTGCGACAGGCGCATCTTCACGCCGCCGTTCTCCGACACCAGCGAATCTATCGTGGCGCGCACGTCGGTCAGCGCGATATAGTCGGCGCTGAGCCCCTCGGGTACGGCATAGCCCTTCCACAGCCACTGGCGGCTGTGGCGGAATGCGGTGTTGGGCTGTGGTCCGGCGGTTGTCGGCGCGACGTGACGTGTGGCATAGGTCAGGGCATTGCCTTCGAGGTGGATGCGGTTGGCGGCATAGCGCCCTGTGCCCGTGTGGAAGTCGCCGCCGCCGAGACTGGCCAGCGTGATATCGGCGCCGATGCGCAGGCTGTCGCCGGGCATGGAGAGCACCAGGGACGTGCGGCGCAGACTGACGTCGTCGGCCACGATGTGCCAGGGCATGGCGGCTGTGGTGTCGGGGGCCTCTTCGCGGGCGGTGTCGCTCAGGGCAACATAGAGGTGGGCGCGTTCCACCAGAGCATGGTCCAACCTCACCTCGCCATCGGCCCAGGCTATGCCGTGCGCACTGGCCTCGGCATGGCCTATGGTCCCCATGATGCCCGTGTTGCTCACCATGTCGCGCGTGTCGAGCAGCACATCGTCGAGCGTCAGACCGTCCACGTCGGCGCGGCCCTGTAGCAGGGGCAGCAGACGCACGTCCAGACGTACCTGGCGAGCAGCGAGCAGCGTGTCGCGGGGTGTCTGACATACGGTCAGGTCGTGCAGCGTCAGGTCCAGGGGGAAGGCCAGACGCACCTGGCGCAAACTGATCTGCATCCCCGTGCTCTCCGAGAGCATGGCGGTGACGCGCTGCGCTACCCAGTTTTGTATGGGCGGAATATAGAGAAGGACCGCCAGCATGAAGAAGAGGATGAAGGGCGAGGCCAGCACCCATAGGGCGCGGCGCACCCATCGTTTCCTTCGCTGCTGGCGTGTCGTGGTCTGAGATGCACTGCTTTTCTTCATGCTTGCAAAGTTACTACACCGGGGCAATGTGGCCAAATCCCCGCCGCGCGAAATAAGCGCCGGGGAGCAGGCAAAAGGTGCGGCAGGGGCCACCATACCAGCAGACATAATGAAGACAGGTGCCGCGACCTATGCCGCGACACCTGCCTGTCTGGATTATGGTTGGGGGCAGCCGGGTCAGTTGCCCCAGATGCTGCTGTTCTGCTCCTTGTCCCACATAATGGTGGGGGCGGTGGCTAAGGCATCTGGCAACCGGTGAAGACGCCCGCCAGGGCTGTGAGGGCGGCGATGACCACCTGTATGACGATGCCCCAAGGGTTGCGCTTTGGGGAGCCTGCGGCGGTCTGTGCATCGCTGATGTTGACGTTTTTCTGTGCCATGTGTCAAAAGGTTTTATATGGGTGAGACAATCGGTTGGGTGTGGTGGGGACACATGGCGTGATGACTGCCGGCATTTGGCCCGGGCGGTGCGGCCTGCACCAACGCCAAGTGCCCTTCCACACTGCAAAATTACTGCGGTGCAGAAGGGCACTTCACGTTGTTGTAGGGTGTGCAGGCGCTGGAACGCCGTTTGCGGGGGCTGCGTCAGGGTATTAACACCTTGCCGCTCAGCGTGGTGTGGCCATCGGTGGCGCGCACCACATAGGCGCCCTTTTCTGTGGTGGGCAAGACGATGGTGCCGTGGGCGGCGTCGGCCGTGAAGCGGCGCACGATGCGGCCCTTCATGTCGGCCATGCTCACGCTCACCTGTCCGCCGAAGGCGCTCAGGTCAATGCACGGCATGGCGCCCAAAGTGGTGACGAAGGGGCGCTCGGCTGTGGCCGTGGCGTCGTGGATGGCATCGGGCTGCGAGCGAACCTTATAGAAGCGGACGTAGTCGATATAGTATTTCAGGGGGAAGGCCGACTTGTCGATGCCGTCGCTATCCTTCAGTGCCAGGTTGAGCAGGAGGAACAGCGGCGTCTTGAACGGGTTTTCCACCTTGCAGTAGGTGCCCACGGGCTGCACCGTGCGGGCCAGCGACGTCACGTTGAGCAGTTCGCCGTCCAGATAGAGGCGGATAGACAGGCTGTCCCAGTCCATGCGCCAGACGTGGTATTTCGAACTCCAGTCGGGGTCCTGACCGGTGAAGTGGGTGAAGGGCGTCTTGACCGTGCGCCACTGGCTGCCTCCGGTGGCGTTGCTCCATGCCACATTGGCCAGGATGCTCTTGCTGTAGAACTCGAGGATATCCACCTCGCCGCAGGCCGGCCAGGCGCCGTTGGTCTCGGGGTAGCCCTTGCACCAGATGGCGGGCCATGCGCCGCTCGAGGTGGGAATCTTGGCGCGTATCTCCATGCGGCCGTAGAGCAGGTCCTGCTTGTGGGCCGTGATGACCGACGAGGAGGTGTAGTAGGCGTACTGTCGGTTTTCCTTCCACGACGAGGACGAGGGGTTGTAGTTGGGGTTGGCCACGGTCTCGACGCGGGCCGTGATGACCAGGTTGCCATCTTCGCAGATGGCGTTGTCGGGCTGGTACCACTGCGGCTCGCTGTTGCGCACGAAGCCGCGCTCATAACTCCAGTTGTCCTCGTTCAGGCGGCCGTCCGTGTCAAACTCGTCCGCCCATACCAGTTCGTAACCCGAATCGTCGTCGGTGGCGGCTTTCAGGTCATCGTCGCTGACGGGGTCGAAGTGCCACACCGAGGCCGAGTTGAGGTTGACCGTGCGCCAGGCCACGATGACGCCTATCTTGTCGGCATGGACGGGGTTTTTCGTTCCTTCGCGGATAAGGAAGGCGCGCTGCTGCCCCAGAGAGTTGAGGCTGAAGCCCGTGCCCTGTGCGGCCAGGTCCTGCACCGTCACCTTGGCGCTCAGTTCGCCCGTGTTGCGCATGTAGCGTCCCGTGGCTTTGTTGACAATCTTGAGCGTGGTGCCGGTGGCAGTGGCTTTGACAAATTTCCACATGGCGCGGGGCGAGGCCGAACGGTCGTTCCACTTCAGTTGTTCGCCGCTTTTGATGCTCATGTCATAGATAACGGCGTCCTGACAGTAAGCCATGGAGGGTCCCGAGACGATGTAATACCAGTATTCGTTCTCGTCATCGCTCACCTTGACGCTGTTGACGGCAGCCTGATAGGTGGCGGTGGCTTCCTTCACCTGAGCCACTGTCGTGGCGTCCTCGATAGCCTGAGCAAAGGCTGTGCGGGCCTCGGCGGAATAGCAACCGGGGGTGTCGCCCTCAGCGGTGAGCGTGTTGAGCAGTTCGCGTGCCGTGGCTTTGGCGGCATCGAGGGCATCGTCGGCCATGGTCAACGGGATGGGTGTGGCAGACATGCTGGCGGCATGGGCGGAACTCCCTGCTGCGAGGACAAGGGCCGCAGCAACCAACCAGCGGAGGGCATCATGTTTTCTCATACAGACAATGGTGAGGGTTTAGTTTTGGTGATTATGTGATGGGGGTTGTGGCTTGCGCCATTACAAAGTTACGATGATTTGCAGGACCATGGGGTGGCGCGCCTGATTTTTAACGCTTCGTCGGCGCGAGGGGGGGGCAACGGCGAAAACCGATTGCGTTATGATCAAATAGTCGTTGAGGTGGCTCTGTATCTCCTCGTAGTGGGTGGAGATGTTGGCCGTGGCGTTCTTCAACTCGTTGTAGAGCGCGGCGGTCAGCACCCCTGCCCGGGCGGAGGTGGCGGCAGCGAGCGTGGCAATACCAGCCTCCCCCGTGAGCGGCTTAGTGAAGACCAGGCGCACGGAGGTGGTGGTAGGCACGCTGTGCTCGTAGATATTAAAATTGGAGAGGTGGGTAAAAGCCGTATTGGAGAGCAGTCCGGCATAGAAGGCAGAAGCGAGCGGCAGGGTCGAAGGTCCGCCGCCGCTGATGTTCTCGTCCCACTGGTTGCGCTGGTAGATATGGCACAGATAGAGAGTACAAGGGGAGGTAGAAAAGACACGCCGCCGGGCTGACAAATCATAAATTATATATTGTTCCTGATTGAGGAGTTATAGTTATTGTGCAGATTTGAGCAATCTCTCCCAACTTATACTTCTTCATTTCCATAACTTCTACTTTTTATCCTCCAACAGACCTCTAACTTGTTTGTCAAAGTCAGAATCAATCCGTTGGGTTTTGTTGAAAATGTCATATTCACCTTCTGCCTTCTCTTTGGCTTGAGCAGCAGACACATGGCCTTTGTCGGGGAGTAACTGATAACGACGGAATGTCAAGAATTCATTAACCGACAAGGAGAATTGCTCCATGTTGAATGTATTCTCTCGTTCTATCAAATCCTCGATATAGTCAAAATATCCGCTAACCGCACGCTCCAATTGTCTAATCTCTTTTTCCTGCAGGTAGTTTTTAGCCACGGTCACGTCCGACTTCAATATACGCCCATCGGGAGCATTCTTCCATGTGGTCAAACCCATATGATCCTTCGTATGGTCGGATTTCGTGTAGATGATTTCTGCAGCCGTCTGCCCTGTGATGGCATAGTGGAAGCGGTTTTGTATCATGGCATAAAAATCACGTGTCGTTGGCGAGTTCTTGTCATAGTCGATGCAGCACTCGGCATAGATATCGGTGATTTGCTGCCAAATACGGCGCTCACTGGCCCGGATGGAGCGGACCCTTTCGAGCAACTCTCGGAAGTAGTCCTTCCCAAAGACGGCGTTACCTTGCTTCAGCCGCTCATCATCCATGGCAAAGCCCTTCTTGATGTACTCGTTGAGAATCTTTGTTGCCCATTGGCGGAAACGGGTAGCCTTCAGGGATGACACTCGATAGCCCACGGCAATGATGGCATCAAGACTGTAGAACTTGGTCGAGGATGTCTGTGTCTTGCCTTCGATAGCACCATGTTCAGTGGTATGTTCCATTTTGGAACATACCATATCTTCTTCTAACTCACCTTCTTTGAAGATATTCCCCAAGTGTTTGGTAATGGCAGGGCGTTGCACCCCGAAAAGTTGCGCCATTGCCTTCTGAGTACACCATATGGTCTCATCCTTTATGACCACCTGCACCTTGCCCTCTTCATCGGGCAGGCTATATAATAAGAACTGTATTTCGTGACTCATTGTTTGTTCAACTTCTTAAGTTTATATTTTGAGGTTAGTTCATTCGTTGGCCTTTGTTGGATTGAAATGCAAAGCGTCCAATTGCTTCATTATCTCAGACTCCAATCTGTGACTCTCTTCAAATTGTTTTGCCAATGTCTGCTTGTATTCGTCCATACGGCGATTAAACTCTTCTTCTGTGATGTCCACATAGTCAATCTTGATGTCGAAGTATTGACCCGCCGACAGACTGTAGCCTTTCTCTTTGATTTCATCGTAGGAAACAGCCACTGAGAAAT
>CAMGHE010000006.1 GCA_946055775.1 uncultured Bacteroidales bacterium
AGAGGCTCGTCACCTTGTCTTTCTGCTGCTCACCGATGAGCGTGGGCAGCGTGCCAGGGGTTTGAACACATACTTTTCGCGTCCGTGCGTCCATAGGACAAGCAAAAATGCCTGCAAGCAAGTAGAGAAGGATGAGTGTGTAGTGTTTCATAGTTTGCTGTTGATAAATAGTGTGCCGTTGGTAAATAGACCGTCGTAGGTTAACGAGGGCCTCGTCTCTTACCCTTAAAACACCTTGGTCCGGATAGTGTGACAGAGGAATACGCTATTTTTTCAGAATTATTGCGTCTGGTAATAAGTATGCGATGAGATGCGGAGGGATGTATATGTGAACATAGCCCGTTCAAACCAATGGGACAGTTTGATAAAAAAGTCCATCTTTTTTTTAGGGAATCGCCTTGGAGCGCCAGGGAAAAGTTTTAGGAATGTTAAACGGTGGTGGGCACTAAACACTCCGCTCTAAGCCTCTGAAAACACCATCGCCCAAACCGCAAACACGACCTGGGCGACTGAAAAAACAACTTGGGCGACTGTTTTTACGGTCGCCCAAGTCGTAAATCGGTTGTTTGGGGCATAAAAAAGGCTCCCGAAGGAGCCTGTCTATTGTTCTTTACAAATATACAATAAAATTGGGCGATTTGCAAATGGGCCTTTTGGGCGGCGAGGACGTGGGCACGGGCACAACCTGTTGAATAGTCCATCTTTTCGCCCTTCTGCCTGCGCTTACATGCCGTGGCGGGCTAGGCGCTCCATGGCCAGTTGCTCATACTTTGTGCCAGGGCGGCCGTAGTTTGCATAAGGGTAGATGCTGATGCCGCCGCGCGGGGTGAAGATGCCCGTTACCTCAATATACTTGGGGTCCATCAGGCGGATGAGGTCCTTCATGATGATGTTCACGCAGTCCTCGTGGAAGTCGCCGTGGTTGCGGAAACTGAACAGGTAGAGTTTGAGGCTCTTGCTCTCGACCATGCGCTCGTCGGGCAGGTACATAATGCGTATCTCGGCAAAATCAGGCTGTCCGGTGATTGGGCAGAGACTGGTGAACTCGGGGCAGTTGAACTGGACCCAGTAGTCGTTATCGGGGTGCTTGTTGATGAAGGTCTCGAGCACTTCGGGGGCGTAGTCGTTGCGATAGACGGTCTGGCCGCCCAGTTGTTTGAGGTTGTCGTCGGTGCGGTTCATGGCGTGCTTTCAGGATTGGTTCTGGTTGATGCTTGTATCGGGCAGGTGCTCTGCGTGTTAGGACTCTATATTTTCTGTCCTTTCGTCTTGTAATTATCTGAGGATGGGGCCGCCCTGACTTTCTCCCTTTTGAGCCAGGTATTGCTCCAGTCCACGTCGGCGCAGGCTGCAGGCCGGACAGTGGCCGCAGCCGTCGCCGACGACGCCGTTATAGCATGTCAGCGTACGGTGGCGGATTAGGTCCAGCACGCCGAGACTGTCTGCCAGCGCCCAGGTCTGACATTTGTCGAGCCACATCAGGGGCGTGTGGATGACAAACTGCTCCTCCATGGCCAGGTTGAGCGTGACGTTGAAAGAACGGATGAAGGCGTCGCGGCAGTCGGGGTAGCCGGAGAAGTCGGTCTGCGACACCCCCGTCACGAGGTGGCGAAGGCCATGCTCACGGGCATGAACCGCTGCGATGCTCAGAAAGAAGAGGTTGCGTCCCGGCACGAAGGTGTTGGGCAGGGCGTCTGCCGGCTTTTCGCTGTCCATGGTGATGGAAGTGTCGGTCAGTGCGTTGTGCGACAATTGCCCTATCAATGAAGCGTCCATCACGGAGAAGGGCACTCCTGCGCGACGCGCCATTTCCTCGGCCACCTGCACCTCCAAGACATGTTTCTGCCCATAGCGGAAGCAAAGAGCCCGCACATGGCTGAAGCGGCGCAGCGCCCAAAACAGGCAAGTTGTGCTATCCTGCCCGCCGCTGAGCACGACCAGTGCGCCCTCATTGTGCGGGAAGGTTAAATCTCGGAAATCTTCCATATATTATAGGATATGTTGTTGTCATACACCTCTTGGCCCTCAATGCGTTTCATGGCGCGTACCACGCGGATGGTAACCGGTAGGGCGATAATTTCGTAGAGCGTCTTGAGGCCAATCTGCGTGAGCATCATCACCGGCATCTGCTCCCACGGCATGATGCCCCCCAGGGCGATGGGGAAGAATACGAGCGAGTCGGCCGACTCGCCCACCAGCGTCGAGGCGATGGCGCGCAGGGAGAAGCGGCGGTTGCCGTCGCGTAACTTCATGCGGCTCATGACGTAGGCATTGAGGAACGAACCCACCAGAAAGGCCAGAAATGAGGCACACGCTATACGTGGAGCCAGACCGAAGATGGCGTGAAAGCCTGCCTGCCCGTCCCAATAGGGTGCTGCGGGCAACGCGTCGGCCAGCATACCGAAGACGGCGAAGAGGAAATTCATGACAAAGCCGGTCCAGATGAGCAGGCGGGCGCGTCGGTAGCCCCAGACTTCAACGATGCAGTCGTTGATAATGTAGGAGATGGGGAAGACAATGAGGGCGCCTGTCATGACTAACGGACCAATCATCACCTGCTTGATGGCCAGCAAGTTCGAAGCGATAAGACAGATGCAGAAGACGATGCCTGCCAGAGCAAAGGGCAGACTGAATGTAGGACGTTGAGACATATAACTTGTTTTTTACGAGGTTAGGCAAGCACTCGGTTCGTCACTGTTGGCCACACGGCCTTGACGAACGATGGCGCAAAGGTAAGCATAAAATTCGATGAGTCCAAGCACGCCCGCAGATTTCTGTCAGTCCTTACCAAAAGGGTAGGAGAGGGAGGGCTCAGCCCACAGCCGAACAGCCAGCCGCAAGCAAGCCGGCGACGTGCCACTTTTATATATTTTTATAAGGCCATTAGCAATAAAAGCCGTACTTTTGCATCCAAAATAGCGGGCAGCCCCCTCGGGCAGCCCCAACGCACGAACAAACAGATAATTCTATCCAAACGTCTATGGCACCCATTACCGATATGCGCCAGCTCAGTGAACTGGCGGAAAGCCAATCGGCGCTCATTCAGAACCTTACCAAGGGCATGAACCGCATCATCGTTGGTCAGAACCACTTGGTAGAGTCGTTGTTAGTAGCCCTTCTCGCGGACGGCCATGTGCTCCTTGAAGGTGTGCCCGGTCTGGCCAAAACCCTGGCCATCAAGACCCTGGCCTCGCTCGTACAGGCCGACTTCAGCCGCATCCAGTTTACCCCCGACCTGCTTCCCGCCGACGTGGTGGGCACGCTCGTTTACAGTCAGCGCACGGAGAATTTCTCCGTCAAGCACGGTCCCATCTTCGCGCACTTTGTTCTGGCCGACGAAATCAACCGCGCTCCGGCCAAGGTACAGAGCGCGTTGCTCGAAGCTATGCAGGAGCATCAGGTCACCATCGGCGAGAACACCATGCCCCTGCCCGAGCCCTTCTTCGTCATGGCCACACAAAACCCCATTGACCAGGAAGGCACATATGCACTTCCTGAGGCGCAGACCGACCGATTCATGCTGAAAATCCTGGTGGATTATCCCTCGCTTGAAGAAGAGCGTGCCATTGCCCGCCGCCATTTGGATGGTAGTATTGCCGCCCCTGTACAACCCTTGACCGATGTGGCGCATATTCTGGCAGCCCGTGAGGCCGTTAAGCAAATCTATGTCGATGACCGTATCACACAGTATGCAGCCGACCTGGTGCGTGCAACACGTTTTCCTGCCGAATATGGTTTAGAACAACTTAAACCGATGATAGGCTGTGGTGCATCGCCCCGTGCCACCATCAATCTGGTGCTCGCTGCCCGTGCCCTGGCCTTGATACGCCAGCGTGGCTATGTCGTGCCCGAAGATGTGCGCGATATTGCTCCCGAAGTTTTGCGCCATCGCGTGGCTCTGACCTACGAGGCCGAAGCCGAACAGATGACGGCAGACGATGTGGTGGGCCAGATCATTGCCGCCGTGCCCCTGCCGTAAGTCTCCGTTCTCCCCAAGACACCATCAACCCCTTTTCTCTGACCCCCTCCCATGGATACCGCAGAACTTCTGAAACGCATCCGGCGCATAGAAATCAAGACGAAAGCCTTGACGCAAAGCGATTTCGCCGGCGACTACCACTCTGCCTTTAAGGGGCGCGGCATGTCGTTTGCCGAAGTGCGCGAGTATCGCGAAGGCGATGATGTCCGCGACATCGACTGGAATGTCACCGCCCGCACCTCCAAACCCCACATTAAGGTGTTCGAGGAAGAGCGTGAACTTTGTGTCATGCTGCTGGTCGATGTGTCGGGCAGTCTGAAGTTCGGTAGCCGCCACCAGACGATGCGCGACATGGCCGCCGGATTGGCCGCGACGCTGGCCTTCTCGGCACTTGATGCCGGCGACAAGACCGGCGTCATCTTCTTCTCCGACCGCATCGAAGCCTACTTGCCGCCGCGCAAGGGCAGGCAGCACATTCTGGGCATCGTACGCACCCTGCTCTCTCTGCGGCCCAAGGGCCGACGAACCGATGTGGGCAAGGCTCTAGAGTTTCTCATGCGGGTGCAGCGACGGCGCGCCGTGGTGTTCCTGATGAGCGACTTCTGCGCCGTCCCAGCCTTCGATACGCCGCTGCGCATTGCGGCCCATCGGCACGATGTCATGGCTATTCGCCTGTACGATCCGCTGATGGAACAGTTGCCGCGCGCCGGACTGTGGCGCGTGGAGGACGCTGAAACGGGTCACGAAGAGTATCTTGACACATCGTCGCGTCGCGTGCGCCAAGCCTACGCTACATGGATGGCGCAGGAAAGTCAACGCCTGCAAACTACCTTCAAGTCTGCCGGTTGCGCCGCACAGCGCATACGGACCGACGGCGACTTTATCCAGCCCCTCAAGTCCCTCTTCGCCATGAAGGGCCGGCTGCGCGGATAACGACAATTTTCAGACAATGAACAACAACAAGACCATACACCACCTCGCCTCGCGCCACCCGTTGCGTCCCGCAAATGCCTTGCGGCATCTGCGGTGTGCCCTGCTGTGGCTGGTGATGCTCGCGGCCGCGTGTCCCCAAGTGTGTAAGGGCCAGAATGTCGTGGTAGAATCGGCACTGGACCGCGCCGAAATTCGCGTGGGTGAGCAATGCCGCCTCTCGCTGACGGTGAAAGCAGACGAAGGGGCCAAGGTGGAGTGGCCGCAATACAATGTCGCCGACACGCTCATGGCCGGCGTTGAGGTGTTGCGACGCAGCGACTGCGACACGCTCGACTCCCCCGCCGAAGGGCGCATCATGCTGCAGTGTGACTATGTGCTGACCTCGTTCGACAGTGCCATATACGCCCTGCGCCCCATGGTGGTACAGGTGGACGGCAAGCCCTATGCTTCGAAGAGCACTTTGGGACTGAAGGTGTCCAGCATCCCCGTGGACACCGTGCATGTCGATCAGTATTATCCGCCCTTCGGCGTGATGGAAAGTCCCTTTGTATGGGAGGCCGATATTCTCCTGGCAGCCCTTGCCGCATGGCTTCCTGCCATCATCGCCCTGCTCCTCCTTGTTCGACTGACACAGGCGCGGCCCATCCGCCACAAGGTGGTCATCAAGCCGCAGACTCCGCCGGCCCGTGAAGCCCGCCAAGCGCTCAAAGACTGGGAGCACGGCGTCGGCGCCGAAAGTCAGGAGACCATCAAAGCTCTTTATGTCACGCTGGCTGACGTGCTGCGCCGCTACCTCAGCCGCCGCTATGAGCACGACTTCACCGACAGGACGACGGCAGAGGTGCTGGGTGCACTGACCGAAGACCTGCCCGCCGAAGAGATGCGGCTGGCCGGAGAAGTGCTGCGCACAGCCGACAGCGTGAAGTTCGCCCGATTCTGTCCCGACTTGTCAAAACGCCAGCGCCACTACAGCGCCGTACTGACCATCGTCGAAAAGACCCTCGATGATGTGCAGGAGCATCCCCAGACCATCGTGCGCTATGAAGCCTATGGCGACCGTGGCCAGCGCATCATCCGTACGGCGATGACCGTCGGTGCCGTGGTGGGCATCCTGCTGTCCATGGCCTTGGCCGGATATACCATATATATGTTGGTCACTTACCTTGTGTAGTGTCCTGACACCCGCAATGCATTGCCCATGACCTTTGCCAACCCTGAAATACTCTATCTGCTCCTGTTGCTGGTGCCCGCCATCTTTTGGCATTTTGTCAAGAAGCGCCGGGGCGAGGCCACCCTACTCCTCCCCACGACCGAGCCCTTTCGCAGAACCGTTCGCACGCTCCGCACGCAGTTGGTCCATCTGCCGTACCTCCTGCGCTGGTTCTGCGTAGCGATGCTCATCGTGGTGATGGCACGGCCACAGACGTCCAACGCCGTATCAGAGAAAGAAACCGAGGGCATCGACATCGTTCTGGCGATGGACGTTTCGACCAGTATGCTGGCACGCGACCTGGCCCCATCGCGCATAGACGCTGCCAAGCAGGTGGCCTATGAGTTCATCTCACAGCGACCCAACGACAACATCGGCATCACCCTGTTCAGCGGCGAAGCCTTCACACTCTGTCCGCTGACCACGGACCATACCGCCCTGCTGTCCATGTGGCCTCAGGTTACCTGTGCCTGGGCGGCGCATGGGCTCATCGCCCCAGGTACCGCCATCGGCATGGGCCTGACCAATGCGCTGACTCACCTGGAGTACAGCCCGTCAAAGAGTAAGGTGGTCATCCTGCTCACAGACGGCGTGAACAACACCGGCGAAATTTCGCCTCTGACGGCCGCCGAACTGGCCCGCGAGCAGAGTGTCTGCGTCTATACCATCGCCGTTGGGGCCGATAACGGCAAGAGCCGCCAAGTGGTGGCCACCCTGCCCAATGGCGAAGAGTATAAGGCGGACGTGGATAACACCTCAGACCCCGAAACACTCCGCATGATTGCCCAGACCACGGGCGGCGTGTTCTATCAGGCAGAGAGTAACACCAAACTGAAGGAGATTTACGACGATATAGACCGGCTGGAGAAGACAAAGTTCAAGGTACTGCACTACGACCGCAAGTACGAGGCCTATGTGCCCTTCGCTTTGGCGGCTCTCTTCGCCCTCATGCTTGAAATCCTGCTACGCTTGACCATCCTGCGCCGCATCCCGTAACTGTCAGTCCCCCCTTCTTCCAGCCTAATGCCAGCAGAGCCAATGCGGGTATGGCCGGTCCTTAACCTTTTCACGTCACAGAAAGATATGTTCAGATTTGCTGACCCATTCTACCTCTATATGTTGGCCGCCATCCCTTTGCTGGTGGCCATCTACGCCCTAACGGTCTGGGCTGACCGCCGGCGCCGGCGTCGTGTGGCCGATGCAGCCCTTTGGGAGGTATTGGCTGCCTCGGCATCGGCCCCTCGCCGACACCTCAAGATGGGACTGTGCATCGCGGCTCTGGCCATGATACTCCTGGTTCTGGCCCGTCCGCAGTTTGGCACCAGCCAAAACCGCACCGACAAGAAGGGCATAGAGGTGGTCTTTGCCATGGATGTGAGCAACTCCATGCTGGCAGACGATGTGCTGCCCAACCGTTTGGACCGTGCCAAACTCTTGGTGTCAAGTCTGATAGACAACGTTACGAATAATAAGGTCGCGCTCTGCGTCTTTGCCGGCGAGGCATACCCACAGATGCCCATCACGAACGACTATGCTGCCGCGCACATGTTTCTGGACAATATGCAGCCGGGCATGGTAACCCTTCAGGGTACCAACATGGCTGCGGCCATCAGACTTGCTGATAAAAGTTTTACGGATAACCCCGACGTAGGCAAGGCCATTGTCCTCATCACCGACAGCGAGGACCATGAAGAGGGGGCCATCGAAGCCGCCGAAGAGGCGCGCCGCAACGGCCGACAGGTGTATGTACTAGGGGTTGGAACGGCAGATGGCGGCACGATTCGCATGCCTGACGGTTCGCTGCTGACCGATGAGAACGGGCAGGTGGTACGCACCACCATCAACGAGAACATGGCTCGGCAGATAGCCGAAGCCGGCGGCGGCAAATACTTCCGCGTGGATAACAGCGACACCGCCGGCCAGCAGTTGATGGTTCACCTTGACAACCTCAAGCAGGCCGATACCTCCTCATCGTTCGATGAGCCTGGCGAACAATTTGTAGGCGTAGCCCTCATCGCCCTCGTCCTGCTGGTGGCTGAGTATATCATCCGTGAAGTGAAGAATCGCATCATCAAGCGCTTACAAATTGTGAAGAAATGAAGCATACGTTGGCTATACGATGGGCAGCCCTGCTGATAAGTTGCCTGCTGGCTCCATCCTTGGGACAGGCGCAGAACGTCTCGTGGAAACTGGTCCGCGACGGAAATAGCGCATTCCGCAGCGGCATGTACCAGACGGCACTGTCTTACTACGAGAAGGCGCTGTCCATCAACCCACATAACCATGGGGCACAGTTCAATAAGGGCAATGCCCTCATGGCCATGCATCAGGACAGTGCCGCGCTCAAAGAACTGGAGAAGGCGGCTGTTGACGACCAACGCCCCCTCTACAGGGCGGCCGCACGCCATAATATGGGCACCATCTACCAGCGTGAAGCCAGTGTGGTAACCGAGATAAGCCGGAAGAACAATTTGCTCCTGCAGGCTATCGACCAGTATAAGCAAGCCCTGCGCGATAATCCCGCCATGGAGGCCGCACGCTACAACATGGTGCTGTGCCAAAAGCAGTTGAAGGATCAAAAGGACGCTCAACAGCAACAACAGCACCAGCCGCAGCCCCAACCCCAGCCGCAAACTCAGCCGCAGAAGAAACAGGAGCAGCAACCGCTCATCAACTATTCCCGTCAAGCCGAGCAGCAGGTGCGTCAGCGCTTGCAGCAGCGACACCCTCAGCGCGCACTGCGTAAAAACTGGTAGTCGGCACGCCCGCTGTAGTTCCATACGTCGATGAGTCTGGCATACGCCACCTGCGTGCCTCTGCCACGACAAGCCTTTCCCCACAAACCATCATGAACCAACTCAAAGCCAAATACGCCCATCTACTCTACGGCCTATGTCTTGTGCTGCTCTTCGCGGTACTGTCGGCGCCACAGGCTCTGGCGCAGTTGCGCCTCACGGTCCAGGCCCCCGACAGCGTGGATATGAGCGAGCCCTACTTCCAGATTCGATACTCCATAGAAGCCCAGGTGGACGGCAGCATCACTCTGCCCGCCATCAATGGGCTTCGCCGTTTGGCTGGCCCCGGCACCTCGTTTTCCAGCGCCACTGTCGTTGAGAATGGCCGCGCTCATTCTCAACAGTCCACCACTTTCACCTACACTTTCGCCCCACAAGACAAAGGCATCATCGTTATCCCCCCTGCCAAGGTTACCGTGAGAGGCAAGACCTACACCTCGCCCAAGATACGCATCAAGGTGACTGACAATGGGAAACCTTCCTCAAAAAAGGGCGGGGAGCCCGAAGAACTGCGGGAAACTGGCAGTCGTGTGGGAAAGGACGAACTCTTCGTCACGGCGACAATGGGCCGCGACGAAGTCTATGTGCAAGAAGCGCTGCCTCTGACCTATACGGTGTATGAGAAGTCTGGAGTGGGGCTCGATAATATCGCTCCCAGCCAGCAGCCAGACTTCAAAGGGATGGTATCGCAACCGATATACCCGCACACACTCCAGTGGGACGTTGAGCGACGTGATGGCACGCTGATGCGTAAGGCGGTGATCTGTCAATATCTGCTCTATCCCCAGCAGGCCGGCGAAGTGACTCTCCCTCGCTTAACCTTCGATTGCGCAGTTAAGCAGCGTGAGAGTTTCATGAATGCCATTGACGCCTATTTCAACTCAGGCGGCACGCTGACCCAAATACTACACCGTCAGGCCAATGCCTGTAAGGTTCGCGTCAGGCCGCTGCCTATGCCCCAGCCCGCAGGCTTTTCAGGCGCCGTGGGACAGATGCACGCTAAGGCATACTTGGTTTCGCCGAGCGTTCGCACCAACGAGAGTGCCACCCTGCGTATCAACGTGAGCGGCAAGGGCAACTTGCAACTCCTCACTGCCCCCAAGGTCATTCTCCCAGCCCATTGCGATGCCTATACCCCCAAGGTGACGCCTCAGACAACTGTCACCGAAGAGGGTATAGAGGGCAGCGTCACTTTCGACTATACTTTTGTTCCCCGTCAGACGGGAGATACCATCCTGCAAGTCCCACCCTTCGTCTATTTTGACCCCGCAGTTGGCCAATACCGCACCGACAGCATCGCCCCCATCGCCCTTCATATCGAGGAAGGCGAACGCACGCAGGAGGAAGTGGCCCGCGAGCGCGAACTGCTCCAGAGCGATATTCGGCCCATCTATGAGGGCAAGATAGCGCTTCACGATGTCGGGGCGGCCTATTTCTTTTGGGGCACATGGGGCTATTATCTGTGTCTCGTCCTCATCGTGGCTGCGGCCATGGCGGTGTTCTTCTTGACGCGCTTCCTCAATGTGCATAGGGAGAAAAACGGTGTGCCGCGTGGCGGCAAAGCCCTCCGTGAGGCTATAAAGAGCATACAGAAAGCCCAGAAGACCATTGCAGACACTGACAAGGCGGCATGTTACGGCCAACTGGCTACAGCCATGACCACCTTTGTGGCCGCCAAAGCCAAGGTGCCCCACTCGGAAATCACCAAAGCCAACCTCCCCGCCTTGCTACAGGCGCATGGCATCAACGATGAAGACGCGACCCTATACCTCCGACTGCTCGAACAGTGCGAATGGGTCAAGTTCGCCCCCATCGACTCAGACAGCAGTCCGTCAGACGACGCCAGACAGGCTATCGACCTGATGAAGCGCACGGATAAGTCTTGGAAATAAGAAGTATTCCCAGTGCCCCTTCAAGAGACAGCAAACTTACCTCTCCCGAAAGCAACGAAGAGCGACGACCTTTTAAGACCCTATATGAAGACCTTATATCATATAATATGCTGCGCTGCCTGCCTGCTGTTGAGCGTCCAAACCGCAGGGGCTAAGTCCTATACGGCCTCAGATACGCTGCAGTCGGTCAATCGTGAAGCCCTATTGATCACAGCCGACAGTGCATACTCCCAAGGATGCTACGAACAAGCCTATGCGGCCTACACGCTCGTGGCACGGGACGGCGTTCACCCGAAACTCTACTATAATATCGGAAACACCTGCTTCAAGATGAAGCGCTTTCCCGAAGCCATCCTGTGGTACGAGCGTTCGCTGCGTTATGACCCTGCCGACGAGGATGCACGATACAACCTGTCGGTTTGCCGCTCACGGGTCCATGTGCGCGAGGGTAACGGTCAGGAGATGTTCCTGCTCTCGTGGCTTCGTCGCACGCTGGCCTCGCTAAGCGTGGACGGCTGGGGCTTCCTCTTATTGGTCTTCCTGTCGGTGTCCATGGCGCTTGTGGTATGCTGCCGGCGCCTGCCACGGTTGTGGATGCGTAAGACGGCCTCCGTCCTGCTGTGCCCCGCCATCCTCGCTTGCCTCCTGTGCATCGTGGCAGCCGTCACCACTTACCACCGCTTCCGCCATACCACACTGGCCGTTGTCATGAAGGACACGCCCGTGCAAAGCGAAGGGAGCACCCGCGAGATGCCAGTGCTGGCTGCTGGCTACACCCTCGAGGTTTTAGACAAATCGCCATCCGGGCAATGGCTCATCGAAAACACCGACATCCCCGTCAAAGGCTGGGTCAACGCGGCAGACCTAGAAGAGATTTAAGTCTGCGCATGACAACGGTCAACAATCCATGAAATCTATACCAACGGTATGTGGAACGAACTGATAAACTTCGACCAGCGGCTGACGCTCTGGATAAACGGCAGTGACAACCTGTGGCTGGACGGCTTTGCCCTGTCTGTCACCTCCACGCTCACCTGGATTCCGGCAGCCCTCATCCTGCTTTACGTCATCATACGCCACGGCGAGATGCGCGAGATATTGTTCACCATCCTTGCCCTGGCGCTCTGCATACTGATAGCCGACCAGACGGCGTCTGGTCTGTTCAAGCCTCTCGTGGCTCGTCCGCGGCCCACCCACGACCCCGTGCTCATGACCATGGTGGATGTGGTGAACGGCTACCGCGGCGGGCAGTACGGCTTCTTTTCAAGCCATGCCGCCAACACCATGTCGCTCGCCGTGTTCGTAGCGATGCTGGTGCGTCACCGCCTGCTCACCTGGGTGATGGTCTCATGGTCGCTGCTCAATGGCTGGTCGCGCATATACCTTGGCGTACACTATTTTGGCGATGTCATAGTGGGCTTTGCCTACGGCTGTATTGTCGGCTTCGGGGTCTATGCCCTCTTCCGCCGTTTCGTCCCCTTGGTGCTCCGCAACGACCCGCCCGGCATGAGGGTGCGTACCTTATCGGGCTTCCTCGATAACGACGCTCGCCTGCTGGCCCTGACGTTGGTGCTGCTCTATCTTTGGGCAGCCTTCCGTGGCCTGCTTTTTGCCATGTAATCTGCCTAGCCTCTATCTTCTGAACCCATCCCAACTTCCCCTATGTCCATCACGTCCCGACGTTTCCTCCTCTCCGCCATTCTCCTTCTTCTCCTGGCTCCGTCCCATGTCTTGGCACAGATATCGCGTGAAACCAATTTCCGCAAACTGAGCGGCAACCCAAGTGGTGTCGGAAATGGTATGGGAGAAAGCCATTGGGACGAATCGACCACCGATTCTACCCGAACGGTCGGCATTCCCCATGGCATCTATGCATGGACGGTGGATGAACGCTTTGGTCAGGTGTCGCCTACGCCCTACGACACCTTGCCCCACCGATTCCAGAATGACAACTTCACCGAAGGAGCGACGGGCCATTACCTCACGCTGGGCAATCTGGGCAGTGCACGGAGCGCCATCATCCGTCGCGACAGTTATATGGACAGCTTCACCCCGTCCTTCGTCTTTGCGGCGCCCTACGACTTCTTCCTGCGCCGTCCGTCCCAACTGCTCTTTACCAATACCAAGGCGCCCTTCACCAACATCACCTACCACGAGTGCGGTAACAAGCAGAACGGCGAGGACCGTATCCGGGCGCTCTTCTCTACCAATGTCAACAAGGACTTTGGCGTAGGCTTCCGCCTCGACTACCTCTATGGCCGTGGCTATTACCAGAGTCAGCAGACGGCCCATTTCGGGGGCACACTCTTCACCGCCTACCGTGGCGAACGCTACGCCATCCATGCAGCCTATATGGCCAACCACCTCAAGGCCGCTGAGAATGGGGGCTTGGAGAGCGACGACTACCTGATGCGCCCTGAGACCTTCCCCCAGAAATATGGCGCTGCCGACATGCCGACACGTTTGTCTAAGACGTGGAACAAACTCAATGTGAACACGCTCTTCCTCACCCACCGCTACAACATCGGCTTCTACAAGGGAGGTAAGAATAAGGGTAACGGCCGTTCCGTCGGCAAAGGACTGTTGGCCTCCCTCGTCTCGAACGATTCGGTACAGACGGCGCAGACTCCGACAGACAGCACCGCATCTCGCGTGGATGAGGCCACCGATGCCGACACCCTGCGTGGCGACTTCGTCCCTGTGGCCGGCATTATCCATACCTTCAGGTTCGACCACAATAACCGCCGCTTCCTCTCTAACCTGCGCGAGAACGCGCAGAGTGCCACCTATTTCCGCGACTTCTACCTGCCTGGCGATTCGGCTAGCGACTTTACGCAGCACTATCACCTGCAGAACCTCCTCGCCCTCGAGGTGTCTGAGGGCTTCGCACGCTGGGCCGCCTCGGGTCTGCGCCTGTATGTGCGGCACGACTACCACCACTATTCGCTGCCTGACGAAGAGCGGCGGTCTGTAGGCTACAACGAGAACCAGTTTACCCTGGGGGCCTCGCTCTTCCGTCACAGGGGGAAAGCCTTCCAGTACGACGCCTTCGGAGAAATCCGTAACACGGGCAGTGCTTGGGGCGAGTTTAATGCCGCAATCGACGCCACGCTCTGTCTGCCATTCGCCGCAGACAGTCTGCGCTTGAATATCAACGGACAGGTGCGCAACGAGTTGCCCTCCTTCTACCTTCGCCACTATCATGGCCGCAATGCCTGGTGGGACAACGACCTAAGCAAGACCTTCACGGCGCGTGCCGGCATTGCCATGCAGTGGAAGCGGTCGCGACTGGCGTTTGATGTGGAAACCATACGCACACATGCCTATCTGGCCGAGGTGCAGACGCCCTATGTCACATCGTCGGGCATTCCTTTGGCGCTTTATGGCGTGCAGGTGCAAACATCCGACTCGCCCATACAGGTGGCCCACGCTATGCTCGGTCAAGACTTTGTATGGGGCATATTCCATTGGGAGAACGAACTGCACTACCAGTACACCTCCGACAAGCAGGCCATGCCGCTCCCCACATGCTTTGCTTATAGCAACATGTATATCCTGTTCAGGATAGCGCGTGTGTTGCGCACCGAAATCGGCGCGGATGCCCACTTCTATACCAAGTATCGCGTCCCGACCTATTCGCCCATCGTGGGTCAGTACGCCGTTCAGGACACGCAGGCCGCAGTTGATAAGGGCGGTTATCCTGTGGTCAACGCCTATATCAACTTCCATCTGAAGCGCACCCGCTTCTACCTCATGGCCTCGCACGTTAATTACAGAAGCGGCAATGGTGACCCTTTCAGTCTGCCGCACTACCCCCTCAACCAAATGGTCATCCGCTTCGGCCTATCCTGGAACTTCGACAACTAAACCACCTATTGCGTCCGGCTTCCTTCACAATGGGAGTCGAACGTAATGGTTTTTCCCTCGGTGTTTACCCAGGGTGTCGCAAGGAGAAGTCTGTCTGACGGCGTCACAGGCGCAAAACTACCGCATTATCGTTTAAACTGCGGCGGGGAAGGTGTATCAAAAAGCATTGCTGTCCGCTAAAACTGTTGGATACAAAAAAAAATTACCGGACAGCAATGATATACAACCATTGCTATCTGGTAAACAGTCTCAATGTGTTGCGATGTTTGCCGGATAGCAGCAAAACGAAAATAGAACTATCCGCTGTGTCTTGATGGCTGGGCGGATAGTTCTATTAGTTGTGTCCTGTACAGGGAATATAGCACGGGGCTTGGACCGTGAAGTGGGTGATTATTCCTCCCATTGCTGTTCCTCGAAGTCGAGCCAGAGGTCGAGGAGGGTAGCGATGTCTTCAGAGGGGAATGTTCCTACACCGTCGCGGGACAGGTTGGCGGCAATCTCTTCGGCCATGGCCGTCAGGGGCAAGTCCACACAGCCGTCGCCGTCGGGGTTCTCGTCGAGCACGTCGCTCTCTGCCAGACAGGTAGTGAAGGCGTCGATGAGTGTGAGTAGGGTAGGCTTGTCGTAGTGAGCACTCAGGTCGCTGTCAAGGTGGGCAGCGATATACTTGGCTGCTTGATTGTCATGCTCCAAGTCGCGGGCGATGTCGTCGTCAAGAATGGCCATAGTAGAGGGGAGAGGGGTTGGTAATCAGGGTTGGGCTTTAGAGCAGGGCGTTGATTTTATCGACGAAGGTCTGTTTGGGGGCAGCGCCGAGGTTCTTGTCCACCACTTCGCCATTCTTGAAGAAGAGGACTGTTGGCACGGAGCGGATGCCGAAGCGCGAGGTCAGGTCGTCGGCGTCGTCCACGTCGCACTTGCCAATGATGACGCGGCCTTCATATTCAGCGGCCAGTTCGTCGATGATGGGGGAAATCTTCTTACAGGGGCCGCACCAAGTGGCAGAGAAATCTACGACAAAGGGGAGGCCGGAAGCCACGAGTTCTTCAAAGTTCTGATCAGTGATGATTTTAGCCATGATAGTTTCTTTAGTATAGTTGATGGGGAAATGGGCGTGTATGGCGTTAACGCCTTGCTAAGTGTCGGCAAAGATACGGCAAAGCCCTTGAATGTGCAAGCAAAGCGGGTATATAGTGCGTGGCGGCCGCGAGATTTTTTGGGGTGAACAATTACGAAGGACGCAGGGCTTTTCAGGGTTTGCCTTTCGGTGTGGCCTGACGGCGTTTGCGCTGTGGGTGGAAGAGGTCGCGCAGGGAGAAGAAGTCGCGTCGCATGATGAGGCCGACGCCCTGCGTGGTGAGTGCGCCGTGTGAGAAGTAGCGCTCATTATTCTCGCTATAAGCCTTGACGCTGAGCCAGCCCGTGGGCGTGAGGGCGTAGGTGATGTCAAAGTCGCCCACGAAGCCCGTGTTGGCAGTAGGGCGGTCGCGGTAGCCAAAGTTGCCATTCACCAGCAGGCGGCCGTCCATGAGGCGGCCGCTGAGCAGACCACCAACCTCCATGTCGTTCCATCCCGTCTGACCGGTGCTGACGTTGGCTCCGAAGGTCCAGTTGGAGACTCCTACAGCATTGCTGATGAAGTGGTTAATCTGCCCGCTGATGGTGCTTGACAGGAACGACTTCATCGCCACACTACTCTGCGTTTGGCCGTTAGCCGCCGACTCGGAAGCCGCATAGTTATAATTATAGAATCGGCCCACGCCCAGAAGGTAGAGCACCTGCATGTTCTTGTCCTCTTCGCTGGACAAGAGCCGGCTGACCATATTCTGCACCTCGGGGCCGGCGCCCGTTAGCCCGAGGTCAAAGGACACGATAGGCGAGCGCACCTTGCCTCCTAGATTGAGAATGCAGTCGGCGCGTATGGTGCGGTCGCCCATGTCGAGGCCCAGATCGGCCAGCGATACGGAGGGCACGGTATAGACGGCGTTGAGGTTGAGGTCGCCTTCGTAGGGATTGCCGCCAAAGACAATGGTGCCGCCCTGCTTCAGACGAAAGTCTTTGTGGATGACATCCTGGAGGATGAGTTTGTACAGGCCGTCGGTCACATGATAGGTGCCGTACATCTGGAAAGCGCCTTTGTTGTACCAAGTAGCGCGGAGTGAGCCGTTGCCGTGCAGACGGATATAGTTGCCCGTCTTCTCGTCCGTGATGACCTTGAGCGTGGCCTCGGGCGTGGCGCCGATGACGAAGTTGAGACGCATATCCGTTTCTTGCGCGTCAGCAACGCCAACGTTACTTTTGACTGAGGCAGGAGAGAATGCACCCTTGTCATCTGCCGGCTGAGCCGAATGGTCGGCAGGCGGCAGGTCGGCCAACGGTGTTGCCGCAGCCTGCGGCTTGTCGCCGAAGGTCAGCAGACTGAAATCGTAGTCGGTCTCCGGACTATCAACGGTATAGGTGAAGGATGTGCCGCGCACCGTCTGCATCTCGAGGTCGGCCGTGAAGGTCCCCGGCGCGCCATAGATACGCGCCCGGCCTGTGCCTACAGCCGTGGCATAGAAGGGGAGTAGGGGAGAAGCCCCCTTGTCGTAGAGGCGCATGGATTGGGCCGTTATGCCCACGTCGTAGCGAAAGTTGCGCAGATGGTCGTGTGTCAGGACGCCATTGACTAAGCCCGTGCCCGATGCCATATCGCTGATGCCGACGCTGGTGAAGCGGAAGCAGTCGGGCGTCATCTGCAAGGTGCCGCCATAGAGGCGGTAGCGTATGCCCGTGGCCGGTATTGTGGCCAAAGCGTCGATGGTCTCTTCGCCCTCGAATATCAAGTCTTTGAACGTACCGTGGAGATGGCAGAAACCAGTGGTGCGGCCCTCGATGTCGGGGAAGAGGTGGCCGACGTAGCGGCGCAGGAAGCGCAGGTCGGTGCCTGCGCTGGTGATGCGCAGGTTCAGCAGTTTTTCCTTGATACCCACAAAGCCCTGTACGGCCGTTCCGCGCAGGTTCTCCTCCGCCATCGTTGCATCGAAGTGAAGACGCATGTCGGCCGTGTTGATACGCATGCCAATCCGGGCGTCACCCATCTGCGATTCGTTGAAATGGAAGTCGGGGATATGGAGGTCGCCGGCGATGGCCATGCCACCGTCGGCAGGTGTGATGGTCACGGGTCCAGTGGCGCGGCCAGCGAAGGCTACTGGCTTGAGGTTTATCAGACTGAGGATATAACTCACCTCTATACCCTGCAACGTAGCGTGGAGCGTATCGGCAGAGGTCTTGCCCAGAAGTCCATCTACATGGAGCGACTGGCTGGCGTGCGAGACGTTGAAGTCTTCGACGTTGATGCCCTTCCCTGTCCAGGTGATGCGACTTGGGGCCACATGCCAAAGGGTGTCGGCCATGGTCAGCGTGGTGGAATGGACGATGGTGGTGACGTCAGTGCCTCCCTCATGGCGTTGCGAGAAGGTGCTGGCCACCATTTGGCCGTGGTA
Source organism: uncultured Bacteroidales bacterium (assembly GCA_946055775.1). Classification (GTDB taxonomy): domain Bacteria; phylum Bacteroidota; class Bacteroidia; order Bacteroidales; family Bacteroidaceae; genus Alloprevotella. The sequence continues at coordinate 18,162 of CAMGHE010000006.1, forward strand.
CTTCCCAAGAGGTTCGCGCCACGACAGCGAGGTGTGGAGCGTGTCGGCGTTATTGTCCGACTCTATGGCGAAAGACATCGGGCTTTTGCCCACCTGCTTCTCTCCCTGAACAAGGACGTGCAGGCGGCTGTGCTCAGAGGTGGCGTAAAGACGAGGGCGCTTGAGTTCTACACCGCCATAAGACAACTGGGGGGCTGAGAACGAGAGCAGTGAGCGCGAGGCGGTATTTATCCGCCCCTCCAGGGTCAGAGGGCCTTCAAAAGCGAGGGGGAGGGACAAAAGGTCGCGGAAGACGTCGTCGCGCGTCAGATAGGCGCTGACCTGCCACGAGGGCGCGTGGCCCGCCGTTGGCTGTGCCTTGTCTTCCGAAAAGATGCCCGTCAGGCGCTGCAGGTGGTGTGCGAGCAGGCGCCAGTCGGTAGGTCCTTCGGCCGAGATGTGCCCAAAGTCGGCGCTGAGGTCGGCGTGCGTTCCGACCTGCGTGGGCCATGCCTTGAACGTCATGTTGTCCAGGTGGTACGCGCTGTCGGGCATCTGCTTGTGAAGGTGCGCCACTTGGACGTAGGCGGTGAAGTCCTTGCCAGTCATGCGGTCTATCTGGCCGTCGATGTGTCCCGACCATACCGTGGACTGCCCGGCAGACTCCTTTTGGAGCAGACTGCCATCGAGGTGGCAGACATCAGCTGTAAAGGCCACATTCTCCAGACGGCCACGCTGTATCTGGCCAGACGAGCGGAGCGTGAGCAAGGCGCTGGGGTCGTTCGACTGGATTTCCGTATTGAAACCACGGCCGTCCCATGCGGCACGCGCAGTAATCTCGCGGTGCTCCCGGCCCTTATAGATAAGATGCGACAGGCGTAAATCGGTTTCGGCACTTTGCAGCGTGCGTCCTTGATGGCGGAAATGGGTGCTGGCGCTGAAGGCAATATCACTGGGTAGGGAGGGGTCGGCGAGGAGGATGTCAAGCATAAGGCTTTCCGTCTCAACGGTTAGCGTGGCCATATCCTGCAGGCCGTCCAGGGAAATACGGGCTGCGCCGACGGCCGTGCCCAAACGTCCACCAAGATGATAACGTCCGCCGCGCTGGTATCGTCCATCAAGGGTCAGACTTAAGCGGCCAACTCGGGAGAGCAGTTGGCTGGACTTGCCATTGAGAAGCGGGGCGAGAGACGGAAGGTCAACGTTGACGCTGGTGGGCCAGAGGCGCGCATCTTCGATGGAATTGTTCTTGAACGAAGCAGACAAATGCCCATCCATCTTCCATGCACCGCCAGCATCCGCCAACTGGAGTGAGTGAGCCTGTAGATGACCCTGACTCATGGCCAAACGACCGTCTAAAACGATGACTCCGGCATAATGGGGTGTGTGCACATCTTCAGTGGTTTCCTGCTTATTTGGCAGCCACTGATGGGGAAAGGAGAGGAAGGGCGCCAAGTCACAAAGGGCGATACGAGCGCCCGCAAGTTCGGCTTCAAAGGAAATGCTCTCCAGCCACGACTGTTTTCGTTTGGTGTCCCACTCCACCTGACACAGGTCTTCTTGAATCAGGCTGTGGGGTAATTGGACGTGCAGACCACCGAGATAGACTTTACCCGGGCCGGCGGCCAGTCGGAAGGCCAGTTTCTTCACCTCAAACCCCGACTGCTCAGAAAAGGCCAGGCTGCGGACACGCAGGTTGATGCTGTCGGACGTCAGGCGCTTCAGGCTGACGTTGGCATCCAAGTTGGATATACGGACGTGCGACGCATTGAAGCGCTGCGGTGTCTCTGGCAGGAAGTGCTTGTCGTAACGGACATTGACGCGGCGTACTATCAGCGAGCCGAGAGTGAAGTCGGTCTTGGAGGGCTCTTTCTTTTCTTTGCTACTGAGGGCATCTACCACAAACTGATAGTTGGGAGCCTCACCCGCCTTGCGCTGGTATAGGCGGACGTCGGCATCCAGCAAGGAAGCCGTCCGTAGCGCGATACGTCCCTCAAGCAACGCCGAGTACTCTATCTTCGCCGAGACGATGTCAGCCCGCAGCAGGGTGTCACCCATGGTGTCGGCCACACAGACCTGATGCAGGGTCAGACGATTGAACAGGCCGATGCGTACGCGCTCAATGCGCACCTCGGTTCCCAGTTTGTCAGACAGTAAACGGGAAGCCAGCCCACCCAACCACGATTGTGCGATGGGCAGGTTGACAAAGAGCAGCAGCGTCAAGTAGATACCGAGCAGCGTTGCCGCGAAAGTGCGTATGATGAGCTTGAGGCGTCGGATAGGCTGATACGGATGAGGTTATTAACTGCGGGGTAAAAGGCGAGGGTGTGTCAAAATGCAAATTTTGACGCGCACTCGAAGGTGCGTCAGAATGGCTAAGATGCAAGGCGCTGAGGCTGAGGGCGCAGGGAGTGTACTAAAGTACATGACCAAGCCCGAATGCCGATAGCAACGAAGCAGATTGGCCATTATGACCCACCGTCGTCCCAGCCATTATTTCTTCATATATTCTTTAGCCAAACCGCCTTCGCTGGTCTCGCGATAGAGCGACGGCAGGTCGTGGCCCGTCTGTTTCATCACCTCGACGGCCTTGTCATAGGAGATGCGGTGTATGCCCTCGGCATAGGTGGCATAGATGTTGGCATCAAGGGCGCGTGCCGCCGCATGGGCATTGCGCTCGATGCAGGGAATCTGGACCAGACCGCAGATGGGGTCGCAGGTCATGCCAAGGTGGTGCTCAAGGCCCATCTCGGCAGCATATTCGATGGTGGCCAGACTTCCGCCGAAGATATAGTTGGCGGCAGCGGCAGCCATGGCGCAGGCCACGCCGACCTCGGCCTGACAACCGGCTTCGGCGCCCGAGATAGAAGCAAGGCTCTTGGCCACGTTACCCACGATGCCGGCACAGGCCAGAGCGTGCAGGATGCGCTTATCGGAGAACTTGCGGCTCTTCTGGATGTGGTAGAGTACAGCGGGTACGACGCCGCTGGCGCCACAGGTCGGCGCCGTCACGATTTTCCCGCCCGAGGCATTTTCTTCGCTAACGGCCAGGGCATAGGCGAAGACCAAACCTCGTGTCTGAAGGTTGGCATTGTAGCCCATGGCCTTGATATAGTAGTCGGGGGCTTTGCGGCGCAACTGCAGGCAGCCAGGCAGGACACCCTCGTGGTCAATGCCTCGCTCGACGGCCGCGCACATCACGCCCCACACCTCGCGAAGGTAATCCCATATCTCGGGGCCTTCGTAGTAATCTACATACTCCCAGTAGCTTTTGCCCTGACTTTCGCACCATTGCTTAATGTCGAGCAAGCGGTTCAGAGGATAAACCTCAGGCGTTTCAACGCCTTGCTTACCCTCTTCAGCCAGAGCGCCGCCCCCGACGCTATATACCGTCCAGGGGGCGCGGGGCTGCCCTTCGTCGTCGATTACCTCAAACTTCATGCCGTTGGGATGGTAGGGGAGGACAATGTCGGGGTGCCATACAAATTCTGTCCGTTCTTCGCCTAAGACGGAATAGATGGCCCAGTCGGTGAGGTGGCCCTTGCCTGTGGCGGCCAGACTGCCGTAGAGCGTGACGCGGAAACGTTGCGCGCCCGTATGGCGCGAAAGATATGATTCGGCCGCAAGACGCGGACCCATGGTGTGGCTGCTGGAGGGGCCTTGCCCTATGCGGAAAAGTTCTCTGAGGCTTTTCATGAGAGATGAGGTGTGAGTGGGTGTATGTTGAATCGGTTGGGTTAGACCTGTGGGGGAGAAGAGATTCAGTTCTTCTCTTTGATAATACCTTTGCGGTAGGCCTTGAGCAGTTTCTTCAGGTCGGAAATCTGCGTGGCGATGTCGCGGCCTATGTCTGTGTCGGCCACCATCATGCGATGACCGGTCAGTTCTACAATCTGCGTGGTGCTGCGAATGTCCGTACCGGTGAGGATGGCCTCTTCTGTAGAGGAGAAGGGCTCATGCTGCACCAACTGGAAGCCGCGGCTGTGGAATACGAGTGTATATCCGGCGATGCCCGTCGTGTCGTGGTAGGCGCGGGCAAAGCCGCCGTCGATAACCATCAGGCGGCCGTCAGCCTTGATGGGGTTCTCGCCCTTGCCCACACGGACGGGGACATGGCCGTTGATGATGTGGCGGTGCGGACCGCTCACGCCGAACTCGTCCAGCAGCAAGTCGCAGACGTCGGCCCCTTCGCGCAGCAGGTAGTAGGCGCCGCGTTTTTCGGTATGTACGGTCTTATCGGCGATGAAATAGCGCTCGAAGGTCGCCATCTTCGATTTGTCGAAAAGCGGACTGTCGGGCCCGCACCAAAGATACCAGAAGTAGTCGCAGGCGGCCTGACGCGACCGCTTGTTCTCCTCATTGTCGAAGGCCATACGCACTTGCCGCTCTACGCAGTCGAGCAGTTCCCGCCCTTTGCAGCGCAGTCCGGCCACAGTCACCTCGCGCAACTGGCCATCTTCGGTCATGGGGACCGAGGCGTGGAACAGCAGGTTGGAGTTGTAGATGCCGTACATGCCGCCGCGGTGGAGCAGCATATCCACATGGCGCTTCAGCCGTTCGTTGATGACGAAGGAGTGTTGCAGGCGGTGAATCAGATCGTCTTCGGCCGGCGTCAGAGCGTAAGGGTCTGCAGGGTTGACGGTCGGGAAATTACTATCGAGCAACGGGTAGTCCTTGCCCCCGATGGTGATGGTCGTCTTGTCAGCACGGAGATGCTCTAGAAGGGCACGGTCTTCCATATGCCACTCGGGGTGTAGGTGGTACAGTTGGCCCTCCAGCTTAAACTGGATGATGGCGATGGCCTTGTGCATCTGCGAGATGAGGCGGCGTTCTTTCTCGTCGTCGGCCTGCCTGCCCGACTCAATATGGGGCAGGAACAGCGTGCAGGGGTCGTCGCCGTAGGTCTCCATGGCGAAGGTGGCCAAGGGCACCATGTTGATGCCGTAGCCCTCCTCGATGGTCCGCGTGTTGGCATAACGCAGGGAGAGGCGCAGTACGCCGGCTACGCAGCACAGGTTGCCCGCCGCTGCCCCCATCCACAGGATGTCGTGATTGCCCCACTGAATGTCCAGGTGGTGGTAGTTGCAGAGTGTGTCCATGATGAGATGGGCACCGGGACCACGGTCGTAGATGTCGCCCAGAATGTGCAGACGGTCGATGGCCAGCCGCTGAATGAGGTAACTCAGGCAGATGATAAAGTGGTCCGCGCGGTGGGTATCGATGATGGTCTTGATGATGACGTTGAAGTACGCCTGCTTGTTGTGGTCCTCGCTGCTCTCGTGGAGCAATTCCTCGATGATGTACGAGTACTCGCTGGGCAAGCACTTACGCACCTTCGAGCGGGTATATTTCGAGGACACGTTGCGGCAGACGGTAATCAACTGGTTCAACACCGTCTGATAGTAGTCGTCCAGGTCCTTCTCCTCACGGCGTGCTATCTCCAGCCGCTCTTCGGGGTAGTAGATGAGCGTGCACAGGTCCTTTTTCGCACTCTCGCGCAGTGTGTTGCCGAAGAGTTCGTTGACCTTGCGCTTGATATTTCCCGACGCATTGCGCAGCACATGGTGGAACGCCTCATCCTCGCCGTGCAGGTCGGCCATGAAGTGCTCTGTGGGTTTGGGCAGATGCAGGATGGCCTCGAGGTTGATGATTTCCGTCGTGACGCGGGGTATGGTGGGGAAACTGTGCGCCAGTAGTTGCAGGTATCTCATGGTTGTTTAGGATAAGGGGAGTTGTTGAAAGGAGAGGAGCTCAGACCGTAGGACATGGCGGCCTTATTTCTCGTCGCAAAAGAGCATGTCGTGCGTGATGGTCCTCCATTTATTGGCTCCATCTGCCGTGAAGGGACGTATCTTGACGGTAGCGTCGTCCCAGTAGGTGGGCCATCCGTTGTAGATGCCGCCCAGGAAGACGACGCTGATTTTATGCAGGCCGCCTTTCAGTGCCCGCGTTCCCGTGTTGACGCAGTGGCGCGGCGTGGTCAGCGTGGAGTTATCTACAACGAGCACGCCGTCTATCCACAGCAGGGCATTGTTCGTGGCAAATTCATAGACGCCGTCCTCGGGCACCTTGACGTAGCCGTCCACCTGAGCCGCATAGTCGGCCAGGCCGCGCATGGCGCTGTTGCGTTTGTTCTGCTGGCGCAGGGCTTCGATGCCGTTGACATGCTTGGTCTCCGAGACAGGGTGTCTCTGAAGTGAGAAGGGCGTGGCGTGGAATCCCTCCCATTTTCTGAGCACCATGCCCTGACGCAGTCCGTCGGTTTGTGCGGTTGCACTGGGCTGCTGCTTCTCGTAGTGGATAGTACGTACGGAGCTCATCAGGCCACAGGGCAGGATGGCGGCGCACCGCACGTCGGCTGTCTGCTTAAGCACGAAGGGCGTAGTATAGGTGGTGGATGCCTCATTGGGCATTGAACCGTCCAGGGTATAGACAATGCGCTCGGGACGCACGGTGGTGAGGCTGACTACAGCGCTGTCGGTAAAGGCCACATGGTTCAGGCAGGCGCCTTGCTGTTCGACGGGCGGTATGTGTTGTGTGGCGCCCATATAGTGCAGACGGCGGGCACCCTCGTTATCTACGCGACGCTCAAAGTCAGCATAATCTTTGTTCTCAGGCTGTGTCCATGCCACTTCGGCCAGTGCCAGAGCACGGGGGTACAGACGGTATTCGAGCGTAGCGACGTCCAGCATATACTCGCTCCAGCAGTTGGCCTGTACACCCATGACGTAGCCAGCCTTGCCGTTGTCCTTCAGCACCTGGGGCACAGGGTCGTAGTCGTAAACCTTCTTCAGCGTAGAGTAGCCGCCGATGGCCATGGGCTCGAGCGCCGGACTGCTCTGGAACTGGTCGAAGTACATACCGTGGCTCGACGGCGTCATCAGGACCTGGTGGTTCATGCGGGCTGCAGTGATGCCGCCCTGCTCGCCACGCCACGACATGACGATGGCCGAGGTGTCCAGACCGCCTCCTTCGAGAATCTCGTCCCAGCCCACGAGTCGGCGACCGTGCTCGGCCAGATAACTGCCGATGCGCTCGATGAGATAACTCTGTAACTGCGACTCGCGCTCATAGCCCATCGCTTTCTTACGTGCTTGACAACTGTCGCAGGCGGCCCATTCACCGCGGGGCGACTCGTCACCGCCAATGTGGAACAGTTTGCTGGGGAATAGCGGCAGCATCTCGTCTATCACATCTTTGAGGAAGGTGAAGGTGGTCTCACGTCCCGGGCAGAGCACCACGTCTTCTACGCCCCAGATGATGCGCGGCGTGGTCTCCTCACCCTTGCACGACAGCCAGGGATAGGCGGCGATGGCGGCCATCTCGTGGCCAGGCATCTCTATTTCGGGCACCACCTCCATGTGGTGCTTGGCGGCAAAACTGACCACTTCGCGCACGTCGTCCTGGGTGTAATAGCCCCCGTAGTGAGTGCCGTCGCCTTCGGTGCGCCAGGCGCCGATTTCCGTCAGCAGGGGATACTTCTTGACTTCCACGCGCCAACCCTGGTCCTCCGTCAGGTGCCAGTGAAGGTGGTTTATCTTATAGGCTGCAAGGCGTTCAATCTGGGCCTTGACCTCCTCTACAGTGAGGAAATGGCGGCAGGGGTCGAGCATGACGCCACGATAGGCAAAGCGCGGGGCATCGTTGATGCGCTGGCAGGGGATGGTATAGGTGGCTGCAGGCGCCATTGTGCCCAGGGCTTCGGCGGGCAACAACTGGAGCAACGACTGCGCGGCATAGAAGAGGCCGGTGCTGGTTTTGGCACGCGCTTCAATGCGTGTGGTGCTGATGTACAGGCGGTAAGCCTCGTCACCTTCAACCGTTTTGTCAATGGCGAAAAGCACCTCTGAAGTCTTGCTGCCACCCTTTTTGATTGTCAGCCCCATGTCTGCCTGCAGGCGGTTCGTGAAATACTCGGCCACTTCTCTCGCTTCCTTACCGCCGCTATAGCGATAGGTTGTGGCGGCTGAGAGCGAGAAGGAGCCGTCGGCATAGGTTACCTGCTGCGGACGGGGGATGATGGGACACTGCTGACTTTGTGCGTGCATGGCCGTGAGACTCATGCAGGCCATGAAGACGCTGAGACAAATGCTGCGGATGTTCATGATGGGTCGGTGGTTTTATGGTTTCGTTTCCGGTTGCGAAATGAGGATGGGGCGGTAGTAGTACCACCAGTACTTGTTGTGATATTTCTCCCATATCAGTCCGGGCGACGTATGCCGGTTCTGGGTCATCATTTCCCGAAAATCGCGATAGTCTGCCGTGATGCTGGCTTCGGGATAAATGGGCTCTGGCTGAGGGTGTGTGCGGTCGTAGAGTACAAGCGCTTCGGCATAGTGGGCCGGGAGGCGTGTGCTGTCCGATACCACATAGTAGCGGGGCAGTTCGTGGGCAAAGCGCTCCAGGTCGCGCTCCAGCAGCAGCGCGCAGAGATAGTAGTCGCGGGCCATGCCTTGCGGCTGGCGTTCGGCGGCGAGACGGAGCCTATCGGCCACCTGAGAAGGGGGCGCGACGATGCTGTCTAAGCCCAGGTCGTGGAGGATGGTGTCGTGCAGCGCCTTACGATGGGGCCCGCAGGTATCTCGCAGCAACAACTGGGTTGCTCCGCCATCTCCTAAAGAATAGGTGAAGAACTGGCTGCCCATCCCTTCGGGGGTCTGTGCTAAGGCATAGGCACGCAGGGATGTGAGAGTGGGGGTGCTGATTGGGGCATTCATACCGGCGTCCTCGAAGCGTTCGGCATCCTCGCCGTGTACCAAAGCCTGAGTGAGCCGCTGCTCATATACGATTGACGAGGGCAACACGCCGGCTATGCCGATATAGGCAAAGAGGATGAAGAGATGAACATAGGGGGTGACATTCCATGTGGCCGACACCTGATTGCCAGGGCTGCGGCGCGTCGTATCGCTGAAGGGTCTGAGACAGAGCAGCCACAGGACAATGGCGAGAAGCGTGCAGACCAGAGCCAAGGAGCGCTGGGCGGGGATGAGCAAACCAGGTGCTGCGACGCAGAGCGCCGAAGGGAGAACGAAGGCTTGCACGCAATGGGTGGGACGATAATGCGTATGGCGCGCGATGAACGAGGCCAGCCATAGTGCCAAGCCAGTCAAGACGAGTGCGCCCGCCAACGGATTATAAGAGGTGACACCGTGGGCAATATACCAATGGGCCAGGGCGAGGATGTCACTGCCGGGGCCGTAGAGAAAGAGGAAAAGGTATATGCCGAACAGCACACGGATGACGCTACGCGTACGGCGGTATTGGGCTGATATGGTGGACGACGTATGTGTGGACATGGCTGGAGGGTGCAGCGCCTTGCTCGGTGGGGCTACGCACTGCATGCTCTGCAAAAATACAATAACCTTGCCAATGCGACAAGTTTATTCCCTACTAATACAGCCTCGCGCGGCATTTTCTGCCCTCCTTTTTCTGTACGTCTCGCCCTTACTCTCTACGGCGCAAGAAACGCCTGGCCGTTGGCGTTGCTGTCACAGCGATTATAGGCTTTGGTGGTCTACTCAGGGTGGCGCTCCCTTCGGTCGCTGACCCTGGGCTTGGGGCAAACCCGCCTGCGTCGGGTTTGGAGTGTGTGTCAAAATGCTCTCAAGGGGGAATTTGCGGAGCGACACCTCCTAGCGGGCCCCGTCGCTCAAACATCTTCATTTTGATACACTCCCGCCGCCCCGCAAAACTTGTACCGGACAGCAATAGTATTTAACCATGAATGGCCTACGCAATTTGTACGCTGTAGTTGATGGCCTCTTCCTGGTCGAGCAACTGGAGCAGGTCGCGATCGACGGTGATGTTGTTCAGGGCTGAGGTCATAGGAATATGGATGCGGCGCAGCGGGTCTTTGAAATCGACCTCTAAGCGGCAGGGTGGCGTAGTGCTCTCCGCCTTTTGGCTTGCGGATTGCTGCGAAGGGGCCGACAGTTTAGCGGCGAGTTCTTCGGCCGTGCTGTCGTTGAGCAGGTCGATGCGGATATTGACGTGCAGCGTCAGGCGGCAGCGCTTGATGAGGTCGGGCAGGAACTCCACCTGCCCGATGCTGATGTCGCAGATGGCCGGGTTATAGCGTCTGGGCTTATACATGGCCTTGATAAAGACGATATTGCCCTCGGCAAAATAGCCGCCCCAGCGTGCCCACTCGTCGCTCCACAGGCGGAAGTCGCCCGTACCGCTGTAATCCTCGATATAGACCGTGCCGTAGGGGCGGTTGTCCCTGCCGCGTCCCGTCTGTACGGCGGTGACGATGCCTGCGATAGTGACCTCGGTATTGGCATAGTCGGAGGCATCGACCAGTTGGGCGGCCTTCATACTTGTGGCGTGCTCTACGATGACGGCATACTTGTCCAATGGATGGCCTGAGATGTAGATGCCGATGAGGTCGCGCTCGTGGTTGAGGCGCTCCAGGTCGCTCCACGTGACGATGCCCTTGGGCGGCATGGGGTGGGCAATGGCGGCTTCGGCGAAACCGTCGAAAAGGCTGGCGACGGCCTGAGCCTTCTCCTCCTGCACATGGCGGCCGTAGCGGATGAGGTCCTCGATGAAGGAGGTGCGGGTGGCGGGGTTTTCGGCGACGTACTGTTCGCGTGTGATGGTGTCAAACTCGTCGAAGGCGCCGGCCAGCGCCAGGCTCTCCAGACACTTACGGTTGACGGTGGCGTGGTTGATGCGCTCCACGAAGTCGTAGATGTCTTTATAGGGACCGTGCGCCTTGCGCTCGTTGAGGATAGACTGCACCGCGGCACCGCCGACGCCCTTGATGGCGGCCAGGCCGAAGCGGATGTCGCCGTGGCTGTTGACGCTAAACTTCTCGCGGCTCTCGTTGATGTGCGGGCCGAGGGTGCGGATGCCCATCGACTTACACTCGTCCATCAGTTTGGTGATGGTGCGGATGTCCGCCAGACTTCGACTCATCACGCCGGCCATGTACTGCGCGGGATAGTTGGCCTTGAGGTAGGCCGTCTGGTAGGCTACCCACGAATAGCAGGTGGCATGGCTCTTGTTGAAGGCGTAGGAGGCGAAGGCGCGCCAGTCTTCCCAAATCTTCTCAAGGACCTTGGGGTCGTACCCCTTGGCTGTACCGCCCTTGATGAACTTGGGGTACATGTGGTTCAGTTTGTCGATGAGTTTCTTACCCATCGCCTTACGCAGGGCGTCGCTCTCGCCGCGGGTGAAGTCGGCAATCTCGCGTGAGAGGAGCATGACCTGCTCCTGATAGACGGTGATGCCGTAGGTGTCCTTGAGGTACTTCTCCATGCACGGCAGGTCATAGACGATGGGCTCCTCGCCGTGCTTACGCTTGATAAACTGCGGGATGTACTGCATGGGCCCCGGGCGGTACAGGGCGTTCATGGCGATGAGGTCCTCGAAGGTCGAGGGCTGCAGGTCGATGAGATAGCGCTGCATACCCGTCGATTCAAACTGGAACGTGCCAATGGTGCTGCCGTTGCAGTAGAGCTGGTAGGTGGCGGGGTCGTCGATGGGAATCTTGTCGATATCGACGCGCACGTTCAGGCTCTCGTAGATATTCTGCACCGCCTCCTTGATGATGGACAGCGTCTTGAGGCCGAGGAAGTCCATCTTGATAAGGCCCGTTTCTTCGATGACGCGGCCTTCATACTGCGTACAGGCCACCTTCTCGCCCGTCTCCTTGTCCTCGGCCGTGGAGACCGGTACCCAGTCGGAGATGGGGTCGCGGCAGATGATGAAGCCGCAGGCATGGACGCCCGTGTTGCGCACGTTGCCCTCCAGCATCTTGGCGTAGCGGATGGTGTCGTGCAGCAAGGGGTCGGACGATGCTTCGGCCTCGCGCAGTTCGGGAATGGCTGCGATGGCGTTGGGCAGGTTCATCTTGGGCACCTTGCCGTCCGGTCCTTCGGGCAGTTTGTCGGGGATGGCCTTGCACAGGCGGTTGCTGATGTCGAGGGGCAACTTCTGCACGCGTGCCACGTCCTTGATGGCCAGTTTGGTGGCCATCGTGCCGTAGGTGATGATGTGCGCACAGTTTTCGGCGTGGTATTTCTGCGTCACCCACGAGAGCACGCGGCCGCGACCGTCGTCGTCGAAATCGACGTCGATATCGGGCAGGGAGATACGGTCGGGGTTGAGGAAGCGCTCGAACAGCAGGTCGTACTTGATGGGATCGACCTGCGTGATGCCCAAGCAGTAGGCCACGGCACTGCCGGCCGCCGAGCCACGGCCGGGACCGACGCTGACGTCCAGTTCTTCGCGGGCCGCGCGGATATAGTCCTGCACGATGAGGAAGTAGCCCGGGAAGCCCATGGTCTTCATGATGTGCAGTTCGAAACGCAGGCGGTCGTCCACCTCCTCGGTCAGCGGCATGGGGTAGCGCTTGGCCGCTCCTTCGTAGGCCAGTTTGCCCAGGTAGTCGGCCTCGAGCTTGATGCGGTAGAGCTTTTCGTAGCCGCCCAGTTTCTTGATTTTGGCTTCGCCGTCTTCACGCGAGAGCACCACCTTGCCATTCTCGTCGCAGGTGAACTCGTTGTAGAGGTCCTCGTAGCTGTACTTCTGCCGATACTCCTCCTCTGTGCCGAAGTCGGCCGGGATGTCGAAGTTGGGCATGATGGGCGCGTGGTCGATGGAGTAAGCCTCCACCTTGGCCAGCACCTCCATGGTGCAGTCCATCACCTCGGGCACGTCGGCGAAGACCTGTTCCATCTCGGCGCGCGTCTTGAACCACTCCTGCTTGGTATAGAGCATACGCGAGGGGTCGTCGAGGTCCTTGCCCGTAGCCAGACAGATGAGGCGGTCGTGGGCCTCGCCGTTCTCCTCGTTGACAAAGTGGCAGTCGTTGGTGCAGAGCACCTTGGTCTGCGTCTCCTCGGCCAACTGCATGATGATGGCGTTGGCACGCTGCTGCAGGGGGTAGGTATCGCGGTTGGCACGGACGCGGCTGTCCGTGACCTGATGGCGCTGGATTTCCAGGTAGTAGTCGTCGCCGAAGACACGTTTGTACCAAGCAATGGTTTGGCGTGCGCCGTCAATGTCGCCGTCGAGAATCTTGCGCGGCACCTCGCCGCCCAGACAGGCCGAGCAGACGATGAGACCTTCGTGAAACTGCTCCAGGTCGGCCGGGTCGGTGCGCGGACGCATGTAGAAGCCATCCACCCATGAGCGCGACACCAAGCGGATGAGGTTGTGGTAGCCCTGCTCGTTCTTGGCCAGCACCACCAAGTGCCAGCCCGACTGGTCCACCTTGCCCTCGCGCAGCGTCTTGTCGCCACGGCGGGCCACATACATCTCGCAGCCGAAGATGGGCATGAAAGCCGCGCGGGGGGCCTGCTTGGTCACCTCGGCCTCCAGGCTCTGTCGCAGCGCGTCGGCGGTAGTGTCGGCAGGTATTTCCAGCGTGCCGGCGTCGAGTTGTTCCAACTTGGCCTTCGCCTCGGCCAGCGCCCCCTTGGCTTTGCCCTTCACCTTGCAGACATAGTTGAAAAACTCCTTGATGCCCATCATGTTGCCATGGTCGGTGACGGCCATGCCTTTCATGCCGTCGGCCAACGCCTTATCCACCAGAGCGGGGATAGAGGCTTGGCCATCGAGGAGGGAGTATTGGGTATGTACGTGAAGGTGAACGAAGTCGCGCATGGGGGTTGTGGACGTATGAGGGATAATGGAGAGGCGGGTGAAGTGGGGGTGGGGATGAAGCGAGGCGGTAGCCCTTATTTACTCAGGCTGCTTGTCGTCGTCGCAGTGGGCCAGACGGTGGGAGATGCGCATGGCGCAGAAGTTGGGACCGCACATGGTGCAGAAGTCACCGTTCTCGTAGTGCGCCTCGCGGTAGTATTTCTCTGCCAGTTCGGGGTCAAGGCTCAGGTTAAACTGGTCCTTCCAGCGGAACTCGTAGCGGGCCTTCGACAGGGCGTCGTCGCGCACCTGGGCGCCGGGATGCCCCTTGGCCAGGTCGGCCGCATGGGCAGCCAGTTTGTAGGTCACCACGCCGGCGCGCACATCGTCGCGGTTGGGCAGCGCCAGGTGTTCCTTGGGCGTGACGTAGCAGAGCATGGCCGTTCCCAACCAGCCAATCTGTGCGGCGCCGATGGCCGACGTGATATGGTCGTAGCCCGGCGCAATGTCGGTGACCAACGGACCGAGGGTGTAGAATGGTGCGCCGTGGCATTTCTCAATCTGGCGCTCCATGTTCTCGCGAATCTTGTGCATGGGCACGTGGCCGGGGCCTTCGATGAAAGCCTGCACATTCTTGGCCCAAGCCCGCTGGACCAGTTCGCCCATCGTGTCGAGTTCGGCAAACTGTGCCGCGTCGTTGGCGTCGTAAATCGAGCCGGGGCGCAGACCGTCGCCAAGAGAGAGCGCCGTGTCGTACTGCGCGCAGATGTCGCAGATGTCGTCGAAGTGCTCGTAGAGGAAACTCTCTCGCTGGTGCTTCATGCACCATTCCGAGATGATGGAACCGCCGCGGCTGACCATGCCCGTCATGCGACCCTGTGACAGGGGCACATTCTTGAGGCGGATGCCGCAGTGGATGGTGAAGTAATCGACGCCCTGCTCGCACTGCTCGATGAGCGTGTCGCGGAAGAGTTCCCACGTCAGGTCTTCGGCCTTGCCCTTGACCTTCTCCATAGCCTGATACATGGGCACAGTGCCGACGGGGACGGGGCAGTTGCGCACAATCCATTCACGCGTCTCGTGGATGTTGGCGCCGGTCGAGAGGTCCATCAGGGTGTCACCGCCCCACTTGCAACTCCACACGGCCTTCTCCACCTCCTCGTCGATAGTAGATGTGGTGGCCGAGTTGCCGATGTTGGTATTGATTTTCACCAGGAAGTTGCGGCCGATAATCATGGGCTCAGCCTCGGGGTGGTTGATGTTGGCCGGAATGACGGCACGGCCGGCAGCCACCTCGCTGCGGACGAACTCGGGCGTGATGTGCGTCTCGATGCCGCGGGCGGCGCAGTCCATATTCTCGCGAATGGCCACATACTCCATTTCGCGTGTGATGATGCCCGCCTTGGCCAGCGCCATCTGCGTCACCAACTTGCCGGGCAGTGCGCGGCGGATGGGCGCACGCTCGCCGAAGCGCAGGTGGTCCAGCGCGTGGTCGGCCAGGCGCTGACGGCAGTAGTCTGACGTAGGCTCGGGTAGCAGTTCCACGCCGCCACGCTCCAGAATCCAGGGCGTGCGCAGCGCCGGCAGACCGCGCTTCAGGTCAATGTCGGCCTTCGGGTCGCTGTAGGGGCCGCTGGTGTCGTATATATATATAGGAGGGTTTTCCTGAAAATGCTTGTTGCCATGCTCGTCCTTCGTTACGGTGGGCTTCTGGCTCACGCGGCGCATGGCCACTTTAAGGTCGGGAAAGAGTGTGCCTTTGAGAAACACTTTCTCGCTGGCAGGATATTGGATGCGTATGTTATCTTGCATAATCACTACAGAAGGGGGTTATCGAAGGTGGGGGAAGGAGGAGAAGGCCCGGGCGGTGAGCGCCTACATGGCATGGATAAGGTCGTGCATGGCCTGCGCGGGTTGGGCTGCCCGCACCACCGTGCCGCTGACGGCGATGGCATGTATGCCGGTCTGCATGAGGGGCACCACGTCGTCTGCCGTGATGCCGCCGATGGCACAGATGGGCATGGTCAGTCCCTCGTCCTGCATGGTCTGCATGATTTGGCGATAGCCGTCAAGGCCGATGAGGGGCGCGAGGTTGGCTTTGGTCGTGGTATAGCGGAAAGGCCCAAGGCCGATATAGTCGGCATCTGTCTGGCAGAGTGTGCGGATGTCGTCGATGGTGTTGGCTGTGGCGCCGATGATAAAGCCCTGGCCCAGGATGGCCCGCGCTTCGTTGACGGGCATGTCGTGACGTCCAAGGTGGACGCCGTCGGCCTCTATGCGCTGACAGAGCGCGACGCGGTCGTCGATGATGAAGGTGGCATTATGTTCGTGGCAAGCCTTGAGCAGACGGCGCGCGATGGGTTCCACCTCGCTGTCATCGCAGTCTTTCATACGGAGCTGAATCCATTGGCAGCCGCCTTCAAGGGCTTGAAGGGCAGACGTCTCGTGGTCGATGGAGCCGTAGGCTTGGGTTATGAATTGTACAGGTATCATGCTGGCTTGTTTTTCGAAGAGCAAAAGTAAACAATTTCATGGCAACGGCAAAAGGCCGTACCGAAAAGTATGGTGTGCAGCCGCGGCTGCCGTATTTACTGACGGCCGGCTGTGAGTTCGCGCAGCAAATGGCGGATGGCGGCCAGGGGATGACAGAGCATCATGCGTGGCCCGGACCAGCGCATGACCGTCCTTATCTTTTCCTTCATATCGGGTCGGTAGCAGTGGACGGGGCATTTCCGGCATGTGGGCTTGTGCGCGCCATACCTGCATCTGTCAAGGCGACGGTGGGCATAGGCCAACAGTTCCTTGCACTCCGGGCACAGCCGGGCATGGGCCTCGTGCTTGCGGCAGTACAGACGAATCATCTGCTCCACCACCGCCTTTTCTTCCTTGATGCGTCGGGGTGTCATCGGGGGGCGACAACCGTTTTCTGCGCGTTCAGTCATCATCTTGCCTTGTGCACTATTCTGCCAGCGTCCAGCCATGCTCGCCGTGATAAATCATCTGCCGTGTCATGCCCCCGTCGATGCAGATGTTTTCGCCCGTGATGAATCCGGCCTTGTCGGAGCAGAGATACAGCACCATGTTGGCGATGTCCATCGGATGGCCAACGCGGCCTGCGGGCTGCTGGGCGGCGTCGGGACCGTCGTACGCCTTGAAGTCCGTATCAATCCACCCCGGTGAGATGGCGTTGACCCTTGCCTTGCCGCGAAGCGTGACGGCCAGGGCGTGCGTGAGGGCGGCTATGCCCCCCTTGGCTGCCGTGTAACTTTCTGTCTGCGGCTGGCTCATGCGGTAGCGTGAGGACGAGATGTTCACGATAGAGGCGCCTTGGCTAAGATTGGGCGCCAGCAGTTTGACCAAATAGAAGGGCGCCGTCACGCCAACGGCCAAGGCATACTGAAATTCCTCCCACGTGCACTCGTCCAGACCCTTCATCAGCGGCAGGGCATTGTTGACTATGACATCTACCTTGCCGTATCGGCTGACGACGTCGTGGGCAAAGGTTTCCAGCACCTCTTTTTTGGAAATGTCGCCAACGAAGTGGCTGCCCTCGCGCACGTCAACTACTGCTACGGCAGCGCCGTCCTTGCGAAACGCCTCAGCGATGCATTTCCCGATGCCATGTGCGCCGCCCGTCACGACAACAACTTTGTCTTCATGTTCCATAGCATTCATCTCAAAAACGGGTCGAGCGTGGACAATAGTTCTGCTTTCGGGATCACGCCGCTTGTTCGCCACAGCACCTCGCCGCCTTTGAACAGCATCAGCGTGGGAACCGACTGTATGCCGTACTGGCTTGCCGTGGCGTTGTATTTGTCCACATCCACCTTGATAATGCGTATGCGGTCGGCCAGCACCTCTTTTACCTGCGTCAAGATGGGGTGCATCATCTTGCATGGCTGACACCATGTGGCAAAGAAATCGACCAATACGGGTTGGTCGGCGGATATGACGTCCTTGAAAGTTTCCATAGAGTGTTTGTCTGTTGTTTTGTATGGGGAGAAGGCTTTCCGCGCTCTGCCTCCTTTCGCTGTGGTGAGGAAAGCACGAGAGAGGGCCATGCGGGTCCTTCTCCTTAATGTTCGGGCAAAGGTAATGATTTTTTCTCAGTCGCCCCTCAATGCCTGCCGCGTGGATGGCGATATATCGTCTGTTTCTTCCGCAGCCTGCTTTGGACTGTGAAAATTCTCCGGCCGCGGGCAATCGAAGTGCCAGCCGCGGGCAATCGAAGTGCCAGCCGCGGGCAATCGAAGTGCCAGCCGCGGGCTGTCTTTTCCTGATTTCACTAGACACTTTCTTTCTACATTACCTGAAACAGTAGACACTTATGTGTTAGCCATACTGATTCGCTAGACACAATCTTGAATTACGTGCTGATTCTGTTGACACATCGCTTCAGGCTGCCGGACATGCAAGAGACCGGGCCGTCTGTTCGGCAAAGACTGGAAGCCCCTCGATGGGGCTCCAGTCTTCTGGTCAGGTTTGCCGGCATACGCTTTCAACCGGACCGTCTGTTCGGCATCACAAAGATAGACGGTTTTTTTCATTGTTGGCATTCTTCCTGCTTATATTTTTTCTCTTTCCACATCTTCCGCTGCATACCCTGTTCCATGTGTACTTCGGCTGGCGTTTTGTAGCCAAGGCTCATGTGGGGACGCTCATTATTATAGAAATGGATGAACCGCGAAATAATGTCGCATGCCTGTTCCTTCGTGGGAAGCTGCTTTTGCGGATAAATGCTTTCTGTCTTCAGTATGCCGTTGAAACGTTCTGCTATGGCGTTGTCTGTGGGATTGTAGTCTTCTGTCATTGAAATGGATATTCCGTGTTCCTTCAGCATGGCCACATATGCGTCACAACAGTATTGCACGCCACGGTCGGAGTGATGGACAAGGCCTGTGAGATTATCGCTGCCGTGCATGGCGGCGGCCTGGTCTATGGCCATCTGCAGGGCTTGCATGCTGGCGGATGCCTTTAGGGTGTCGGCAAGAATCCATCCCACTATCTTGCGAGAATAGGCATCGGTAACGAGGTGCAGGTAGCATACGTCGCCGTTGGTCAGGGCGATATAGGTGATGTCTGCAACCCAAAGCTGGTTTGCTGAAACAGGCATATAATTCTTTATCAGATTCTTCCATTTGTGATAACGATGGTTGGAGTTGGTCGTGTGGCGGGGCTTGGGTTTGGGAAGCATCAGCCCCTTGCGGCGCAGGAGTGTAAAAAAACGGTCACGTCCAGGCACAAGTTCGTGGCCAAACATGTTGGTGAGCATCAGCCACAACTTATAGCCGCCGATGCGGGGGTCTTCTGTACGAATATCCCTGACGGCATCGACAATTCTGCGTTTATTCTCGATCTCCTTCTTGAAGTCTGCCTTCGACTGGTAGAAGGCTTGACGGCAGTGGCCAAATAACCGGCATGCAAGGGCTACTTTCATTTTGTCCTTGCTGACCAGTTCCGTTGCTACTTGGCCCCAGATTTTTTTCTGATGACAATGTCAAAGTATTCCTCCGCCTTGTCTATCATCATGTCTCGGGCCATTGTCTCCAGACGGGAAAACTCTAGCGCCTTCTCTAATTCACGGATGCGCTTCTTCAACTGGATGTTCTCTTCTTTGAAATCTGATTTGCTACGATTGCCCATAGTTTCGTCGTTTGGGTTAGATGGCAAAGATAAGAACTCTTCTTCGGATTGATAACGGGCTATCCACATATTTAATATGCGGTGGCCGCTTAATCCAAATTGCTTCACACATTGTCTCTTGCTCATACCAGAGACATAGTACTCGCGAAGAACTGACAGCTTGAACTCCTCACTGTACTTACGGTTTTTGCGACTCATTTAGTTGGATATTTATAATGGTTACTAAATGTGTCTACCTATATCAGTACAAGACAGGGAACACGATTCCCAAGGGCCTTGGGAAAATTGGGAGGACCGACAAGTTGTCCTTGTTGTCGGATGTTATTGTCGGACAACTACATAGGATGATCAATCCATACTGATCACCAGTTCTTCGGCATCGCCCAGTTT
>CAMGHE010000007.1 GCA_946055775.1 uncultured Bacteroidales bacterium
TCTCGCGGAAGACGACGACGCGGAAGAGGAGCATGAAGGCCACATAGACCGCCACCGCCACCGCCGCTTTGACCACAAGCGAGAGGTAGAGGTTGGTCAGCGGCTCTGCCACCACCCAGGCGATGGCTGCTGCTGTTGCCGCCGTCAAGACGAAGGGCGCGATGTCGGCCAGCGCCTGGCGGAACGAGATGCCGATGAGGCGGCGGACGAAGAAATGCCACACGGGCACCCACAGGACGCCCAGGACCACATAAACCACCACCATGGCCGTGACACCCTCCGCGCGCAGCAGTACGGCCGACAGCGTTTGGGCCACACACAGGGCGATGGTGATGCACATGAACCACTGGCTGCGGCCCTGGCTCACGATATAGTTGCTATAGAACGTGGCGATGGGGATGAAGGCGCCGCCCACGCAGAGCATCTGCATGAGGGGGATGCTGTCGCGCCATTTCTCGGTGATGAGGATGGTGATGAACTCGGGGGCGATAAGGGCCAGGCCAAAGAGGGCGGGGCACGACACGAAGGCCACGAAGCGCAGCATCTTGCGGAATACCCGGCGCTGGCGCTCCACGTCGTCCGTCAGACGGGCGAAGGCAGGCTGCGTCACGCCCCAAAGCATACCGATGAGGAAACTGTAGCCCTGGCCCGTCCATTTGTTGGCCTGCGTGTAGAGGCCCACCTGACGGTCGCCGTAGAAGCGGCCGAAGAAGATGGAGAAGATATTGTTGTTGATGCCCGTGAACACATTGGTGATGAGCAGGCGCGAACTGAAGCCAATCATGCCCCGCAGCGGGCGCAGGTCGATGCGCAGGGTGGGGCGCCAGCCCGACATCCACCAGGCGAAGACGGTGGTGAGCAGGCAATAGACGATGTTCTGTATGGCCAGTCCCCAGTAGGCGCATCCGCAGTAGGCCAGGGTGACGCCCACCACGCCGCTGACGAAGATGGCCGCCAGTTGCATGGCTGCGCTCTGCTTGACCATCATGTGGCGAAAGAGGTAGGCGCGTGGTGTTGTGCCGAACGAGGCGATGAGAAAACTGAGGAACGTCAGGCGCGCCAGGGGGATGAGGCGCTCGTCGTGGTAGAAGTGGGCGATGAGCGGTGCGGCGGCAGCCAGTAGGATATAGAGCGTGGCGGCGCAGAGGATGTTGAACCAGAAGACCGCGTTATAGTCGGCCTGCGTGACATCCTTCTTGCGGTTGAGGGCCGAGATAAAGCCGCTTTCCTGCAGCGCCGTGGCCAGCAGTCCGAAGATGGTGAGCATGCCCACCATGCCGTAGTCGGCCGCGCTGAGTTGGCGTGCCAGGAAGATGCCGAACACCAGGTTGAGCACCTGCTGTCCGCCGTTGCTGATGCCTCCCCACAGGAGGCCTTTCGCCGTTTTTTCTTTGAGAGATTGCGTCATCGTGAAAGCGTGTGGGAAGAGGGTGGGGGAGAGGAAGAAAGGCGCAAGGGCCGTCCCCGCATGCAGATGCGAGGGCGGCCCTTGCGTTGAGGATATGCGTTGCCGGCCGTCCGTGCGGCGCGCGTCAGCTCAGGAAGAGCAGAAGCACCACCTGGGCCATGACGATACGCAGGAACATGGATAACGGATAGACCGTGCTGTAGCCTACGGCCGGGGCATCGTTGCCCGCCGTCTGGTTGGCGAAGGCCAGTGCAGGGGGGTCGGTGTTCGAGCCCGCGATGAGACCCATCAGCGTGAAGTAGTTCAACTTGAGCACCTTGCGTGCGATGACGCCCATGATGAGGATGGGAATGATGGTGATGAGGAAGCCCTGCCATACATAGTGGTAGCCGCCGCCGCAGATGGTGTCCCAGAATTTGGCACCAGCCTGTATGCCGACGCTCGAGAGGAAGAGCAGCAGACCCACTTCGCGGAGCATGAGGTTGGCCCCCGTCGAGGTGTAGGTGTTGATGCCGAAGCGGTAGCCGAAGGCACCCATAAGGATGGCTACGACGAGCGGACCGCCCGCCAGACCCAGTTTCATGCCCGCGCCAAAGTTGATCTGACCTACGATGACACCCAGCATGATGCCGAAGAAGATGGCGCCCACGTTGGGGTGGTCCAGACGCTTGACGCTGTCGCCGATGGCATTCTTCACCTGCTCTACGTTCTCCTCGCGTCCGGTGACGAGCAGACGGTCGCCCACCTGGAGGCGGAGGTTGCGGTCGGCGAAGAGTTCCATGCCGTTACGTGTGACGCGGGTGACGTTGACGCCGTAGATGGAGTTGAAGTGGAGCTGTCCGAAGGTTTTGCCGTTGATTTGGTCCTTGGTGATGACCAGTCGGCGCGACACATATTTGGCCTCCTGGACGTTGGGCGTCCATTCGCGGTCCACCTGTTCGCCGATGAGCGATGTGATGCTCTCGGCCTCGTCTTCGGCGCAGACCAGGTGAATCTCCATGCCAATCTCGAGCATCGTCTTGCCTGTGGGCACGAACATCTCGCCGTCTTTGAAGCAGCGCGATACGATGAACTCGCGCTTGAGGAACGAGTGGAGGTCCTGCAGCGAGCGTCCCAGCACGGCCTTGTTGGTCACCTTGAGGATGAGGTGCTTGGGCGTGGCGTGGGGGTTGCTTTCCTGTTCCAGGCGTATTTTCTCCTGTTCCTTCTCCTGGCTGATGTTGCAGAGGAAGCGTATGGCGATGGTGGCCAGAATGATGCCCACGACGCCAAGCGGGTAGGCGCAGGCGTAGGATGATGCCAAGTCGGGCATACCGCCGTCAAAGTTGTACTGATCGCTGTTGACCACCGAGTTGGCAGCACCCAGACCCGGTGTGTTGGTTACGGCACCATACATCGTGCCCACCATCATGGCAATGCTGTTGTTGTTCTGCGGGTAGCAGAGGAACCACAGGCCCAGCATCACCAGCACGTTGAGCGCCACGATGCCCACGGCAATCATGTTCATGCCCACGCCGCCCTTCTTGAAGGTGGCGAAGAAGCCCGGACCCACCTGTAGGCCAATGCAATAGACAAAGAGGATAAGGCCAAACTCCTTGACAAAGTCGATGAGCGCCTTCTGCCCCGCGTGATTGATGGTCGCACCCGTGGCATCAACAATCCACGTGTTGTAGATGTGTCCCACCAGGATGCCGACGAAGAGCACGAAGGTCACGCCCAGAGCGATGCCTCCAAACTTGATCTTTCCCAACTTCACACCCAGACTGATGACCAGCGCGTAGAGCACCATCAGATGGGCGATGGAAGCAGGGTCGTTGACGATTTTGATTAGGGATTCCATATAGATTGGGTTTATATTAGTCTTCTTAGGCGGGCATAAGCCACTGCAAAGGTAAACAAATGTTTGCAGACGGCCACGCTTGGCCCCTTAGAAAAACCCGCCTGTGTCCTTTTTCGCGCGTTGAGCGGTGCTGTGCGGTGCCAATGTGCCCTGTGCGGTGCTGTGCGTTGTGCTGTGCGTTGCTGGTGTGAGGGTGCCAATGTGCTTGTTGTTCAAAAATAAAGTGGTAACTTTGCCCTTGCTATGCAGACCTCCGTTTCTCAGTACGCTGCGCCGGTCCTTCCCCTGCCCGACGCCTTTGTGCGGCACACCCGTGTGCTGCTCGGTGATGCCGAGGCCCATGCGCTGTGCGCCGCCCTCGATGGTACGCCGCCCGTCAGCGTGCGTCTCAATCCGCTAAAGCCCGCACCGTCACTGCCCGCTGAGGTTGACGGGGCTGTCCTCTGGTGCGCCGACGGCGGGCGCTATCTGGCCAGCCGACCGCGCTTCACGCAGGACCCCCTGCTCCATGCCGGCGCCTACTATGTACAGGAAGCCGCGTCGATGGCCATCGCCCTGGCCGCCAAGGCCCTGCCCGAGGAGCCGCGCCGCGTTCTCGACCTCTGCGCCGCCCCCGGCGGCAAATCGACCCTGTGGCGCGCACTCCTCCCCGACGACTGTCTGCTCGTGGCCAACGAGCCCATCGGGCAGCGTGCTCAGATATTGCGCGAGAACCTGGAGAAATGGGGACACCCCGCCATCGTCGTCACCCAAGCCTATCCCGAGGCCTTCGCCCCGTTGGCCGGCCTCTTCGACGTGGTGGCCGCCGATGTGCCCTGCTCCGGCGAGGGCATGTTTCGCAAGGACCACGATGCCCGCAGCGAATGGACCGCGCAGAGTCCCGCCGCCTGTGCCGAGCGCCAGCGCGCCATTATCGCCGACATCTGGCCCGCCCTGCGCACCGGCGGTTGCCTGGTCTATAGCACCTGCACCTTCAACAGCGCCGAGAACGAAGACAACGTGGCATGGATATGCCAGCACCTGGGCGCCGAGGTGCTGCCCCTCGCCGCCGACACCGCCTGGGGGATAGCCGGCGACGTCACCGGCCGCGGTCTGCCCGTCTGTCGCTTCATGCCCCACCGCACACGGGGCGAGGGCTTCTTCATCGCCTTGCTCCGCAAGACCGCCGAGACACCCTCCCCCAGCCGCCGCAAAGGCGCCAAGGACAGCCCTCGCAGTAAGGGCGTCGCACAGGGCGCCAAGAGCGTCGCCCCGTGGATAGAAGGGCAGGAGCGCTACCGCATCCTCCGCACCGACGACGATGGTCTGGCCGCCATCCCCGAGAGCATGGCCGACGAGGCCCAGCGCATAGCCCGTACCGTACACACCCTGGCCGTCGGCACCCGTCTGGCGGAGGAGAAGGGACGCAAGATGGTGCCCGCACACGCCCTGGCCCTTTCCGTCCTGCTGCGCCCTGACGCCTTTCCCCGCGTGGAACTGCCCCTCGATCAGGCCTTGGCCTACCTGCGCCGCGAAGCCCTGACCCTGCCCGCCGGCACGCCCCGCGGCTATGTCGTGGCTACCTATGCCGGCCTGCCCCTGGGCTTCGTGAACAACCTTGGCACCCGCGCCAACAACCTCTATCCCGCCGCCTGGCGCATACGCATGATGTAGATTCTCATAGAAGCTCTAGGTTTTCTAGGTTCTCTAGATTTTCTAGATTTTCTAGATTCTCTAGGATTTCTAGATATTCTAGAACCTCTAGCCCCCCCCAAAAAACCCATGAAATACCGCGAATACACCTTCGTCCTCACGCCCGCCAGCGAGGCGGCGCAGGACATCCTGGCCGACCTGCTGGCCGGCATCGGTTTCGACAGTTTTGTGCACCCTGGCGCCCTGGACCTGCCCACGGCGCAGCGCACCGACGACCCCGAAGCCCCCATCATCACCGCCGAAGGCAGTGACGACCGCCTGCTGGCCTATATCCCCACCGCTACCGACGATGCCGCTGCCGTCGAGGCCCTGATTGCCGACTTCCCTCTGCCCGGTGTCGCCGTCACCTACACCGCCACCGATGCCGAAGACAAAGACTGGAACGAGGAGTGGGAGAAAAACTACTTCCAGCCCCTCACCGTCGATGGCCGTTGCGTCATCGCTGGCACCTTCCACAAGGACGTGCCTACGGCCGAATATAACATCTTCATCAACCCCCAGATGTCGTTTGGCACAGGCCACCACGCCACCACGTCGCAGATGATCTCGCGCATCCTCGACGACACGATGGAAGGCCTCGACGTCCTCGACATGGGCTGCGGCACCAGCATTCTGGCCATCCTGGCCCGCATGCGTGGCGCCCGCCACTGCGTAGCCGTCGATTACGACGAGTGGTGTGTGAAAAACTCGCTCGAGAATATCGCCCTCAATAGCATGGATGGTATCGACGTCTATTTGGGCGATGCCACCTGTTTGGCCGATAAGGGGCCCTTCGACCTCATCATCGCCAATATCAACCGCAATATCCTGGTACGCGACATGCACCTCTACGTGCCCCGCATGAAAGACGGCGCCGCCCTCTACACCAGCGGCTTCTACACCGATGATATCCCCGTTGTCCGTGCCGAGGCCGAACGCCAGGGGCTCACCCTGGTGGATAGCCGTAGCATGGACGGCTGGGCCTGCGTCAAATTTGTCAAGACAACCTCACCAACGATGATTAAACGATGAAAACCCTTCGCTCCCTCCTCATCCTCTGGCTCGCCGCAGTCCTGCTGTGGCCCGCCGCCGCCCAGCAGCAGGTAGAGACCCGCCGCACCAAGTCGGTCTTCGCCAACCCCGAGTTTACCGAGGCCAAGGTCATCCAGCCCTTCGGCCGCAGCGTCAAGGTCAAGGCCAACATCCTGCTGAAAAACAGTACGCTGTGCTTCATGCGTGGCGACTCCATCCTCGAAGCCTATGTGGCCAATGTCCTCGGCGTGCAGTTTGACAGCATCCACTACATGAAGGTCAACGACAAGCAGATGGGGCGCGTCGTGGCGCAGAAAGCCTACAACTACCTGCTGTGCGTCACCACCATCAACCGCGCTCAGGTGGCCCGCGAGTGTGCCGGCAGCGAGAATGTCCTGTCCGACATCGGTGATGGGCAGTTGGCCGCACGCTTTGCCGAGGCCATGTCCACCGACTACAGCATGAAGAACGGCTTCCCCCTGCAAGACAAGTACTACTTCAGCATCATGGGCCAGATTGTCCCCGCCAACGAGACCGCTATCAAGCCCTTTGTCAAGCCCGAGATGAAGAGCGCCTTCAAACGACTGATGAACGATAAGTGGTGGAGTTGGAAAGACCCCGCCTCGCTGACCCAACTGTTCACCTATCTTACCGACCAGCGTTGAACCGTCCCGCCACTCCCCGCCACCGCTGGCTGCTGGCCGCCCGTCCCAAGACCCTTACGGCGGCCCTGCTGCCCGTTATGGCCGCCACGGCGTTGGCCGTGCGCCACGAAGCCTTCGTTTGGCAGCCCGCGCTGCTGTGCATCCTCTTCGCCGCCCTCATGCAGGTAGCCGCCAACTTCATCAACGACCTCTTCGACTACCTGCGCGGCACCGACGGCACCGACCGTCTGGGGCCCGAGCGAGCCTGCGCCCAGGGTTGGATTACGCCCCGTGCCATGCGCCGCGGCATCGCCGTCGTCCTGACGGCCGCCTGCGCCGCCGGCCTCTGTCTGCTGCCCTATGGCGGCTGGCCGCTGGTCGGTCTGGGTGCCGCCTGCGTCGTTTTCGCCTTCCTCTACACCACGATGCTCAGTTACTGCGGCATGGGCGACCTGCTGGTGTGGCTCTTCTTCGGCCTCGTTCCCGTGGCCGGCACCTACTACGTGCAGGCCGGCAACCTGTGTCCCGAGGTGTGGCTCGTCGCCGCCGGTAGCGGTCTGGTCACCGACACCCTGCTGGTGCTCAACAACTACCGCGACCGCCACACCGACCGCCGCGCCCACAAGCGCACCCTCATCGCCGTCCTCGGCGGCCGCTTCGGCAGCGCCTTCTACCTGTGGCAGGGCATCGCCGGCTACCTCTGCATCGCCGCCCTGGCGCTCCGGGGCGTGACATGGGCGCCCTTTGCCGTCGCCCTGTACCTGCCCTTCCACGTCAGCACCTGGCGCACGATGGTACGCATACGCCGCGGCCGCGCCCTCAACAGCGTGCTCGCCCTCACCTCGCGCAACATGGTCATCTTCGCCCTCCTCACCGTCGTGGCGCTGCTCGCAGACCTATATATATAATAGGATAGGGCAGGCTCGTGTAAAAAAACTGGGGCCGACTGCTGTGCGTTTCAGTCGAAAAACCTATATTTGTGGCATGTAAGGCCCGGCGTGCCGTCCAAGCGGCCAAAACGCCCCAAGAGCCTTCCCCTCAACAAGTCTATTCATCACCTCAAATCCTATCATTATTACTATGAGAAGCAAACTTTTCCGAATGATTCTCCTGCTCATGGCGTTGCCTCTGACCCTCGCCGCCCAGGACTTCATCAACCTCACCCCGATGCCTGCCACCCTGGTCAAGGGTAGCGGTTCGCTGACGCTGACCGCCGACTATAAGGTAGGCTATGCCGCCGACCTCTCGGCCGACATGCAGCAGGAAGTGGCCAAGTTTGTCGCCGCCGTCAACCACGCCACCGGCTATAGCGGCACCGCTGCCGCCGGCGCCACCGACGCCCTCATCACCGTCGTCTATGACGGCACGCAGCCCGACGAAGGCTACCGCCTGACCGTCAGCGCCACCAAGGCCGAGGTCAAGGCCAAGACCCCCGTCGGCCTCTACTACGCCTTCCAGACCATCAAGAAGGTGCTCCCCGCCAACGTCATGGCCGCCGTGCGCGACGCCGGCGTCACCACCTACGCCATCCCCGCCATGACCGTTATCGACAAGCCCCGCTTCGGCTACCGCGGCTTCATGCTCGACGTGTCGCGCCACTTCTTCAGCCTCGACGACGTGAAGCGCATGATCGACGTCATGTCGTACTATAAGATGAACAAGTTCCACTGGCACCTCTCCGACGACCAGGGCTGGCGCGTGGAGATCAAGAAGTACCCCAAGCTCACCAGCGTGGCCTCCGTCGCCCCCAACTGTCGCCTGACCGACATGGACAAGGGCCAGTACTGGATCAACCAGCCCTACGGTCCCTACTTCTACACCCAGGACCAGCTGCGCGAAGTAGTGGCCTATGCTGCCGAGCGCCACATCGACGTCATCCCCGAGATTGACATGCCCGGCCACTTCACCGCCGCCCTCGTGGCCTATCCCGAGTTTAGCTGCAATCCCTCCGCCTCGCGTGCCGTATGGACCGATGGCGGCATCTCGGCCGACGTGCTCAACGTCGCCAACCCCCGCGCCGTACAGTTTGCCAAGGACATCCTTGACGAAATCATGGACATCTTCCCTTCCGACCGCATCCACATCGGT
Organism: uncultured Bacteroidales bacterium; assembly: GCA_946055775.1. GTDB lineage: Bacteria > Bacteroidota > Bacteroidia > Bacteroidales > Bacteroidaceae > Alloprevotella. Next base: position 8,684 of record CAMGHE010000007.1, read on the forward strand.
GGTGACGAATGCCCCACCAGCGCCTGGCAGAACAATGCCGAGTGCCAGAAAGCCTATGCCGACCTCGGCCTCACCAGCTACCGCGCCCTGCAGAGCCACTTCATCAAGCAGCTCAGCGACCACGTCACCGCCAAGGGCCGCCATATCGCCGTGTGGAACGAGGCTATCTGCGCCGAGGGCACCGACCTCGACATCATGAAGCAGACCGGTGCTACCGTCTATTGCTGGACCTACAGTCCGTCGGCCGCTTCGGCATGCGCCAAGGCTGCCGAACTCAAGATGAACAACATCTTCACCCCGTGGGGCCCCTACTATATCAACCGCAAGCAGAGCACCAACCCCGGTGAGCCCGCCGGCGCCGGCGATGGTACCGACACTGTCGAGAAGACCTACAACACCGAGGCCGCCGGTAGCAATATCTCCGCCACCGCCCTGCCTTACTACACCGGCGTACAGGGCACCTTCTGGACCGAGCACGTCTCCGACCGCCGCTACATGGAATACCTCGCCCTGCCTCGCCTCATCGCCATCGCCGAGGCCGGTTGGACACCCAGCGCAAAGAAAAACTTCGCCGACTTCCAGAAGCGCATCACCGCCGACACCCTCCTGCTCAACTACAACAACTACAACTACGGCCGCCACTACATCCTCGGCGCCAAGCAGGAGACCAGCATGGTCATGCCCAAAGCCTCTACCGCCAAGCACGCCTACTGGTACCGCCTCGTGACCCGCGCCACCGGCGACCGTCAGAACAACTGTATGGAACTGCTCCGCGAGGGCTCGCCCATCATCGCCGCACAGTCCGGCAAGAACGCCAAGGCCGGCCGCCTCTGGCAGAACGCCCAGGTGGAAGAAGGCGATGCCGCCTACGACTACCAGCTCTGGGCCTTTGAGGAAGACCCCGCCACCCCCGGCCGCTACGCTCTGGTATGCAAGGCCATCCCCGCCGGCTCCGTCAAGCCCCAGCCCACCTCCACCAACACCTCCGGCCGCTGGGACTACGACAACACCACCAAGCACTACTGCTTCATCCTCGGTGAAGGCGGCTACGGCGTCACCGGCGACGGCTACTACTACACCCTGCGCAGCACGTCCATCACCAACACCTACATGAATGCCGCCGCCTCCGGCCAAGGCTTCTCCGTCAACGTCTATCCCAACCCCACCGATGGCAACGGCGGTCTGTGGTTGCTCAAGCCCATGTTTACGCTGGCCAGCGACGCCGACCTCACATCGATGCTTGAAGAAATCAATGAAATCCTGCCCCTCGCGCGTACTTACGCCGGGGGTCAGGCGCTTATAGGCGCTTACAGCAAAGAGAGCACCGACGCCCTCAAGGCCCTTGTCGAGGGCAACGACCCCGACACCATGACCGACGAGCAGCTCGCCGCCTATGCTGCCCAAGTCAAGGAAGCCTATGCCGCCTTCAAGGCCTCGTTCGGCCGTCCCGAAGCCGGCAAGACCTACCGCATCAGCAACACCGTCGAAGGCTTTGAGGGCATCGCCCTGACCGACGTCGCCGGCAAGGCCCGCCTCACCCACGGCACGGCCACCTTTCAGAGCGACGCCTGGCGCGTAGAGAGCACCAGCCTCGCCGACGACGGCACGCAGACCCTCACCCTGAGCAACGTCGCCACCGGCCGCTACATCGGCAGCCCCGCCGCCTCCTTCGTCTCGCGCAAGGGCTACCCCGTCGCCGTCGCCTCTGGCCAGCACAGCATCACCGCCGCCTTCAATGCCGCCGAGACCGACTTCACCCTCGCCTCCGAAGGCAAAGCCCTCTTCCCCGTGCCCGAGACGGCCGATGCCTATGCCGGCAACGTCAGTTCCGGTCCCACCATCGACGGCGGTCAGACCCTGCGCCGGCAGGGCACAGGCTGGGCCTTTACCGAGGTGAAGGCCATCACCTTCGTCTGCCGGGACAAGGACGGCAACGCCCTCGACACCAAGCAGCGCAGTGTGCCCGTCGTGACCGACCAGCCCCTCAGCGCCTTTGCCCCCGCCATCCCCAACTTCAGTCTGATCAGCCTCACCGCCGACGAGGCCAATGCCGACCGCCAGATTGCCGTCTATGAGCGCACCGCCTACAGCGTGACCTATGTCCTGACCGACGCCTCGGGCGCCCTCATCGACAAGCAGGACGTCAGTGTTCCCGTTGGCCAGTCGCTGACCGTCAGCTGGCCCGACGTGCCCCACTTCCGCTTCGGCACCGCCGGTGTGGCCGAGGGCAGCACCCTCGCCGTTGTCAGCGACACCATCCTCACCGCCACCTACACCACCGACGCCTACCTCGGTGCCGCCCGCCTGGCCGAGCAGGTCGAGACCGTGGAAGACGGCAAGAGCTACATCATCTTCGACGCCCACAGCGACCGCTACGGCTACCGCCGTGCCGACCCCGCTGGCCTGGCCGTCCGCTCCATCCGCACCATGGACCAGGGCATCGACCCCTACGGCATCTGGACCCTCGAGGCCAAGGGCAACGGCTTTAAGATAAAGAACGCCTACGCCGGCAAGTACGTCCCCACGATGACCACCCAGGCTGTGGCCCCCGTTCTCTCGGCCAACGGCGAGACCTGGACCATCAGCACCAACAGCGACGGCTCCAAGAAGATTAAGGGACAGAGCAACGGCGTATGCTGGGACGGTCTGGCCAACGGCAACCTCGTCGGCTGGAACGACCCCGGTCATCCCTACCACTTCTACACCTACTTCGCCCAGCCCTACTACCTCGTCACCGTTCAGGCCGTGGACGACAAGAACCAGGTGCTCAGCACCGAGACCGCCCTCGTCGAGGCTGGTGGCGAATACCACCTGTTTGCCCCCACCATTGCTGGTTACACCCTGAGCCACATTGAAGGCGCCGACGGCTTGACCAGCATTCAGGGACACACCACCGTCACCCTCCATTATACCTTGCCCGACGGCATTGGCGCCATCGCTGCCGATGGCCGCGACAGCCAAGGTATCTACGACCTCAGCGGCCGCCGCGTCAAGGCCGTCCAGAAGGGCCTTTATATCGTCGATGGCAAGAAGGTGCTCGTTCCCTGACACCCCGACAGTCTCCATACGTCCAATATATATATACCGCGCAGCGCAGATGCCCCTCACCCCATGGGGCGCCTGCGCTGCGCTGGCGTTTCGGAAAGTTTGCAATCTCCGGGCTGTGCGGCAAAAAAACCTTTGCCGTGCAGCAAGATATCGTTATCTTTGCAGCAAGCGCATGTTTAACCTTAGCATCACATCAAACCTCTAATATCCTATGCTTCACCTATCCCACCGCTGGCGCCTGCTCGCAGCGTTCATCGCCATCCTCGCCATCCCTCTCAGCATGGCCGCCCAAGCGCCGTATGAGCGCGGCGTGCTCTATCACCTCTGTCCTGAGGCCGCCGCCGGCCGTGCCCTCAGTTTCAACCCTCAGAACCATAAAGCCGAGGCCGCCAAGGCCGATGCCACCGCCGCCGAGCAGCACTGGACCATCACGCAGCTGGCCGGCTCGTGGCGCCTGATATGCCCCTTCGGCAACCTGGCCCTGCGCACCAGCGGCGACGGTGTGGAGGTCGGCGAGAACAACGGCTCCGACGAGCCCCAGTTGTGGACCCTCGTCCCCGCCGGCCAGGGCGTCGTGACCCTCGTCCCCACCAACCGTCCCGACGTCGTCCTGACCGCCGCCAAGGACGGCACGCTGCGCCTCCAGTCGCGCGCCACCGCCGGCAAGAGCGCCGCCGCCCGTTTCCGTGTCACCACCGCCGCCACCGCCGGCTTCGACGACCAACTCACCTACCACATCTGCGCCGTCAGCCAGCCCGGCTACGTCATCGGCAATGGCGACTCCGGCGAGAACAATGCCCGCATCGTCGTCGAGAAAGCCGACACCGCCAACCGCGGCCAGTACTGGCAGATCAAGATGCTCGACCTCCAGCAGCGCGTCGTCGGCAACGCCTTCTACACCCAGCACTTCGACGACGGCGGTGGCAATGCCGCCATCGACTACCTCCTGCAGTGGCCCGCCGACGAGGGCGTGTGGAACAATGCCCGCTTCCGCTTCGTGCCCGTCAGCGGCCGGCAGGGCGTCTATGTCATCACCTCCGCCGCCAAGGCCAAGACCGGCAAGATGTATGCCCTGCGCAACGGCCGCATGACCCTCGTGCCCTACGATGCCGCCGACCGCACGGCCTGGTTCACCTTCAAGTCGGTAGATAAGCCCCGCATCAAGGCCCCTTACTGGGAAGATGAGACCGTCTTTGCCGAGAACAAGGAAGGCGCCATCGCCACCTACATGCCCTACGCCACCGAGGCCGACATGCTCGCCGACGCCGACTACTACCGCACGCCGTGGACCACGCCGCGCAACAGCCGCTACATCAGCCTCGACGGCACCTGGCGCTTCCGCTTCGTCACCAGTCCGGACCAGCGCCCTGTCGGCTTCGAGCAGCCCGGCGCCGACCTCTCCGCCTGGGACACCATCAGCGTGCCCTCCTGCTGGGAGATGAAGGGCTACGACCGCCCCATCTACTGCAACGTGGAATATCCCCACTCCAACACCCCGCCCTACATCAAGGCCCGCCCCGGCTATAACGATGGGGGGAAGAACTATGCCGTCAACCCCGTCGGCTCGTATGTCCGCACCTTCACTGTGCCCGCCGACTGGACCACGCGCCGCACCTTCCTCCACTTCGGCGGCATCTACAGCGCCGCCTTCGTCTGGGTCAACGGCCGGTATGTAGGCTACACCCAGGGCGCCAACAACGTGGCCGAGTTTGACGTCACCCCCATGCTCCGCGCCGGCGAGAACAGCGTCGCCGTGCAGGTGTTCCGCTGGTCCGACGGCTCCTATCTGGAGTGTCAGGACATGTTCCGCATGAGCGGCATCCACCGCTCCGTCTATCTCTACAGCGTGCCGCGCACCGCCATCCGCGACCACGTGCTCACCGCCACGCTCTCCCCCTCGCGCACCTCGGCCACCCTCAACGTCATGGCCGTCATCGACAACCGCGACCGCCAAGCCTACACCAAGCACTTCGACGTCACCCTCTATGCGCCCGACGGCAGTGAGGTGATAAAGTTAAAAGACGCCCGCGTCACCTGCAGTCCGAAAGCCAATGGACAGGCCGGCACCGCCACCGATACCCTCCGCGTCGCCCTCAAGGTGCCCGACAACCTGCTCCTCTGGAGCGCCGAAACGCCCAACCTCTACAAGGTCCACATCGTCCAGCGCGATGCCGACGGCCGCGAAGAGATGGCCTTCTCCACCCCCTACGGCTTCCGCGACATCGAGATACGCGGTTCGCAGGTCTATATCAACGGCCGCAAGGTCTTCTTCAAGGGCGTCAACCGCCACGACAGCGACCCCATCGACGGCCGTGCCGTCAGCACCGCGAGTATGCTGCGCGACGTGCAGCTCATGAAGCAGGCCAACGTCAACACCATCCGTACCTCGCATTATCCCAACAACGCCGCGATGTATGCCATGTTCGACTACTACGGCCTCTACGTCATGGACGAAGCCGACCTCGAGGACCATGCCAACCAGAGCATCTCCGACCGCCCGTCGTGGATTCCCGCCTTCGAGGACCGCATCGACCGCATGGTGCGCCGCGACCGCAACCATCCCTCCGTCATCTTCTGGAGTCTGGGTAACGAAGCCGGCGGCGGCAGCAACTTCCAAAACTGCTACGACCTGGCCCACCGCCTCGACGCCACCCGCCCCGTCCATTACGAGGGCACGCGCGACGGCAAGAGTTACGGCGGCAATCGCTTCTCCGACGTCTATTCCAAGATGTACCCCGGCATGAACTGGATGTACCGCTACGGCAACACCTTCGACCGCCCCATGTTCGTCTGCGAGATGGCCCATTCCATGGGCAACAGCACCGGCAACATGCGCGAGTACGTCGATTTCTCGATGCACAGCACCTCCGTCGTGGGCCTCTGCATCTGGGACTGGGTGGACCAGGCCATCTACGAGCCCGCCGAGATCAAGGCTGGTACCTACCGTGGCCGCCTGCGCACCGGCTACGACTTCCCCGGTCCGCACCAGGGCAACTTCTGCAGCAACGGCGTGGTCAATGCCCTGCGCCATCCCGGTGCCAAGTGGGTGGCTGTCAAGCAAGCCTACACCCCCGTCCGCACCACGCTCAAGAGCGTCGATGCCGCCCGCAACCGCGTCACCATCGGTGTGCGCAACGATTTCGCCTTCCGCTCGCTCGAGGGCTACCGCCTCTCTGTCGAGACCGTGCGCAACGGTGACGTCGTCGGCCGCCGCACCACCGACGCCATCCGCACCTGTGCCGCCGGCGACAGCATGGAGGTGACGCTCGCCCTGCCCAAGGCCAAGATGGCCAAGGCCTGCGCCAACGGCGACGAACTGCTCCTCACCGTCCGCGTCATCGACACCGAGGCCACGCCCTATGCCGAAGCCGGTTGGGAAGTGTCTGTCGAGCAGTTTGAACTCACGCCGCGCGGCGCCCTGCCCGCCGTCGAGGCCAAGAAAGGCGCACAGCCCCTGGCTCAGACCGACGGCGCCGGCATCCTCACCATCGGCAACGACCGCGTGCAGGCCGGCTTCGACGAAACGACGGGCCGCCTCGTCGCCCTCAGTTTCGACGGCCGCAACGTCATCACCGACAACGGCGGCTTCCAGTACGACAACCACCGCTGGATTGAGAACGACCGCTTCGGCAATACCGCCAACGGCCTGAACGAGAGCGGCACCATCAACGTGCAGCCCGACGGCCGGGCCGTCCGCGTCGTCACCACCCGCGACGGCTCGCTCTGCGCCACCCGCCTGGTCTATACCATCCACCCCGAGGGCCTCGTCGATGTCGATGCCACCTTCGAGCCCAAGACCGACAACCTGCGCCGCGCCGGCCTGGTATGCCTCCTCGACAGCGCCCTCTCCACCGCCGACTACTACGCCTACGGCCCCCTCGAAAACTATGCCGACCGCCGCGACGGCAGCATCGTCGGACGCTATACCAGCACCATCGCCCAGTTTGTCGAGCCCAACCTCAAGCCCCAGATGACCGGCGGGCGCGAGGGCCTGCGCGAACTCACCCTGCGCGCTGCCGACGGCTTCGCCCTCAATATCCGCACCGAGGGACAGGTGGCCTTCTCCGCCCTGCCCTATACCGATGCCGACCTCATGAACGCCGGCCACTACTACGACCTCCGGCCCCGTCCCTACACCGTGCTCCACCTCGACGCCCGCACCCGCGGCGTCGGCAATGCCAGTTGCGGCGGTGCCGACTGCGACGCCCTGCCCCCCTACCGCGTGCCCAAAGAGACACTCCACTACCGCCTGCGCCTGTCCGCTCAGACGCGCTGACGCCCGGCACAGAGGCCGTAGATAAATTTTCTACAAAATCGCCAAAACGCAGAATAATCTTCTGTTTTTTGCGCGAAGGTCAGAACGGAAAGTTTACAGATTTTTAACGAAGCGTGCCGTCTGAAAGCCGTTTCGGACGCAGAAATATACGATTGCGCAAACCGGAGACACGGTTTGGGCGATAGAAATTACAGTTTGGGCGACCGGAAAACCGGTCGCCCAAACTGTTAACCCCCTTTTAGACAAAGAAAAAAGGGCTCGCGAGCGGGCCCTTTGCTATTGTGCACTGCAAAGATACAACAATGAGAGGCGAAATGCAAATCGGCCTCCGCAGACGATTCTTCTGCAAAATCGGCAAAACGTAGATGATTTTTCTTTTTTCTTCTGCCAAGAAACGGTCATCCACGTCGGCTCAGTCGGCGGCGCACCGGCAGGTCGTACCATCGCCATACGGCGTAGGCCACCGTCGGCAGTGCGATGAAGAGCCCCAGCGACACCGGCCATACGTCCGCCAGTGTGTAATTGTTCTGCCAAATCCACGCGAAGTAGAGGTAGAGCACGGGGTAGTGGATGGCGTAGAGCGGATAGGAAATCTGCCCCACCATGTCGCACAGGCGCGTGCTGAAAGCGTCCGTCGTGCGTCCCACGGCCCCCATGCACACCACGGCCGGAAAGAGCAGCGTCACGCCCGCCATCTCGTAGAGGCCGTTGAGCCACGGCCGCGCTTCGCCGCCCACATGCGGCACCGCCATGAAGGCCACCAATAGCGCCGCGCAGAGCCAGAAGGCGCCGCGCATCGGTCGCAGCCGCTGCACCGCTGGCAGCACGCGCGCCAGAATCTGGCCCAGAGTGAAGGGGAAAGTCACGCGTAGCAGTCCCATCCACCAGCCGCCGTCAGCCGCCGTCCAGCCCACGCCCATCGTCCCCGTCCGGCCCACCACGAGCCATGCCAGCACCGCGCCGCTCACTGCCGCCAGCAGCACCAGATAGCGCAGGCGCAGCCGACGCAGACACAGCACATAGCCCACATTGGCCACATACTCGAAGAAGAGCGACCACGTCGGGCCATTCAGCGGAAACATTTCGCCGTTGCCGCGCACCTCGGACGGCATACCTGGCAGGCAGGGCAGCATAAGCAGTGCCATCAGCAGCGAGAGCACCATCTGCCCGGCACCTACGCCCTGTCCAGCCCATGTCACCGCGCCCTGAAGCACGAAGGTCAGCAGACCGACGACGGCCCCCGCCACCACCATGGGGTGCAGGCGGATCAGGCGGCGGCGGACGAAAGCCCCTACAGAGAGCGTGCGGCGGCGGTCGTCATAGGCGTAGGCCACGACGAAGCCGGAGAGGACAAAGAAGAAATCGACCGCCAGATGGCCGTGGTTGCACATCTGGTCGAAAGCCGAGGTGGTCCAAGCCTCGAAGAGATGGTAGGTCAGGACGATGAGCGCCGCCACGCCGCGCAGACCGTCGAGCAGGGCGAAATGAGGCTTGGTCAGGGAAGAGGAAATCATGAGAAGAAAGGTATGTTTGGTTAATGTGTTGGAGATGGAGAAGGGTGGGGCGGTCCCCCTTCATCTTATATAGGTATAGATGTCGCCCTATATATTATATATGTATGTCGGCCGCTATGTGCAAGTGTTCGCGTCAGTGCGCGCCATCCGCCTTCGTCCCCTGCGCCGCGCGCCATTCCGCCAGCGCCTGGCGCATGGCCGCCTTGCCCGTGCGCACAATGCGGCCCGCGCGGTCGTAGTCGAACTCGCCAAAGCGGTTGATAGGGATGTTGACGCAGATGTCGGGCGGTAGGAGGCGCAGGCTGCGCTCCGCATTCTTCTGAATCATGATAGAGAATGTCGTCGATAGCAGCGAGTAGTAGTTGCTATCCACCTCTTTGGGTTCCGGCAGCATCTTCTTCCATATCGACGAGCCCGTCGCCTTGAGGCGCTGTCGTGCGCGGCGGCGTATCTGGTCGTAGGTAGGGTCGAGCGGCGCGTTCACGTTCACCGCCACCAGCAGGTCGTCGTCGTGGCGGCATACGCGGTCCAGCGGCAGCGGGTTGACAATGCCGCCGTCGATGAGCACCGCCCCTTCGCGGTGAACAGGGCGCAGAAACGAGGGTACCGAGATGGACGCCCGAACGGCGTTGAGCAGACTGCCGTGAGTGAAATCCACCTCGCGGCCCATCGTCAGGTCCGTGGCCACGGCGCAGAACGGCAACTGCAGGTCCTCAATGTTGACATCCGGTACAATGCGGCCCAGCGCCTCCATGACGCGCGTGCCCTTGACCACGTGGTTCATCGACAGCGAGAAATCGACCAAGGCGAACACCTGCTTGCGGTCAAGGCTTACCAGCCATTCCTTCACCTCCTGCAGTTTGCCCGCCGCATACATGCCGCCGATGAGCGCCCCCATCGACGTTCCCGCCACCGACGTAATCTCGTATCCCGCCTGTTCCAGCGCCTCGATGGCGCCGATATGAGCGAAGCCCCGGGCGCCACCGCTGGACAGCACCAGAGCCACCCTTTTCCTGTCAGTCGTTTCCATGTAAGAGTGCATTGTTTGTGCCTGCAAAGTTAGTCCAAATAAGTAGGTGCTCAAAATAAAAGCCTGTGCAACGTGCCGCCGTTTGTCCAAGATTTACCAATTTTGTAACCTCCGTTCGCCCAGCGTGCCGATATGCGCCCCCAGCCCGCTGCGTGTCGCCGCTGTCCGCTGCGCCGCATGCTGCGCCGCGCGGCGATAAATATGCTCAAAAATACGCGATGTGTGCGGATATTTTCCTAACTTTGCACGCGTCTAATGGTCTGAGCGTGCGGTAAGCACGTTGGACCGTCCCAAAGCAACGCAAAGAAATAATACGGTTATAACTATGAGTGAACAACTTAGAAAAGTAAAAGACCTCGTCGAGCGTCGCCAGAAGGCCCGCTTGGGCGGCGGTGAGAAAGCCATCGAGAAGCAGCACGCCAAGGGCAAGGCCACGGCCCGCGAACGCATCGACCTGCTCCTGGACAAGGGCTCGTTCGAAGAAATGGATATGTTCAAACTCCACCGTTGCCACGACTTCGGCATGGAGAAGAAACACTTCTACGGCGACGGCGTCGTATGCGGCTCGGGTACCATCAACGGCCGTTTGGTCTATGTCTTCGCCCAGGACTTCACCGTCAATGGCGGTTCGTTGTCTGAGACCATGGCCGAGAAGATTTGCAAGGTCATGGACCAGTCGATGAAGATGGGAGCCCCCTGCATCGGTCTTAACGACTCCGGCGGCGCCCGCATCCAGGAGGGTGTGAACGCTCTGGCCGGCTTCGGCAACATCTTCCAGCGCAACATCGAGGCCAGCGGCGTCGTGCCCCAGATTTCCGGCATCTGCGGTCCCTGTGCCGGCGGTGCCGTCTATTCGCCCGCCCTTACCGACTTCGTCGTGATGCTCGAGGGTGTGAGCTACATGTTCCTCACCGGTCCGAAGGTGGTCAAGACCGTGACCGGCGAAGACGTGACCCAGGAGGACCTGGGCGGCGCCGGCGTCCACTCCACCAAGAGCGGCGTATGCCACTTCACCGCCAAGACCGAAGAAGAGTTTGCCGGCCTCATCCGTCGCCTGCTCTCGTACATCCCCCAAAACAACATGGAGCGTGCACCCCGTGTGGCCTGCACCGACCCCATCGACCGCAAGGAGGACAGCCTCAACGAGATTATCCCCGACAACCCCAACATGGCCTACGACATGTACAAGGTTATCGGTGCCACCGTCGATAACGGCGAGTTTATGGAGGTACAGCGCGACTTTGCCCGCAACATCATCATCGGCTTTGCCCGCTTCAACGGCCAGAGCGTAGGTATCGTGGCCAACCAGCCCAGCGTCTATGCCGGTGTGCTCGACTGCAATGCTTCGCGCAAGGCCGCCCGCTTCGTCCGCTTCTGCGACTGCTTCAACATTCCCATCGTCTCCTTCGTGGACGTCCCCGGCTTCCTGCCCGGCACTGGTCAGGAGTATAACGCCGTCATCGACCACGGCGCCAAGTTGCTCTACGCCTACGGCGAAGCCACCGTGCCCAAGGTCACCGTCACCCTGCGCAAGAGCTACGGCGGTTCGCACATCGTGATGGGCTGCAAACAGCTCAAGGCCGACCTCAACTACGCTTGGCCCAGCGCCGAAATCGCTGTTATGGGCGCCAGCGGTGCCGTAGCCATCCTTTCGGCCAAGGAAGCCAAGGACCAGGCCGACCCCAAGGCCTTCCTCGCCGCCAAGGAGAAAGAGTATAACGACCTCTTCACCAACCCCTACAAGGCTGCCGAGTACGGCTACATCGACGACGTCATCGAGCCCCGCAACACCCGCTTCCGCGTATGCCGCGCCCTGGCTCAACTCGAGAACAAGCGCGAGACACGTCCCGCCAAGAAGCACGGCAACATCCCCCTCTAAACCCACTGCCCAAGATGAAGAATTTCCAATATACCATCGACGGACACACCCTCCACATCAAGCTCGACGAGCACAAGGGTACCATCGCCAACATCCTGGTGGACGGACAGCACCCCGAAGTGAGCCCCGAAGAGATGCCCGCTTATGCCGCAGCCATCTCGCTGGCACTCCTGGCCTACGACGTGGAGATTGTCCATGACGACGAGCCCGGCGTCATCACCCTCGCCGGCGGCGCCTCCGACTGGGGACAGCCCGTACAGCTCATGACGCAGAACATGGGATAACCCTTTCTAACTTTCCCCCGAACAACTAATCACAATGAAGCAATACAAATATACCATCAATGGCACGCAGTATGACGTGACCATCAATAGCATACAGGGTCAGCAGGCCAAGGTAGAAGTGAACGGCATCCCCTTCGTGGTGGAGATGCACGGATCGTCCCTTGAAGAGGGTGACCTGCCCACTCATGTCGTTGCAGCCGACGCTCCCGCCGCCCCTGCTGCCGCTCCCGCCGCTGCTGCCGCTCCCGCTGCCGCCCCCGCTGCAGGTCCTGGTGCTGGCACGCCCGTCAAGGCTCCCCTGCCCGGCGTTGTGGCCAAGGTGCTTGTGGCACAGGGCCAGGCCGTCAAGAAGGGTGACACCGTCGTTGTCCTCGAAGCCATGAAGATGGAAAACAACATCACCGCCGAAAACGACGGCACCGTCAGTGGCATCTGCGTCGCTCCCGGCGACAGCGTGATGGAGGGTGCCACCCTCGTGACCATCGCCTGAGCCTGACGCCCCGTCGTCGCCCAGACCGACCACATACTCTCTTAGCCTCCGGCCCGCAGCAAGCCTCCGTCCTGCTGCGGGCCGGAGTAGGTATGGGGCGGTGGGCGCCATGCCCGCAGCCCGGTATGCCCCAGCCGCGCCCATATCCATAAATAATGTGAACTATGGCGAAGAATTTGGGGCGCAGGTCATGCACGTCGGGCGAAATGCCTATATTTGCAGCCGTAACCACCCTGCGGCACACCTTGCCACTGAGCAGCGGTGGCTGCAAAGTCCAAAATGATTTATCACCCAGCCTGCGGGGCAAGACCCGACGGCCGAGGCCCATACCGCCCCAGCCCATGCCCCCAAGGCGCAATCCCCCTATCGCTATGAAGAAAATGATGCTTATGGCCGTTGCTGCCATGTTCACCCTCAGCCTCTGTGCCCAGAATCCCGTCCGCAAGTGCGACAAGAAGTGCGACAAGAAAGAACAGTGCGACAAGAAGTGCGACAAGAAGTGCGACAAGAAGGACGGTAAGAAGTGCGACAAGAAGTGCGACGGCCAGAAGAAGTGCGACGGCCAGAAGAAATGCGACGGCCAGAAGTGCGGTGAAAAGAAGTAAACCCACATCGGCCCAAGTATTGACCAAAACCGCGGGGCGTCTCATTCTTGGATGAGGCGCCCCGCGCCCCATTTCCCCTCAATTCTCCATTCCTATCATGTACACCTATCTTATTATCTTCGGCGCTGTGGCCATCCTCAGTTATCTGGTCCAGGCCAACCTGCAGAGCAAGTTTAAGAAGTACAGCGAAGAGCCCCTCTCCAGCGGCATGACCGGCCGCGAGGTAGCCGAGAAGATGCTCCACGACAACGGCATATATAACGTCAGCGTCATCTCCACTCCCGGCCAGCTCACCGACCACTACAACCCCACCAACCATACCGTCAACCTCAGCGAGAGCGTCTATGCCAGCCGCTCCGTCGCCGCCGCTGCCGTCGCCGCCCACGAGTGCGGCCATGCCGTGCAGCACGCTGTGGCCTACGGTCCGCTGACCATGCGCTCGGCCCTGGTGCCCGTGGTGTCGTTTGCCTCAAACATTTTGTCGTGGATACTCCTTGCCGGCATCCTGATGGTCGAGACCTTCCCCGGCCTGTTGCTGGTCGGCATCGGTCTCTTCGCCCTGACCACCCTCTTCGCCTTCATCACGCTCCCCGTTGAGATTGACGCCAGCCGCCGCGCCACCGTCTGGCTGCGCTCCGCCGGCATCACCACCACGCGCGACCACGGCATGGCCGTCAGCGCCCTGCGTTCCGCCGCCTACACCTATGTCGTCGCCGCCCTCTCGTCGCTGGCCACCCTGCTCTATTATGTCATGATTTATATGGGTCGCGACCGCGACTGACCCGGCTGCGCCTTTACCCTCAGCCTTAGCGTCTTGCATCTCGGCCATTCTGATGTACATTCGAGGGTGTATCAAAATTTTGCATTTTGATACACCCTCCTCTCAATTGCGTCCCGCCGCAGTTATAACGCCTATCCTATGTGCCGCGCAGACTCCATTCGGAGTCAACCTAAATCAGGAAACGACAGACGTAAGCAAAATCTCTGGTACATCGACAAACTTTCTCTTGGTGTCCTCTTGCTTTAGTATTTTCTGAACGTCAGGCGGGCGGCGTCGCTCTGGAGCACCAGACGGTCGGACGATAGGCTGACGATGCACATGCGGCCCGTTGGAGCGAAGCCGAAGGGCGCCAGGTCGGCGGGTGTGGCGGGCTCATCGAAGGGACTGAGGAAGACGCGGTCGAGGATGAGCGAATCGCCACGGACGGCGAACGACGCCAGATAGGTGTCGGCCAAGTCGAGGCGGCGCAGGCGCAGCGTGGAGCGGTGGATGGTATAGTAGATGCCGTCGGCATTGGTGGCGGTGGTGGTACCGTCGGGCAGGCTCTGCCAGCACAACAGTTGCCAGTTGCCGCCCAAATCGCCGTTGTTGTCTTCCTTGGTGCAGGCCGAGAAGGCCAGGGCGAAGAGGAGAAGGAAGGAGAGAAGCAGGTGTTTCATCTTTCAGAAAGGTAGTGGGATAAAGGGTGAGACAGCGGAGGCGCGATCAGAACAGGCGTCCCGTGCGGCGTATGGTGAGCATGCCGCCCGTATTTTCGCCCATGAGGCTACCGTTCGTGTAGCCAAACGACAGGCCAAACTGCCACAGGCGCTGGTGGCTCAGCGGTAGGTCATAGTTGGCCTCAACCATGAGCGAACGGGCGTAGGCCGGCGTGGTGAGCGGCTGGGCGTAGGTGCCGAGTGAGCGCAGGTGGCTCATCTTGACGCGGTAGTGCCAGCGTGCGGCGGGGCTGCCGCTGAAGGCCAGATGGTGGGCCGTGACGCGGTTGTGGTGGAAGGTGAGCGTGCCGTCGCGGTTGTAGGCCGGCGAGAGCAGCAAGGGGTTGCCCATAGCCTGTCCCCAGTGGGCCCAGCCCACGTAGATGCCATGGTTGTAGTAGTTGTCGCGGCCGCTGATCTGCTCGTTGTAGTTGGGTGTGGCATCGTGGTAGATGCCGCCCGATTGGTCCGTGGTGCGCAGGTATTCATAGACGATGGCGTCGGCGACGGGGTTGCGCGGTAGGTTGACCTCGAGGCCCCATAGCATGTCCTTCCAGCCGTAGTCGAGGAACATCTGCGATTCGTCTTCAAAGAAATGTTCGGCATAGGCTTTGACGGCCCATGTGGGTCGTTGCCAGGTCAGCATGAAGTGCCAACTGCCCAACTGGTTGCCCGACTTGCCCGAGAAACCGCCGTCGGTGGCATCGCTGCCGCCCGGGATGAAGGCGTGGATGAAGTCGGACAGGCCGTGGCCCGGTTTGACGTGCGAGGCGTCGAAGGTTGGGTCGTCGGCGCGCGCCTGCACGTTCCATGCCTCACCGCCAAACTGGGCGTACATCTCCAGTCCGCCCGTGAACGTCAGGGGGAAGCGGTCTGTGCGGCCGATGCGCAGGAAGCCCGCCTTGCTGTGGTAGAGCACGTTGCGCGTGCGGAAGCCGTTGGGCCCAGTCTGATCCTCCTGCCAGTTGCCGTCGGTCATCATGCCGTAAGCCAGGTGGCCCTTGACGGCCAGCCACTCGTGTGTGCCCGGAATGGCCGTGAACTGCGGCACGGCCAGGCGCACCTGCGGCACGGGGCGGGCGTTGCCGCTGTAGGTCAAGCCGCCCGACGAGAGAGCGGCGTTTTTCAGTTCCATGGGGCGCTCCTTGCTGCCCACGGAGAAGCGCAGGCAGCCGTAATCGACGTCGGCATAGAGCTGCTGCACCCAGAAGGTCGAAGCATGGTGTGCGCCGGCGGCGATGTCGGCGCCGTAGCCTATGCGCCAGCGGCGCAGGCTGTCGGCCGCCGTGGGACGGAAGAGGGCCGCGCGGGTGTAGGCCGAGTAACGGTGTTCCGACTGCAGGCCCTGCTGGCCGCTGCTCAGGTAGAACGGCGCGAAGCGGCCGCTGCTGACCGTCGTGCCGCGCTCAAAGACGTATGTGGCGTCGGAGAAAAGTCGCGGCGTTTGTGCCGTGACGGGTATGACTCCCAGGCCAAGGAGGTGGAGAAAAGGAAGGAGGCGTTTCATAGACAACAAGATGGGCGAAGAGAGGAAAGACAGAAGGCTTCCCTCTCCGCGAGGTTGGCAGGTCCGCGGGGTGAGAAGCCTTTGTTACTGATGGATAGGTGTGGGGACGCCGCCGTGGTCAGCGGTGCCCGTACATTTTCTCGTAGTAGTCCTGATAGTTGCTGCCGCTGACGGCCTCGACCCATGCGCGGTTTTCCAGGTTCCAGCGTATGGTCTTGACGATGCCCTCTTCGAAGGGCGTCTCGGGGTACCAGCCCAGATCGGCCTTGATTTTAGACGGGTCGATGCCGTAGCGCTGGTCGTGGCCCAGGCGGTCCTTGACGAAGGTGATGAGGTCGTCGTTGATCCAGCTGATGTCAATCTGACCGTCGGCCGTGCGCACCTGTTTTTTGAGCAGGCTGCGCCACTCCGGTTTCTCCTCCATCAACTGGTGGATGGTGCGGATGATGGTCTTGACAATCTGAATGTTCTGGCGCTCGTTATGCCCGCCGACGTTGTAGATGCTGCCATCGGCGCCCTGACGGATGACCATGTCGATGGCCTTGCAGTGGTCTTCGACGTAGAGCCAGTCGCGGATGTTCTCGCCCTTGCCATAGACAGGTAGTTTTTTACCCTCAAGGATATTGTTGATGATGAGCGGGATGAGTTTTTCGGGGAACTGGTAGGGGCCGTAGTTGTTCGAGCATCGCGTGATGCTCACGGGCATGTGGAAGGTGTCGTGGTAGGCGCAAACGAAGTGGTCGGCCGATGTTTTCGATGCCGAGTAGGGCGAGTGGGGGCAGAGCGGCGTCTGCTCGGTGAAGTAGCCCTCGGCGCCGAGCGAGCCATAGACCTCGTCGGTCGAGACCTGGTGGAAGCGCACGCCATTGCGCCATGTGGGGTAGCCCTGAGCATCGCGTCCGGTGACCCATGCGGCGCGTGCAGCGTCGAGGAGGTTTTGCGTGCCCAGGATGTTGGTCTTGAGGAAGAGTTGCGGGTTTTCGATGCTGCGATCGACGTGGCTCTCAGCGGCGAAGTTGACCACGACGTCGAAGCGGTATTCGCTGAAGAGGCGGTCGATGAGGGCGCGGTCGCAGATGTCGCCCTTGACAAAGAAGCAGCGTTCGTTGTCAATGTCCTTGGCGATGGTGCCCAGATAGCCGGCGTAGGTGAGGAGGTCGAGCACCACTACGCGCACGTCGTCGTGCTTGGCCAGGATATACTTCAGATAGTTTGCGCCGATAAAGCCGGCGGCTCCGGTCACTAAGTAATTCTTCATGATGGGGTAGGGTAAAGGTATGGCGCCGGGCGCCCTGATTTGTGGGGCAAAAGTAGTGTAAAGTTTCCGTAGCGCCAAATATGGGAGTAAAAAAAGGGCGCACCGCACACGGCCGTGCGGCGTGTGGTGCGCCCTCAGTGTGGCGTGCGGTCAGAAGTCGATGTCCAGGCGGAAATCGTCTGCCGTTTTGTGATATTCGTCCTTTACTTGCTCGTCGGCGGGGTTGAGACGGTCGCCAGCGGGCTCAGTTTCGTTGAAATAGGTTGAGGTGTGCGTGGCTCCGTACGTGCTCGACGTTGGTGCGTGGTCGTTGGCATAGTCGGCCGCCTCGGTCAGGGCGTTGATAAACTTGCCAAAGTCTTCGCGGTAGAGGAAGATTTTGTGCTTTTCGAAGGTGGGACGCATGTCGTCCCCGCTGTCTTTGACGCGCTTGCTCTCGGTGAGTGAGAGGTAGAGTTCTTTGCGTCGGTCCTGCTTGACGTCGATGTAGTAAATGCGCTTGCCCGCTTTGACGGTCTTGGAGTAAAGAATGTCGTTCTCCTGCTTCTCAAGGTTCTCATTCATAATCAGTACGGTTTAGGAGGTTACGGCTGCTTCTGCCGGCTGCGTGCTGCGGTTTGCGGGGTGGCGTCCCTTGATGCCGCATGGCCCGTTGGGGGCAGAAGCTGCCTTAAATGGGCACGGGTTTGCGCTCGCGCTGTGTGTTTCTCTCTCTGGTCTGTCGCGACCATCTGCTTACAAAATTGTGCCTTTTTCGCCAAACGGCCAAAAAAAATGGAGACGAAATGGAGCGGCCGCGTGTTTTTTTGTACTTTTGCAGGCGATAACCTGAAGGAGTTCATTTTCATCTTATGATCAACAGAGAATTAATTAGGCTCAAAGTGGTCCAGCTGGTCTATGCAAATTACAAGAATGAGGGCAAGACCGTGGACGTGGCAATGCAGGAACTGATGTTCAGCCTGGCCAAATCCTACGAACTTTACAAATATCTGCTCACCCTGCTTGTGGCCCTGCGCGACTATGCCGTGCGCAAGGACGAGAGCAACCGCAACCGTGCACAGCGTCTGGGCACCAGCATCGGCGGCGATACCCCCGATGCCCGCTTCGCCGCCAACGCTCTGCTGCAGCAGTTGGCCGACAACGAGGCTCTGGCCGAGTATATAGAGAAGGAGAAGAAGCCCTGGCCCGAAGAGGACGGCTTTGTCAAGAAACTCTACGACCAGATGGTGGAGAGCGACATCTTTGCCATGTACCTCACGAAGGAAGACTTTGCCTACGAGGCCGACCGCGAGGTGGTGCGCAAACTCTACAAGACCTTCGTGTGCAACTGTGACGACCTCGACGCCATGCTCGAGGACCACAGCCTCTACTGGAACGATGACAAGGAAATTATCGATTCCTTCGTGCTGAAGACCATCAAGCGCTTCGGCCCCGACACCACCGCCAGTCAGCCCCTGCTGCCCCAGTTTGCTACCGACGACGACCGCGTCTTTGCTGAGAGCCTCTTCACCTTGACCCTCAAGCAGCACGACGAACTCGAAGAGCTGGTGCGCACCAACTGCCGCAACTGGAAGTTGGAGCGCATGCCCTTCATGGACGTCATCATCGCCGAGATAGCCATCTGCGAGTTGCTCAACTTCCCCACCATCCCCCTGAGCGTCACCATCAACGAATACCTGGACATCGCCAAGGTATATAGCACGCCGCGCAGCGCCTCGTTCCTCAACGGCCTGCTGGACCACACCGCACGCCAGCTCTTCAACGAGGGACGCATCATGAAGCGCGCCGACGAGCGCCCCGCCCGTCCCGAGGTGCAGGAGCCGGTAGCCGAGGCCCCCAAGCCACGCCGCCGCAAGATAAGCCGCCCCGCCGCTTCCGCCACGCCCGCCGGCGAATAATCCCTGTACGAACAAACTATCACCCATAACCCCTTACACACTTCCCAACATGTTGAACACACTCTTTGCTATGCTTCAGGCTCCCGCCGCCGCTCCCGAAACAGGAACCGAAGACCACACCACCAGCATGATGCCCACCCTGATTATGATGGTGGTGCTCTTCGCCATCATCTACTTCTTCATGATTCGCCCGCAGAACAAGAAGCAGAAGGAGATTCAGAAGTTCCGCAACAGCCTCCAGGTGGGTCAGGACATCGTCACCATCGGCGGTATCCATGGCACCATCCGCTCCATCGACGAAGCCTCGAACACGGTGATGCTCGAAGTGGCCACCGGCACGAAGATGAAGTTTGAGCGCAGCGCCATCCTGCCCGCCGGCACCCCCGTGCAGCAGCAATAAGCCCATTCCCGTACAGACCGTCTGTCGCCGGCGCCGGCGCGGGCCCAGCCCGCCCCCTTAGCCCCGACAGACGGTCTGCCTGTTTGTTCATCCATTCCCAACGCCAACCCTCACCCGGCAGCACCATGAACGACGTGAAACAGATGGTCCGCGACCTGTGGCAGCGCATGTGGAATCCACGTTCGCTGGTGTTCCTCTTCTTTCTCCTGCTCTCGACCGTGTTCTGGTTCCTGCAGTCTCTCAACGAGGTGACCGAGCACGATGTCGAGGTGAAGGTCGATTGGAGCGAGGTGCCCCGCGGCAAGGTGCTCACCAGCGAGGTCCCCGCCACGGTCCAGGTCACCCTGCGCGACCGCGGCTTCGCCCTGCTCAACCTGCTCTATGGTGACCACGTCCCTACCATCCGCGTGCCCGCCAGTGCCTTTGAAGCCCGCGAGGGCCATGTGCGCCTCATGGTGGCCGACCTGGTCAAGACGCTCCGCGCCAGTCTGCCTGCCACCACCACCATCAGCGGCCACAAGCCCGACACCCTCGACTTCTACTACAACAGCGGGCGCTCGCGGCGCATCGCCGTGCGTCCGGCATCGCCCATCGTCCCAGCGTCGGGCTTCACCGTCGTACGCACCGCCTTCGACCCCGACAGCATCACGATATGGGCCGCCCAGAGCGTGCTCGACACCCTACGCTGCGTCAACGTGGGCATGGCCGACCTCAACGGCACAGCCGCCACGATAGACACCCTGCTGCCCGTCACCCCCATCCGCGGCGCCCGCATACAGCCCGCCAACGTCCGCGTCAGGGCCACCACCGAGCGCTTGGTGGAGAAGCGCGTGCGGGCCGACATCACCGGCGAAAACTTCCCGCCCGGCGTGCGCCTGCGCACCTTCCCCGCACAGGTCGAGGTGTACTGTCAGGTGGCTATGTCAGAATATCGCCGGACCAACGCTCAGCAGTTTCGCGTCACCGTAGATTACAACCACCTGGGCGACATCAGCGGCAACCGCTGCCGTGTGGTGCTTCAGCGTACCCCCGCCAGCGCCCGCTACGCCCGTCTCAGCACCAACGAAGTGGAATATGTCCTGGAACACAGCGGCCAGTAGGCCCCATACCATCGGTATCACTGGCGGCATAGGCAGCGGCAAGAGCCACGTGTGCCGCCGCCTCATCGCCATGGGCTATCCTGTCTTCTTCTGCGACGACGAGGCCAAGGCCATCATCCGCACCGATGCCGACGTGCGCCGCGACCTCACCGCCCTCGTCGGCCCCGCCGTCTATGACGCCGAGGGTCGCCTCGACAAAGCCGTCCTCGCCGCCTACCTCTGCGGCGGGTGCGAGCAGGCTGCCCGCGTCGATGCCATCGTCCACCCCCGCGTGGCCGAGCGTTTCCGGCAGTGGGCCGAGCAGCAGACCGCCCCGCTGGCCTTTATGGAGTGTGCCCTGCTCTTCGAGAGCGGCTTCGACCGCCTCGTCGGCCGCACCGCCGCCGTCGTCGCCGCCGACGAGGTCCGCCTACAGCGCGTCATGCAGCGCGACGGCGTCAGCGCCGAGAAAGCCCGCGCATGGATGGCCCTGCAGTGGCCGGAGGCGAAGAAGACAGACAAAGCCGACTACCTTATCCACAACAACGGCGACGACAGCCGGCTGATGGCCGACGTCCAAGCCATGATAGACCAAGTAACAAAACCACAAGAAACACCCCACCCCCAACCATGAAAGATGTAATTTTAGCCATCGCCGGCAAGCCCGGACTTTATCGCCTCGTATCGCGAGGCCGCAACATGCTCATCGTAGAAAGCATCGACGCCGCCAAGAAGCGTATGCCCGCCGGCGACCGCGACCGCGTCACCTCGCTCAACGACGTGTCCATGTACACCGACGACGAAGACGTCGCCCTCATGGAGGTTTTCCAAAACATATATAATACGTGGGAGGGCCAGACCGTCGATATCGACATCAAGCATGCCTCCAAGGACGAACTGGCCGACTTCATGGCCCGTGCCCTGCCCAACTACGACCGCGACCGCGTCTATCCCACGGATATGAAGAAACTGGCCCAGTGGTACAACATCCTGGTGAACAACGGCTATACCTCCTTCGTCGAAGAAGAAGCCGAGGCTGAGGCTGAGGCCGAAGGCGAAGGCAATGCCGACGCCGCCGAAAACGCCGCCGAATGATGGACGCACAGCCGACGCCCGCAGCCGTCGTTCCCGACACGCTCGTCCTCGTCGATGCCGCCTACATCGACCGCGTCGTCTTTGAGATGACGGTCTATATGGAGCGCGTTCTGGAGCGCCGCATTCCCAAGGCCGACCTGGCCGAGTGGCTCACCTGCGTGGCCCTCGACGGCGGACTGCGCCCGGGCGACAACCACGTCGAGGTCTATTTCGTCCACGACGGCGCCCACGCCACGCTGGCCAACTTCCAGCCCGACGACATGGAGAAGGACATCAACGGAAAAGCCTTCCAAACAGAGCATGGCGAGTTTGTCATGGCTGCATGCCCCACGATGGACAAGATTTCCACCGCCGCCATTCTGCGCGAACTCACGCAGAGCGCCCTGCAGAAAGACGGCGTGCAGCGCATCGTCGTCGTGGCCGAGCCCGACACCGCCGCCGCCGACCTGCGGCAGCTCTGTCGCGACGCCCACGGCAAGGACGTCACCCTCATCACGATGGAGGAGACCGGCGGCCGAGGCTTCGGATGGGAAAATCTGGGCTTCTCCGTCATGGCCGCTCTCCATATCCGCGCCGACGAACTGCGCTGACGCCCGGCTCGCCCTCCCTTCTTCATCCCCCTCACCCCCAATCCTCATGACACTCTATCCCAAACTCATCCACGATGCCCTGACCACCGTGCGCTACCCCGGCAACGGCAAGAACCTTGTCGAGGCCGAGATGGTCGAGGACGACCTGCGCATCGACGGCATGGCGGTATCCTTCTCCATCCTCTTCGACAAGCAGCCCGACCCCTTCATGAAGTCGGTCCTCAAGGCCGCCGAGGCCGCCATCCACGCCTACGTCAGCCCCGACGTGCAGGTGACGGTGCAGGCCAAGTTTCGCCGCCAACTGCCCCCTGAGCCGCCCAAGATGCTGCCCCAGGTGAAGAACATCATCGCCGTCAGCTCGGGCAAGGGCGGCGTGGGCAAGAGCACCGTCGCCGCCAACCTGGCCGTCGCCCTGGCCCGCAGCGGCTACAAGGTGGGACTGCTCGACGCCGACATCTTCGGTCCCTCCGTGCCCAAGATGTTCCACCTCGAGAGCGAGAACATCTTCTGCGAGGAGCGCGACGGCCGTCAGATTCTCCTCCCCGCCCTCAAGTATGGCGTGAAGATTCTCTCCATCGGCTTCTTCGTCAACCCCACCACCGCCACCCTCTGGCGCGGCGGCATGGCCTGCAATGCCCTCAAGCAGCTCATCGCCGATGCCGACTGGGGCGAACTGGACTACTTCATCCTCGACACGCCGCCGGGCACGAGCGACATCCACCTGACGCTCCTTCAGACCCTCGGGCTCACCGGCGCCGTCATCGTCTCCACACCACAGGCTGTGGCCCTGGCCGACGCCCGCAAGGGCATCGACATGTACCTCAACGACAAGGTCAACGTGCCCATCCTCGGACTGGTAGAGAACATGGCGTGGTTCACCCCCGCCGAGCTCCCCGACAACCGCTACTACATCTTCGGCCGCGGCGGCGTGGAGCGTCTGGCACAGGAGATGGACCTGCCCCTGCTCGGGCAGATACCCCTCGTTCAGAGCATCTGCGAGAGCGGCGACTTAGGCGAGCCCGTGGCTGCCACCGACGGCACCGCCACCTCCCTGGCCTTCGCCTCTCTGGCCCGCGCCGTCGTCGAGGCCACCGAGCGCCGCAACCGCGACCTGCCGCCCACCGAGGCCGTCGCCATGAATGGCGGCGCCCACTGACGGTACGCTACGGAGAACATCCATAGAGAATGAACAACCCTTTCACAGCGCCCGGACTGCAAGCTAGCAGTTCGGGCGCTGTCTGTGTCTATGTGTGTCTATGTGTGTCTATGTGTGTCTATGTGTGTCTATGCGTATGAACTGTGTGCGAACTGTGTGTGAAGCAGACCCTGCAATTTGTGGCCGGCACAGCCAGCGTATATCAAAACTTTGGCGTACATTTGCCGGTGTGCCCTCCTGTGGTGAGGACAGACCCTATTACGAACTCTACCTTACATCTACCATGTTTTCCCTTTCCTTTCTCCGTCGCCGTGCCAGCCGTCTGTGGCTGACGTGGCTCTGTGCCCTTTTCGCCATCGCCGCTCAGGCTGGCGATGCCCTGCGCACAGGTACCATCTACCACATTGTACAGCAAACCTCCGGGCTGGCGCTGACCACCGGCAGTGAGGCCACGCGCAACACGCCCGTCACGCTGGCCACCGAGAGCGCCGCCGATGCGGGGCAAGACTGGACCCTCGTGCCCATCGACGAGGCCGGCGGCGTCTATGCCCTCTACAGCGTCTCGGCCCAGCTCGCCGCCGACATGGCGCTGGAGAGCACGAACAAGGTGCTCCTGCTCTGGACCTATCAGAGCAGCAACGCCAACCAGCGCTTCCATATCCAGGCCGTCGATGCCGAGGCCGGCACCTACCGCCTGCTCAAGGCCGGCAGCGAAAACTATGCCCTCAATGCCGACGGCACCAACCTGCGCATGACCACTGACGCCACGTCCGACGGCTCGGTATTTGCCTTCGTGGCGCAGGACAAGTCGCTCAGCCTGCCCATTCCCGGCGCCCACTACCTGCTGCGTCACGTCAGCACGGACCGCGTCCTCTCCAACCGCAACAGCGACGAGGCCGGAAAACTGATCTACGCCGACGCCTACGAGGCCGACAACTACGGTCAGGTGTGGACCCTCAATGCCGCTGCATCGTCGGCCGGCAAATTCGTCATCACCAATACCCACTACAACCTCTCCATCGACGCTGGCCTCAACGGCAACAAGAAGCCGCTGCAGTGGGGCACGGACGCCAGCAACGTCAACCAGATGGCCACCTTCTATGCCGTTGATGGCGAGGACGGCCTCTTCCGCATTGGCTACACCTACAACGGCAGTACCTATTATATAAAGGCCGCCGCCGATGGCAGCACCGCCATGACCACGACGGCCGGCGACGACACGCGCTTCCGCCTGGAGGGCACGACGGCCCCGCCGCCTCCCGTACTCAACGACTGGGAAAACCAGACCTTCTTCGAGCAGAACAAGGAGAAGGGCCACGCTTGGTATATGCCCTATGCCAGCACGCAGGCCCTCCATGCCGATGCAGAACGCTATGCCCAGCCCTGGCTGCCTGCCGCCAGCGACCGCGTGCTCTCGCTCAACGGCCTGTGGCGATTGAACTATGTAGATAGACCCTCTGCCCGTCCGGGCGAGGCCGACTTCTGGGCCGACGGCGCCGACGTCTCCGCCTGGGACACCATCAGCGTGCCCTCGTGCTTGGAGATGAAGGGCTACGGCAAGCCCCTCTACATCAATGTCAACTACGCCTTCGATGATGCGCCGCCCGCCATCAACATGCGCAACGGCCTGACCAACAGTGTCGCCTCCTACCGCCGCACCTTCGACCTGCCCGAGACCTGGGGCGACAAGCGCATTTTCCTCCATTTCGACGGCATTTACAGCGCCGCCTACGTCTGGGTCAACGGCCAGTATGTGGGCTACACCCAGGGCTCGAACAACGATGCCGAGTTTGACGTCACTGAGGCCGTCCGCCCGGGCACGAACAATGTCAGCGTGCAGGTGTTCCGCTGGTGCGACGGCTCGTATCTCGAGGGCCAGGATATGTGGCACATGAGCGGCATCCATCGCGACGTCTATCTCTTCGCCACGCCGCGCACCTATGTCCGCGACCACTATATCACCAGCAGTCTTGAAGCCACGGCCTACACCCGCGGCACGATGAACGTCCACCTGGCCATCGACAACCGCGACGGCGGCGCCGTGAGCAAGCGTTTCGCCGCCACCCTCATCGCCCCCGACGGCAGCGAGGTGGCCCGCCGCGAGGGCACGGCGGCCTTTGCCGAGGGTCAGGCCGAGGCCGAGGTCGATTTGACCTTCGACGGCCTCTTCGGTCTCGAACTTTGGAGCGCCGAGCACCCCAACCTTTACACCGTCGAGGTGGCACAGCTCGATGCCGACGGC
Source organism: uncultured Bacteroidales bacterium (assembly GCA_946055775.1). Lineage (GTDB taxonomy): Bacteria > Bacteroidota > Bacteroidia > Bacteroidales > Bacteroidaceae > Alloprevotella. Next base: position 34,514 of record CAMGHE010000007.1, read on the forward strand.
AACGAAGAGCAAGCCTTTGCCACGAAGTATGGCTTCCGCCACGTCGAGATAAAGAGCGGCAAGGTCTATGTCAACGGCAAGGCCATCCTCTTCAAGGGCGTCAACACGCAGGACACGCACCCCGTTCTGGGCCGCAGCATCGACGTACCGACCATGCTCCGCGACATCGTCATGATGAAGCAGGCCAACGTCAACACCGTCCGCACCAGCCACTATCCCCGTCAGGCCAAGATGTATGCCATGTTCGACTACTACGGCATCTACTGCATGGACGAGGCCGACGTGGAGTGTCACTACAACTGGGAGCACTTCGGCTCGTCGGGCATCACCTTCCAGGCCTCGTGGACACCGCAGTTTGTTGACCGCACCACGCGCATGGTGCTCCGCGACCGCAATTTCCCCTCCATCATCTTCTGGAGCCTCGGCAACGAGAGCAACTCGGGCCTGAACTTCCACAAGTCGTACGACGCCACCCGCGCCCTCGACAACCGCATCATCCACTACGAAGGCGCCACCCGCGCCGGCGACACCCCCACCGACCTCTACAGCGTGATGTACCCCAACATCGACAATGTGGTCAAGGTCAAGGCCAACAGCAACTCGCGCACGCAGCCCTTCTTCATGTGCGAGTATGCCCACGCCATGGGCAACGCCGTCGGCAACCTGCAGGAATACTGGGACGCCATCGAGAGCAGTTCGCTGGGCATCGGCGGCTGCATCTGGGACTGGGTAGATCAGTCCATCTACGACGCCGCCGACATACGCAGCGGCAACCTCACCACCAACGGCTTCAACCGCTACATGAGCGGCTACGACTACGGTGGCCCCCACCAGTTCAACTTTGTCAACAACGGCCTCATCACCGCCGACCGCGCATGGACCGCCAAACTCACCGAGGTGAAGAAGGTCTATCAGTATGTCAAGTTCGGCACCTACTATGCGGCCTATAAGAAGGTCAGCATCAAGAACGCCTACGCCTTTACCAACCTCAACGCCTTCACCCTGCGCTACAGCGTGCTGCGCGATGGCGAGGTGGTGGAAGAGGGCGTAGCACCCCTTGAGAACCATGCCCCCGGCAACTCCCGCACCGTCAACATTCCCTTCACTACCGTGCCCGAGGGCGGCAGCGAATACCTGCTCAACCTCTCGCTCTGTCTCAACGACGCCACGCCGTGGGCCGAAGCCGGCTACCCCGTAGCCACCGCCCAATATACCCTGCAGAAGCGCAGCACCACGCTGCCCGCCGTCGCCAAGGCCAATACGCCCCTGACGCTCGACGAGAAGACCACCGGCGTCACCATTAGCAACGACAACATCACGATGAAGTTCACCACCAAGGGCGTTGTCACCTCGTGGGTGGCCAATGGCACCCAGCTCACCGTGCCCTCGTCCGGCGGTCCCGAGTATGCCAACTTCCGCTGGGTGGAGAACGACTCGCCCACCGACCCCTACTACGGCTCTTCCTACGCCACCGGCAACGGCATCTCCGACCGCACGGCCACCTTCGCCCTCGCTGACGACGGCAGCCGCGCCACCGTCACCGTCGAGGCCCAGGGCACACGCTGCGCCTATACCCTGACCTACACCATCTACGACCTCGGCATCGTCGATGTGAAGTGCGTCTTCCGCCCGCAGAACAACGACCTGCGCCGCATCGGCCTGGCTATGCAGATGCCCGGCTTCTACGACGACGTCACCTACTATGCCAACGGCCCCTGGGCCAACTATGTGGACCGCAAGACGGGTTCCTATCTCGGCCTTTACAGCACCACCGTCACCGACATGTTCGAGCCGCTGAGCAGTCCGCAGTCGTGCGGCAACCGCGAAGGCCTGCGCTACCTCATCCTGACCAACCCCGCCGATGGCTCCGGTTACCGCATCGACACGCAGGGCAACGTGGCCTTCTCGCTCCTGCCCTACGACGATGCCGCCCTGCTCCAGGCACGCCATCCGTGGAACCTCAGCGCCGCCGATGCCGCCTCGCGCCGCGTCTATGCCCACTTCGACTACATGCAGAAGGGCCTTGGCAATGGCTCCTGCGGCCAGCAGACCGGTACGCTGAGCGCCTACAAGTGCCCGTCGTCCGGCTCCTACACCTACACCCTGCGCTTCACGCCGCTGGGCGGCATCGCCACCGGCGTTACGCCGCAGACGGCAGCGCCCGCCCTCAGCGTCCGTGCCGCAAGCGGACAGGTATGTGTTGAAGGCGACATCGCCGCCGGCACCACCGCCACCCTCATCGACCTCGGCGGCAGCACCCTGCAGCACGCCACGGCCACGACAGCCACCCGCAGCCTGAGCCTTTCGGCCCACGGCCTGCCCCGCGGCGCCTACCTCGTCGTCGTGCGTCAGGGCAGCAGCGTCCGTACCTACAAGGTGATGCGCTGAACGCCGGGAGGTGCCCGCCGGAAGGTGCCGTCAATGGATAGCACCTTCCGGCAGCCCCCTTCCACCGCCCGTATCTTGCCAAAAATCGCCCCGTTTTGGGTGCTGACAGCGCTTCAAACGCGCGCTCTTGGTTAAGAAAATTTAGGATTGATTAAGACTGTATTAACATTTCGCGCGGCAGACGCGGGCACAAAACCAACAACCCTGGGAAGCCGAAACACGATTTGGGCGATAGAAAATACGACTTGGGCGACCGTTTTTTCGGTCGCCCAAGTCGTATTAGGCCGAAAAGGTACGAAAAAAGGGGCTCAAGGCCCCCCTATCTCTGCTTCTATTGCAAAGATACAACGTCAGCGCGCGAAATCCAAATCTTAATTAACCTCTCTTTACATTCCGCCTCTGAGGGGGTGAGTGTGAAGAGAAGTTAATTTTCTGTGATTACTGTCCGGCAAATTGTCTCGATGTATTCTGCCGTCAGTTGTTTCCATAGACATGCCACCGGGGCGCAGCTTAGTAGGGCCATGTCCATTGACATGGCACCGGGGGCGCAGTTTAGTAGCAAGCCGTGTCATCGTCGGTTGTGAGCACAGGCCGGGATCCGATGCCTTGCGGCC
>CAMGHE010000008.1 GCA_946055775.1 uncultured Bacteroidales bacterium
CCCAGCAGGCCGTCACCAAGCGGGGCACGCACCCCATGAACCAGCCGTCGCTGTTTTCGTTCGTGGTGCCGGTCTTGGCGGCGATGTCGGCGGTGAAGTTGTATTTGAATCGAAGGCGGCGGCCCGTACCTTGGTCCACGACGGCCCGTAACATGTCAATCATGTAGTAAGACGTCTGTTCGCTGATGACCTCTTCCATACGCGGGGTAAAGTCCGCAATGACGTTGCCCATGTTATCCTCAATACGGGTCACTAGGATAGGGGCGCAACGCAGACCTTTGTTGACAAAGGCGGTATAGGCAGAAGCCATCTCGCCCACGGTAATCTCGCAGGCACCAAGGCAGAGCGGCATGGAGGGATAAATCTGGTTGTTGGCCACGCCCACATGATGCAGGAAATCTACCAAACGCGTTCCCGTGGAGTCGATGAGGTGCATCACCTCGGCCGTCACCCAGTTGTTCGACTGGCTAAGACCCCATTTCAGCGTGACCTCTTCGCCATAGCGTGCCCGGCTGGTGTTGCGTGGCGTCCATTTGCCATATGTGCGCTGGACGTTCAGGACGGTATAGTTCGGGTCGTAGCCGTCCTCCATGGCCATGGTATAGACGAAGGGCTTCATCGTCGATCCAACCTGTCTGCGACCGACCATAGCCATGTCATACTGGAAGTATTTGAAGTCGGGGCCGCCCACATAGGCCTTGACGTAGCCGTTCGTAGGATCAATGGAAAGGAGACCGCTGCGCAGGAACGCCTTATAATAGCGTATGGAATCGAGGGGCGTCATTCGGGTGTCCTTCTCCCCCTGATAGGTGAAGACCGTCATGTCGGTTGGGGTGTTGAAGGCCTTGACTATCTCCTCGTCGCTGAATCCGGCACGCTGCATCGTGCGGTAGCGGTCGCTCTGCTTCATGGCTTTGTCAAGGTGGGCTTTCACCTCAGCCTTGGTCAGCGTGGCCGCATAGGGGAAATTGGCCTGTCCGCGGCCTTCGCTCTCAAAGTTAGGTTGCAGGTAGTGCCCTACATGAGCACGCACCGCCTCTTCGGCATAACGCTGCATGCGCGAGTCGATGGTGGTATAGATGCGCAGGCCATCGGTGTAGATGTCGTAGGGCTTGCCATCCTTCTTATGGTTTTTGTTGCACCATCCGTAGAGCGGATCATTCTCCCAAGCCAACGAGTCGGAATAGTACTGACCCAACTGCCATTCTCTGTAATCGCTCTTCTTCGGTTTCTGCGCCATTAGTGCACGGCGAAGATATTCGCGCAGGTAAGCAGCCTGTCCATCTTTGTGGTCAATGCGATGGAAATTGAGTTTTAGGGGTTCTTCGGCCAAACTATCACGCTCTTCTTCGCTCAGATAGCCCGCCTTGACCATCTGTGAGAGAACCACGTTGCGGCGCTCGCGGCAACGCTCGGGCACGCGGACTGGGTTGAAATAGGCGGGGTTCTTGCACATGCCTATCAGTGTGGCGGCCTCGTTGATGGAGAGGTCAGAGGGCTTCTTGTGAAAATAGACCCAGGCGGCCGTCTTGATACCAACGGCGTTGTGCAGGAAGTCGAAGTAGTTGAGATACAGTGTCAGAATCTCCTCCTTCGTATAGTAACGCTCGAGCTCAACAGCGATGACCCACTCGATGGTTTTCTGTGTCAGACGCTGGAGGGTGCTCTCGGCTGTTGAAGAATAGAGTTGCTTGGCCAACTGTTGCGTGATGGTGCTACCGCCGCCAGCCTCTTTTTGCCGGAGCAGACCGTTCTTCACCAGAGCGCGGCCAAAGGCCTTGATGTCGATGCCAGAGTGGTCAAAGTAGCGGGCGTCCTCGGTGGCGATAAGGGCATTGAATACATGGGGCGAGATGCTGTCGTAGTCGGCAAAGATGCGGTTTTCGTTGCGCGACCATGTGCCCAGCAACGTGCCGTCGGACGAGAACACCTGTGAGGCGTATTTGCTGATGGGGCTTTGCAGTTCATCCAAAGGGGGCATGTACCCTATCCATCCCTTTTTGATAGACATGAACAGGAAGAAGATGCCAAGTATGACGAGTGTGTAGAAACACCAGATGACGATGAAGAATACTTTTCTCATGAACGGACTCTTGTGGAGAGCGTGTTGTTTGCTGTGAGGGAATTTTGGGGCGCAGTTTCTTCCTCAGGCGCGTAGTGGCCCAAGTAACTACACTGCAAACTTACATATAATCTTTGGGACGGCGAACACTCGCCTTCCATATTCTTTCGGGCGTTTGCTTTTTTTATTTTATTGTTGCCCCAACAACTTCCTCATGGGCTTTTCGGGAAACTTAAAGATAAGGCGTGTTCAGGAATTCTCCGTTTTCCGTCACGCACTCAGCGAAAAAGTGGCAGGAGGTCGGCGAAGCGGTCGCAGACGATGTCGGCACCGCTGTGGTCTAGGGTCTGCCGGTCATGGTTGCCGTAGGTCACGGCCAGTGTGGGGCAGCCTGCCGCCTGTCCCATGGTCACGTCAAAGGTGGTATCGCCGACGACAAGGGCCTCGTTGGGGCACAACTGCATGTGGGTCAGGATACGACGAACGGCTTCGGGGGCGGGCTTCTTCTCCTTTACATCATCCTCGGCCACTACCATGTCTATCAGATGGGCTATGCCAAGGTTACCGCAGAGTTCTGCTACAGAACGGTGTCCGCGGCTTGTGGCGATGGCAATCTTGACCCCATTGCTTCTGAGGGTTGCGAGCGTACCGCTGATGCCAGAAAACAGGGTGACGTGCTTCGTGCCAATTTCTTCGAACAGTTGGCGGTAGGTGGCGACCATATCCTCGGTCTGCGCACCATCCCCTTGGGTCAGCAATGCTATCGACTGGCTCAAGGGAAGGCCTATGGTGCGGCAGATGGCGTCGGACGACGGGGCCGGCAGATGGTGGGCGTCGAAGGTGGCGCTCATGGTGCGGACGATGCCATCTGAGGTGTCGGCCAGCGTGCCGTCAAAGTCGAGAATGACCAGGCGCAGACGTTCGGCGAAGGGCGAGCGGGCTGAAAGCCGGCATGTGGCGCTGCCGGTATAGCCGGGCATGGGCGGACAGCATTTCGTTATGCTCACCTCGGCCTGGCGGATGCGCAGGTCTAGGGAGAACAGACTGCGGAGCAGGCGTCCGGCCACGTTTTCTAGAAGTTCAGACGGCGTGGCCATTACTGCGCTGGCGCGCTGATAGACGCGCGAATAATCTACGGTACCCTCCAGGGCGTCAGCGTCCACAGCCTGTTGTGTCTGGCTCACCTCGAGACAGACGGAGACCAGGTAGTCTCCGCCTATTTCCCGTTCCTGGGGCATCACGCCGTGGTAGGCGTGAAACTTCATGTCACTCAATAGAATCTGTAGGCTTTCTGTCTGCATGCTTAGGGCTTGTTGGCAAAAGAAAGAGGGTGCATCGTTCCTTGACGCACCCTCTTTGGGGGTTGGTTAACTCTGTGTCGATAGAGGTTATTTCACGAGTGTGGCTATCACGGCAGCCAGGGTGGCTGTGATGGAGCCCATACTGATGATTTCCGGGACGGATAGGCCGCGCTTCTTGCTCTTTGAGGGCACGACGATGCTGCAGCCTGGCTGGATGTCCTTAGACGACTTGATAGGCGTCACCGTACCGTTCATGTTGACGGCAAAGATGCGGTGCTTGCGGGCGTTGGTGCTGTAGCCGCCGGCCTGGTCTATGTAGTAACTGGCTTTAGCGCCCTGCTTGTAGGCTACAGTGTTGGGGAAAAGCACTTCGCCGTTGATGGACACCGTGTTGTTAAACTGCGGGACGATGAGGCGGTCGCCTTCGCGCAGGACGATGTCCCAGCGCTCGCTACCCGGGTTCTGCATGGCCATCTCCAGGTTGATACCCACGTTAAATTGGGTGCTGAAGTCCATCTTGCGTAGGTCCACGCTGTCGCCGCTCTGTGCAGCCTTGCGCATGGCTTGCTGTTGTATCTTCTCGTCCTCCGTCATGCGGCGTATCAAGACAGCGCCCTTAGCATAGGCACCTTCGTTCAGTCCGCCACAGTCTTTTATCAGGTGGCTCAGGCGATAGCCCGTATTGGTAATGGTGTATTGTCCGCCGAAAGCCACTTCGCCTTCTACCGAGACGTGCTGCTGGCTAGTGTAACTGGGCGAGCGGCGCACATAAACCTCATCGAAGGGCATGAGGGTGAAGCCAGGCTTGCCCTGGACCACGAAGCCGTCCTTCAGCGAGAAGGAATAGTTTTCTGCCACGGTCGCTGCCGACTGGGTGGCCATGGCGTTAGTCACTCTTCGTGAAACGTCCACCTTGACCAGCGATGCAGCATCGGTCAGACCGCCAGCCTGCAGGATAAGGTCTTCGAGCGTCGTATTGTCGGCATATTCATACTCGCCAGGGTAGAACACCTCGCCGCTGATGGTCAGTTTGCGGCTGGCGGTAAGGTCAGTGTGGCTGGGAACATAAAGGATGTCTTCGTTACGCAGGGCTACGTCGGGCTCGGTATGCTCCATGATACCCTTTAGATTCAGTGCCAGCACTTCAAGCGTGCGGTCTTGCTTGCGGCGGTGCATGACGCCGCGTTCGCGTATGGCATCCTCCGTCAGTCCACCCGCTTTGGCGATAAGTTGGCTGACCGTCGTCACCTGTCCGTCGGCCTGATACATGCCAGGGCGAAAGACGGCGCCGCGCACCTCTACCATGTTGCTGAAGCGGTTTAGGGTGGAGTCGATGGCCACAGAGTCGCCGTCCATCACTTGGAAGCGGCCCAGGTCAAACTCGTCAATGGTGTGTACCGATTGCTCATTGCCACTTCTGCGGATGAGCCGCACCTGCTGCGTCCAGGCATTGCCAGCAAAGCCGCCGGCATAGGCGATGAGCGTAGCCACGCTTTCGTCCTTCTTCATCTCGTAGAGCATGGGGCGCTTCACCTTGCCTGTGATTTCCACCAAGCAGTCGTAGGGCGATACGATGATGACGTCGCCCGAGGCTAGACGGATGTCGCCTGTCAGTTTGCCGTTCAGGATGTAGTCGTAGACATCCACCGTGGTCACTTCGCGTCCCTGACGATACACCTTGATGTTGCGCAGTGTACCGATTTCGGTGGGGCCGCCGGCCATGTACAACGCATGAAAGACGGTGGCAAAGGCTGAGAGGTTGAAGGTGCCAGGTCGGTTTACAGCGCCCATCACATTGACGGTGATGCTCTTGGTCTGACCGATGGTCAGGCGAATCTGCGAACCGCTGAAACGCCCGCCAAGGGTTGAGCGAAGGCGGCTGTTGGCCTGTTCTACGGTCAGGCCGCCCACTTGTACGGGACCGTAGCCTTCGATGTCGATGCAGCCCTCGGGCGATACGGTGACGTCGAACGAGCGTACCGATGCTCCCCATACGTCCACCAAGACGGCGTCGCCAGGCCCCAACCGGTAGTCGGAAGGGGTGGGGATGTTCATGTCGGGGGTGAACGTGAGGTCTGCGCTTTGGAAGATGTCGTGCCCGAAGATACGACTGCGCGACGTCTCACTGGGGAAGAAGTCGCTCAGGATGGCAGCCGAGTCGGGGAAGAGGTAATCGGTCGATTCGAGGTAAGCCTCTTCGTCAGCCTGGCCTCCGGGACGGTAGCCCAGACTCTTCCCCCTACTGTCGCGGTGGTTCTGCCCCTGGCCTTTAGCGGAGGTGTTCTGGTTATGGCGCAGGCGCTGCTCGGCCTGTCCTTTGCCTGTCAGGTCGCGCGCTCCGAGTTGTCCGTTGCTGCTCTGGCGTTCGTATTTGCGGCGGATGCGCTGCAGTTGTGTGACGGGCACGCCGCGTTCTATGAGTTGCTTGACGATGACGTCCTGTTGCTTTCCCTTCTCGCGTTCCTTGACGATGTAATCCATGACCTGCCGGTCTGTCATCGGCGAGTTCTCCTGTGCGTACATGGCTGTAAACGAACAGGTAAAAAGGATAAGGATAAAGAATGACTTGAATCGCTCTGTTTTCATGGTCTGTAGAGTTGTGGGTCGTCGCTGTGCCTTTTGGCAGCGGCGATATGGGATGAGGGCCATTGGTTTATGGCCCGTTTGTTTCGTTGCGTTCAGAGGGACGGGCGTTTGTCACCGCAGATGACTACGCGTATGGTGCGCAGTATTAGTCGGAGGTCACCTCCCAGCGTGGCGTGCTCAAGATAGTCGAGGTCAAACTCCAGCCGCCGCGTCATCTTTTCGATGCTGTCGGTATAGCCGTTAACCAGGGTGGCTTCTGACGTGAGTCCAGGGCGTATCTGAAACAGCGCCGGGTAACGGGGGTCGCGCTCTGTGATGAGGCGGACGAAGTAGGGACGTTCGGGTCGCGGGCCGACGACGGACATGTCGCCGCGAAGCACATTCCACAACTGTGGCAACTCATCCAGATGGTGGCGGCGAAGGACGGCACCGATACGCGTCAGGCGCGGGTCGCCAGGACATTCCAAACGGGGCTTATCTACCTCGGCATTGACCTTCATCGTCCGAAACTTCAAGATGTTGAATACGCGGCCGCCAAGTCCTTGTCGCTCCTGTCGGTAGAACACATGCCGACCGCCCCCAATGAAGAGGATGAGGCACAGTAAGGCCATGATGGGCCATACTGTGGCTATCCCCACAAGGGCGAATACCACGTCAAAGGCCCGCTTCAGACGACGCTCTGTGGGCGTCATCCTGAAACAGATGCCTTCGTAAGGACAAGGTTCGGACATGTTTTATTGGGCGTGATTAGGGATTGAATGGGGGCTGGCGGTGTGTCAGCATGCTTATATTTACTATTGTTAACGGAGAAATCGGGCTTTTATTGTGACTGTCGCTCAGCGATTGTTATTCCGTTTTTGTTTGCCGAGTCATTGCTCTTGGATCCGGCGTTTCTCTGGGCGGTGGAAGATGAAGGTGGATGGCGCCTTGACTAGTTTCCTTTTCACCACATATCGCAGGGCATTGCCTCCTACGGCTTCATAGGTCAGCGCGGTGTCGCCCTTGAGGGTGAGTTGGGCTGTTTGCGCGTCGCCACCCGTGTCGTTGGCCAACCGTACCGTCAGGACATTCTTCTGCCGGGTGCAGGTGGTGACAATCCATGTGCCGTAGATGCCGCTGCCTGCCATGTAACCGTGTGTCGGGCCTAGAAACCCATAGTCGGGCACCTCTATACTTTCGTTCTGGGTGTCGAGGACCAGTTTGACCTGCGGGTTACTGCAAACCCATACGCCGTCGTAGCCCGCTGCTGTGCTGTCGGCCACGCAAAGGCTGGCGGCGTCAGTAGATGCACTGCCGCTGTCGCTAGGATGCGGCAACGGGAAAATACTGGCTGTAAGAGCCAGCATCATGAGTGGAGTGGTCAGAAGGATAGGGTGTACCATGGAGAACGTCGGGGTAGGGTGGGTCTATTCTTCGCTGTTGGTTTCGCCCTCGCGCAGTATCATCGTCGTCGCCCCGATGGTGATGATGTCGCCCTCATGGATGTCCACGCGGGCGCGGTCGGGGAGGATGTCGTTGAAGAGAAAGGTGCCAGTGTTCGAGGGGGCGTCGCGCAGGATGAACCGTGCGTTCTGGCCGTCCGGCTTCGGCTTGACGGTGATAATGCAGTGGGTTGTATCGACGCTCGGGTCAACGGTCTTGAATGCGGCATTGGCCTTGGTGCCCTTGACGTGGCGGCCCACCACGTTTTCGCCTTCGTAGAGAGGAATCTCTTGCTTCAGGTGAAAGGCATTCTCGATGACCACCAGCCGGCCATAGACCTGACGCTCTTCTTCCTGCTCTTCTTCTACAGGGGGCTTGGCGCCGGGGATGCGCAGGCGGAACTGCTTGTGGCATTCGGGGCACTCGAAGACCAGGATGCGTCCGGGCTCGTAGCGGCTGTCGTCGAAGAGAATGGGCTCATCGCATTTGGGGCAACGTATTCTTTTCATGGCGTTCGTGAGGTGGCGGGAATGGTTCTGATGTGTGAACATACAAAAGGCGCGAAAACCTTGGTTGGTCCTCGCACCCCCGCTGTAGTTACCTATTTATATTGTGTGGAGGGAATGGCCGGCATGATACTTGTGCTGTGTCGGGAAGCGTTATTTTACTTCGTATATCCACGCGTCTTCAAACCGGTTATTAGACTGCCTGAGTTCTTTCAAGGCGTTGGCTGCCTCATTGACAGCGGTGTAGCGACCATACACCACGCGCACCATCTTGCGGCGCGTCAGCACCTCGGCCTGCGTATGGCCCAGTCGGCGCAGTTCGGCCACATACTGCTCTGCATTGTCGGCCGTGATGGCGCTGGCTAGGACGATGGCGTAGTAGGGCGTCGAGATTTCTGCAGGCCGACTCTCCGCAGGTTTTACGGCTTCGGTCGTTGTGTCGGTCTTTGTTTCTGTAGCCTTCTTGGTGGTGGTCGCCTTGCCCTGATCGGCCACATGCGGCTTGGTCACTTGGGGCTTGGCTGACTGATCGGCAGTCTGTGGTTTCGGTGTGGCCGCGGGTGTAGATGGTGTGGCTACAGGCAGGCCCATGGCCGAATAGTGGCGGTGCGCATCAGTCTGCGGGTTACCCAAAGGAGTGGCCCAGAGGAAATAGAAGACGACAGCCACGACGGCGGCAGCGACATAGTTGTAGAGGTCTCGCCCAGGTTGGAACGAACGGCGGGCAGGCTCGGTGATTTCTTCGTCTGCCTGCGTGTCACACACTACCGTGTCCGTTGCCGTAAGGTTCGCTACAGGTGCATCGTCAGCGGTTGCTCCGGCCTTTTTGTGTGCGGTGAATGCCCCCAGTCCGTAGAGTAACGGCGTGATAGCCCCCGATTCGGCAGGTGTGAAGACCAGCGTGCGTCCCATGCGGTAGGTCAGGGTACCCAGACCTTGCAGTTCATACTGTCCATCGTGATCCAGCGCCGCCATGAGTGCCTCAACGTCTTGGCGTACCAGAGTGACTGCATCGGCATAATTGCGGCCGCTGCGTTTCATGTACGACTCTACCAGCAGGCCGTCGTTGAGAGAAAGGCCGGCATTGAAGGCGATGGTGCGGTGAGGGGGGATAAACAGGTTCTCCTCCTCCACATGGTACGCCGGCACATACTGGGTGACAAAGCCGCCCAGGCCAGGTACTATCACGCAGTCGTGCGTGAGCAACAGCGCTTCGATATGTCTCGACAATTCAATCATAATGCAAAGATACGACAAGCCGCGCGAAGTGCCAAACAAATGCGAGGTTTTGTTGGGCGCTTCGCGCGGTGTGATTGTGCGATGGAATGGCCTTTTCTGACACGTTTTCAGGCAATTGCCTGTGTATGAGGGCAGCGCTTATTTGCCGTTGCCCCAGATGGGCGAACCGCTATTCTGGCGGCGGCTGTACTCGGCGTCTGTGCAGACGTCGTTGTGCAAGGAGGGCGTGGATTTACCGTTGTCTCCGCTCAGACAGAGGAGCGGGCCATCGCTTACCATACGAATGGAGTAGGATTCAGGGGAGATATAGGCTTTCATGCTTCGAGGAGTTTTTGCTTGTGTTAGCGTATGATTTTCTTTCCGTTAATGATGTACAGGCCTTTCTTGGGCGTCGTGCACGGACGGCCGTCTATGCCGTAGGCCTTACCGTCGGTGCGGTTTCTTACCCCTTGACTAACCGCAGCAATCCCTGTAATGGCCTCCAAGTCGATGCGCAGAGCGCTTGCCTGCGCCGTGGTCTGCGGTACGGCAAGATAGGCAGTGGTCGGCTTGGTCATTTTGAAGGCTGCACCGCCCTCTGCGCCCCAGTAGAAGCCCAACTGTCCATCCTTGATGGCCAACTTGTAATAGTACACATTGCCTTCTTTAGAGGTCGCCGTAATGCCATCCTCGGTGCGACCGCCTTCCAAGAGGTTTGTTGCGTCAAGATCTGCGCTCTGAGTGCCGGTCGTTGTAGGAAGGTATTGGGTGGTCCCAGGCGTGCTTTTGAGAAGGAGCGCTGTTCCCTTCTTAACGACGTTGTCTGTTGGGGCCACTTGACTCATGGTGACAGGCTGGCCTTCTTCGGCGGCCGATACGGCAAAGGCTGCAACATCGTTCGGCAGTGTGTAAAGATAGTCGGCGTTATAGAAGGTTGTCAGTCCTTGTGTGGCCTCGGGAAAGGTTACAGCATATACTTTCCTGTAGAGTTGAACCGCTTTGTAAGTGTCATTACCATAGGAACTGTAGTGTCCTAACTGTCCACTGTAGAGTGAGATGTTCCTGCTTCCTTTATAATAGCCAATCATGGCGTTGCCGTTGCTGTCGAAAGAAATTTTTATATCGCTGGGCTCAGAACCTAATGTCAGGTCCGAATTACCGCTACTCGGCTTGAGATATTTCCCAGAGCATTGAATATTATAGTAATTATCGCCCTTTTTGAGGGTCAAGGTAAGGGGCGTGGTGACATAATCGGACAGCACTCCCTCATTCAGGGTACAACTACCCACACGTCCTTTATTTTTATTAGACACGCCAGTCATGACGCTGTTCGTGGCTTCACAGACCAGCACGTATTCAGCCGTGGTGCTCAGTTCGCTTGCTTGGGTAATCTTTTTGTAAGCAAAGCCCGTCGTGGCCAGTGTCTGTGCGCTGGCAGGCGACACGATGGCCGTAAGGAAAATTAGGGTGAACAACAGGGAGCGTACGGAGCGTGTTGCCCTTGTTTTGAAAAGTTTTTTTGAGGTAAACATATCCGGTTCAATTATCGGCGGCTTCCGGCCTTGGTCCAGACTGAAGGCCGCCGAATGTTTACTTAAAGTGTCTGGTTAAAGGATTTGTGCAAAATGCTTGTTGTCAGGAGTTCATTGAAGCCAAAAACTCCTCGTTTCCGGTGGTGTCCTCCATGCGTTTCTTCACTTCGGTCATCGCCTCGGTGGGCGTCATGTCGGCGATGTAGTTGCGGAGAATCCACATGCGGCCCAGCGTCTGCTCTTCCTGAAGCAGGTCGTCGCGGCGCGTGCTGGAGGCCGAGAGATTGACGGCGGGGAAGATACGCTTGTTGGCCAGCGTGCGCTCCAACTGCAGTTCCATGTTGCCCGTACCCTTGAATTCTTCGAAGATAACCTCGTCCATCTTCGAGCCCGTGTCGGTGAGCGCTGTGGCGATGATGGTCAGCGAGCCGCCGCCCTCAATGTTACGCGCGGCGCCGAAGAAGCGCTTGGGCTTCTGCAGCGCATTGGCATCGACACCACCTGTGAGCACCTTGCCCGAGGCCGGAGCCACAGTGTTGTAGGCGCGAGCCAGTCGGGTGATGGAGTCAAGGAAGATAACCACGTCGTGCCCGCATTCCACCAGACGCTTGGCCTTGTCCAGCACGATGCCCGCTATTTTGACGTGGCGCGAGGCCGGTTCGTCGAAGGTTGAGGCGATGACTTCGGCCTTCACCGTGCGGGCCATATCCGTCACTTCTTCGGGACGCTCGTCGATGAGTAGCATCATGAGATAGGTTTCGGGGTGGTGCTCGGCGATGGCATTGGCGATGTCCTTCATCAGCATGGTCTTACCCGTCTTGGGCTGAGCCACGATAAGGGCGCGCTGGCCTTTGCCGATGGGGGCAAACAAATCGACGACGCGGCGCGACAGACTGTCGTTCTTGCCCGAGCAGAGTTTGAACTTCTCCTCCGGGAACAGCGGCGTAAGGTGCTCGAAGAGCATGCGGTCGCGGATATCCATGGGGTTGCAGCCGTTGATGAGGGCTACTTCGGTGAGAACAAAGAATTTGTCGCGCACGTCGGGCACGCGCACCTTTCCTTCTACCACGTCGCCAGGTCGCAAACCATACTGATTGATGAGGGCTTGTGATACATAGATATCGTCGGGCGAAGCCAGGTAGTTGTAGTCGGACGAGCGAAGGAATCCATATCCTTCCTGAACGATTTCCAGTACGCCCGATATGCCCTCCAAGTACTCATCGCCAGCGGGTACAGGCACGGCCGGTGACTTGGCGGCGCCGGAGGATAGGGTAGGGGTATTGGAACGCTCGTCGCCATCATCCTCGGCCAGACTGTTCTGGCTGGTTCGGACCGAAGCGGTGCCCGTAGCCTGCGGTGTGTTGCCCATGCTGCTGATGTCGTCGCTGACTGTCGGCACCTCGGGCAGGTCCTTCAGAATGATAAAGTCTTGACTTACACGGATAGGCGTAATCTCGGCATGGCCCACCAACGTCTGATCTTCTGCCGGCTGTGCGGCAGTCGTCTCGTTGGTGTTTTCAGCCGGAGTCTCTTCCTGCTCGGCTATATTGCGCTTACTCTCAGCTATCTGTGCACTGATGAAATCGGGGATATCTTCGCTGGTTGCGGCAGTGCTATAGGTCTGCTGTTGTTCGTCGGCGTGGGCGTTATCGTTCGTGGTTGGGGCATCCTCTGTGGCTGGCTTAGCATCGGCTGCAGCGTTTTTGGCCTTCTGCTCCTGTTCGCTCAGGGCTTTGGCTGCTTCACGCGCAGCCAGTTCTGCTTTAGACGGTCGTCCGCGTTTGCGCTTGACTGGTGCTGGTGCGGCAGAGTTCTCGTTGGCAGCGCCTTCGGCTTGGGCGTCAAGCAGAGCGTAGGCCATTTTTTCCTTGTCTGTTTCATCAACTTCTACCGTCAGTCCGGCGGCGTTCATCAGGATGCGAAGGTCCTCAGCAGACTTCGCCAGCAGGTCTTCTTTAGTAAACAAAGGGGTCATGGGTTTGTAAAGGTAGGGTTATGCTATGCATGTGTAGCGTATTGCCACCACAGGCGGCAGCCGTTACATAGGCAGGCAACAATTTACAATGGGTTTGGGATGAGCAGTCGGCGCGCACGCAAGCAAGCGCAAGGATAAAAGCAGAAAAGTGATTGCAATCTATCGTCGTCCTTTCCGAATCTGGCGTGACCACGTGCCCATGGGGGCGAACACTTTTCATGACTGCGCTGCAAAATTACGATAAATCTTTTACGTTCCAAGCATACGGGCTGACATTTTTTGCAGAACGAGTGAGAAAATCCCTATTTATGGATATATACAACTAAACATAATCATGATACAACGAGATGGGAAATGAAGATAATATGCCCTGCAAGCACGCTTCACGTTTTGCACGAGAGTTTTCTATCGGCGACCGTTTTGCCTGGATAAACTTTAGAAAAAATTAACGGTCGGAAAGCCTGACAATAGACTACGAGCGACCGGAAACACGGTCGCCCAAACCCGAAAAACAACTTGGGCGACTGAAAAAACAACCTGGGCGACCGTTTTTTCAGTCGCCCAGGTTGTAAAACCGGTCTGTCAGACAATAAAATAGGACCCCCGAAGGAGTCCTATTCATTGCCGCTATGCAAAGATAACACAAAACTCTGCAAAATGCAAATCGCTATTTTTAGCCCTTCCTCCTAAGAAAAATGTCGCCATCCCTCTGAGTTTTCTATTCAGGCCGCCGTTGTCTGTTTTTTTCATTGCGAGCCATGTGGCTTATGATGATGCGTCGTTAGCTGAGTTTGGGGCTTTTTGCCATGCTGTCCTGCTCCTTTGATGGCCGATGGGCGCAAAACTATACCGTACTATACTTAATAAATCCCAAAACCTTCTAAAATATGAGGGAAACGATGGGGCTTTTCTCGTTTTTGTTTACCTTTGCACTTGAAGGCCTGTATGCAAGTGTCATGCAGGCTGGTAAACCTCTCATACCCTAAACTGAAAGTGCTTTATGAAAAAGATTCTCCCCCTTTTGCTGTTGGCTGCCTGCGTCAGTCTGCCGCTTCAGGCGCAGGAAGACGATGTATATTTTGTGCCCTCTAAGTCTAAGAAAGAGGTCGTTAGGCCGGCACAGAGTGTGGCTAGCCAGAGTCGTGTGGACATGATTGAACGGACAGAAGGCTCCGCACCCCGTTCTAACGGCATGGATGTGGATGCCTACAATCGGCGCTATCGTCCTGCCGACACGTTGGATGTGGCCACCGAAGAGCGTGAAGAGGCCGACGCCAGCGCATATGCGCCCAGCGACTCCTATACCTTGCGTTTGGTGCGCTTCCATTCGCCCACTGTCGGTGTGTGGGTAAGCAGTCCCTATTATGCTGTGGTGACGGACTACGGCGTGGCCGATGTTTGGCTTGACCCTTGGGATGTTTACTACTCGCCCTGGTACACCTCCTACTGGGGCTGGTCGTCGTGGGGCTGGTCGTCCTGCCCGTCGTTCTGGTGGTCGTACAACTGGGGGTGGAATCCTTATTGGCACCACCACTACCCTATTTGGCACCATCCGCATCATCCCGTCTATCCTGGCGGCCACCCCAGTTATGCGTGGCGTCCTTCGGGCCGCCCCTCTGGTCGTCCCCTGAGCGATGGCCGTGTGAGTTACCGTCCGTCGCGCGACTTGGGTCAGTCGGGCAACCGCTATGTCAGCGGACGTCCTTCGCGCTCGTACAACAAAGATGCCTCGTCTAGTCGCAGCGTGAGCACCACGCGACCGTCGCGCCAAATTGGTACGTCCACTCGCACCACCAAACCTTCAGGTCAGCGCGACTACAGTCGGCCTTCTCGCTCGACGGGCTCGTCGGAGCGCCCGTCGCGGTCGTACAGTGCGCCGTCGCGCAGCATGGGCGGTTCATTCGGCGGCGGCGGTTCTGCCGGCGGTGGCCGTTCGATGGGCGGCGGTCGTTCGGTGGGCGGTCGTGGTCGCTAAGGCCACTTGTTCCGCCTTACAGCCCCATACCAATAATGCAATCCCCTACCCTATTACCTCAATTTGTATTTTGCTATCATGATGAAAAAGAAGATGCTTCTTGCCGCCGCCGTAACCGTTTGCGGCCTTGCACAGGCACAGGATATCTATAAGATGGAGATGTTTTCTGGCGCTGACTTGAACGGAACGGCCCGCTTCGTGGGCATGGGCGGTTCCATGGGCGCCATCGGTGCTGACATTTCCACGATGTCCACCAATCCTGCCGGTATCGGCCTTTTCCGCCGCAGCGAAGTGTCGGGCACGGCCAGTCTGAACGTACAGACTAACGCCCGCGACTGCATGGATCGCAGCAAGACCAAGTTGTCGCTCGACCAGATGGGCTTTGTTTATGCGGTGAAGATGGACGATGAGTGCCGCTTTGTCAATTTTGGCTTTAACTACCGTAAGCACCGTAACTTGAAAAACTATATTGGTACATCGGCATTTACAAATGGTTTGTCGCAGACGTGGCAGATGATGGACCTAACCTATGTCAATGGCTATCTGGATCTGGATAATAGGGACGATCGCGAACTCACCACGCCGTTGACGCTCTTGGGCTACGACACGAAGATGCTGGAGCCGCAGATTGGGCCCGATGGAAAAGTGACTGGCTATGACGCCGTTCAAGCCGAGCGCTACAACTATCAGCGTGTGCAGTGGGGCGGCGTGCAAGAGTACGATTTCAACCTGTCGTGCAACTTATCAGACCAGATATTCTTGGGCATGACGCTCGGCGTCTATAACGTGGACTTGCACAGCGGTGTGCGCTATGGAGAAAGTATCTATGACCCTGCCGGCGGTGACGGCACCTACCCCTACATTATGGAGCAACGCGAGCACATGAGCGGCTCAGGTGTCGATTTTAAGATGGGTGTCATTCTGCGTCCCTTCGAGATGGGCTCGTTCCGTGTAGGTGCCTATGTGCACTCGCCCATCTTCTACCGCCTCAAGTCGGACCAGTATCTCGTGATGGAGTCGCCGTTTGAAGATGAGATCAACAACCATACGACGCTTCCCTATACCACCCGCGACATTGACCCGGGCCGCAACGAGTACAAATTGCAGACCCCTTGGCGCTTCGGTATCAGTCTGGGCGGTACGTTGGCCAACTGTCTGGCCCTGAATGCTGAATACGAGTATCGCGACTACAGCACCAACACCGTGCGTTACCCCTACACCTTCGATGAGTTCGACTATTTCGGCGACGGCGAGAAAGACTATGCCCTTAAGCGCGAGGCAAAAGACTACCTGAAGGGCGTGAGCACCATACGCCTTGGTGTCGAACTGCGCCTGCCGGGCAACACCTATATGCGGGCCGGCTACAATCACGAGACGACACCCTTTAAGAAGAGCGCCTTCCTCAACCAGTTTACCACCAGTTCGTCGTACTACTACAGTTGTACCACCGACTATGTCAACCTGTCGCACCTGAACCGCTGGACGGGTGGTCTGGGCTACCGTTTCGGCAAGGTCAACCTTGACTTGGCCTACCAGTATCAGCACCAGACGGCACGCGTCTATCCCTTCCATGTGCCGACGGACAACTCTGACATCGTCAACAAACTGGCAGGGCAGAAGGTTGACCTGAGCAAGCATCAGGTGATGCTGACCATCGGCTACCGCTTCTGATACAGAAGGCAAAAGGACACTACATAGGAGTGATTGGTGCGGTGCGCCCCGCCAGTCACTCCATTGCGCATTAACAGGCGCTATGCCCAACGGGCTTTGCGTGCCCAGTGGGGGCTGCGCATCCGGCGCGCCATGCAATACACGAATACTTATATAAACCTGAAGTAATCACCCCAAATCATCCGACACCATTTATGGCAGACGACAAGAAAATTATTTTCTCAATGGTGGGAGTCTCCAAGACCATCCGCCAAACCAACAAGCAGATTCTGAAGAATATCTACCTCTCCTTCTTCTACGGAGCAAAAATAGGCATCATCGGTCTGAACGGCGCCGGTAAATCGACGCTGATGAAGATTATCGCCGGCATTGACCAAGACTATCAAGGCGAGGTGGTGTTCTCGCCCGGCTATTCGGTAGGCTATCTGCCTCAGGACCCGCCTTTGGACGACAGCAAGACGGTCATCGAGATTGTCCGCGAAGGCGTGCAGCCTGTGGTGGATGCCCTCAACGAATACGAAGAGATAAACCAGAAGTTCGGTTTGCCCGAATATTATGAGGACGAGGACAAGATGAACGCCCTTTTTGCCCGTCAGGGCGAACTGCAGGACATTCTCGACGCCACCGACGCCTGGAACCTTGACACCCGTTTGGAACGCGCCATGGCCGCCCTGCGTCTGCCCGCTGCCGACGCATTGGCCGCCCACCTTTCGGGTGGCGAACGGCGCCGCGTGGCCCTGTGCCGTCTGCTGCTGCAGAAGCCCGATGTCCTGCTCCTTGACGAACCGACCAACCACCTGGATGCCGAGAGTATCGACTGGCTCGAGCAGCACCTCAACCAGTATGAGGGCACCGTCATTGCCGTCACCCACGACCGCTACTTCCTGGACGACGTGGCTGGATGGATTCTCGAACTAGACCGCGGAGAGGGCATCCCCTGGAAGGGCAACTACTCCTCATGGCTCGAGCAGAAAACCAAGCGTATGGAGATGGAAGAGAAAGTGGCCAGCAAACGCCGCAAGACCCTGGAGCGCGAATTGGAATGGGTACGCATGGCGCCCAAGGCCCGTCAGGCCAAAGGAAAGGCCCGTATCGGTGCCTACGAGAAGATGCTCAACGAAGACCAGAAAGAGAAGGAACAGAAACTGGAAATCTATATCCCCAACGGTCCGCGCCTTGGTCACAAGGTCATCGAAGCCCAAAACATCAGCAAGACTTACGGTGAGAAGACGTTGTTCAAAGACCTTTGCTTCGCCCTGCCTCCCGGCGGCATCATCGGCGTCATCGGTCCGAACGGCGCCGGCAAGACCACGCTGTTCCGCCTGATTATGGGGTTGGAGACGCCCGACGAGGGCCGGTTTGAAGTGGGTGAAACCGTCAAGGTAGCCTACGTTGATCAGCAGCATAGTGGCATCGACCCGGATAGGTCCGTCTTTGAGACCGTGGGCGGCGGCGCCGACCTGATGCGTGTGGGTGGCCGTGACGTCAATGTCCGCGCCTACATCAGCAAGTTCAACTTCAGCGGGGCCGATCAGGAAAAGAAGTGCGGCGTGCTCTCAGGCGGTGAGCGCAACCGCCTCCATCTGGCCGTCGCTCTCAAAGAAGAGGGCAACGTCATCCTCCTCGACGAACCTACCAACGATATTGACGTCAACACCCTGCGCGCCCTCGAAGAGGGTCTCGAAGCTTTCGCTGGCTGCGCCGTGGTTATCAGCCACGACCGCTGGTTCCTCGACCGTATCTGTACCCACATTCTGGCCTTCGATGGCAAAGGCAAGGTACAGTTCTACGAAGGCTCCTACAGCGACTACGAAGCCTGGAAGGCCAAGACCGAGGGGCTGGAAGCCCCCAAGCGCATCCGCTACCGCGACCTGGAATAATCGCGAAAACCATACCTATATACTAAGGACATCCGCACGCCCGTCTAAACCCTCATGCCCGTGAAAGATACCCATCTCACCCTGGACACGCCAGGCGAAGCCACCTACACAGAAAGCCGCAGTCGCTTTCTGGGCTTTGCCATGCATGTGACCGATGAAACCGAAGCCAAGGCCATCATTGCCGACATGCGTAAAACCTACTACGATGCCCGGCATGTCTGCTTTGCCTATGTTCTGGGGCCTGACGGCGCACAGTCCCGTCAGAGCGACGATGGCGAACCTGCCGGCACGGCAGGAGCTCCTATCGCACGACGCATCGCATCGAAGGAACTGACGGATGTGCTGGTGGTCGTCGTGCGATATTTCGGCGGTGTCAAACTGGGTACGTCGCGCCTTGGCGTAGCCTATAAGACCGCCGCTGCCGACGCGCTGGAGGCCGCCACCATCCGCGCGGTGGTGGCCACCACCGCGTTCCGCGTGGCCGTGCCCTATACCGAAGCCGACACGGCCATGCGCTATGTGCGCGAAGCCGAAGCGCAGATAACCGGGCGCGACTACAGTGCGACAGAAACCATTCTGACCGTCACCGTTCGCCTCAAGAGCGAGGAAGCGCTGCGACAAAGGCTGGCCAAGATTTTTACCCTCCGCTTCCTTAAACCCGATGATGAAAGAGTGACAAACCTCCAGTCTGAATAAACCGCGATGAAAGCGCGCGCCGTGACGGATAACCAATTTCCCATTCTTTACTTAATCATCCCACTTAACTTCCTCCTTCCTATAGTTATGTCCCCATCTCCCGCCGCACAGCAACTCTATCTGGACGCATTCCCTCGGTACGAGCGCCGTGACCTCGACGCTTGGGTCGCTATGGCAGATACCGACGGCCTCTTCTGCATCGAGGAGAGGCAGTGGCAGGGCCAGTTTGCAGGTTTCCTGA
Source organism: uncultured Bacteroidales bacterium (assembly GCA_946055775.1). Taxonomy (GTDB): domain Bacteria; phylum Bacteroidota; class Bacteroidia; order Bacteroidales; family Bacteroidaceae; genus Alloprevotella. The sequence continues at coordinate 19,066 of CAMGHE010000008.1, forward strand.
CCTACTGGACCTTCCCGGGGTTTACCTATGTGGAGCACTTCGCCACGGCGCCAGCCCTGCGCGGCCATGGTCTTGGCGGCAAATGGCTGGACGACTTCGTGGCGCTTACTCCGCAGCCCGTCGTCCTCGAAGTGGAACCCAACGACACGCCGATGGCACGGCGGCGCATCGCCTTCTACGAGAGGCATGGCTTCCATCTGTCTGAAGTTCCCTATGTTCAGCCTGCTTATCGTAGGGAAGACCAGCCCTGTCCTCTCTACCTGATGACGACGGACCACCAGTATCTGAGCGCCCATGCTGATGCCGTCATCCGGCAAATCCATACCGCCGTCTATGGCGTCGGGAGCCGGTGAAGACGGAATGGATGGTGATGGCGGAATTTTTAACGCACTGAATACCCATCGTTTGGAGGAGAATTTATAAATTTGCGAATCCATCGATAATTATCACCTTTACTGCTCCTTTTCTCTTATGGCCCACATATCTTCTTGCTTTCGTATTGTCATGACTTTGGCTTTGGCCCTAATGCTGGCTGCACCCGCCGAAGGTGCAAAACGAAAGAAAGGAACAGCCTCCGTGCATGAAAGAATGCTGATGGAACCGGACGCCATGCCTGCCAAGTCGCGACAGACAGGGCGACTGTTGGCGGCTCAGGCTGTGGACGTGCACTGTCAGCATGGAAAAATAAATAACCGCTGGCGCGAGGGTATAGACGTGTCGCACTATCAGGGCACTATCGATTGGAATCTGGTCGCAAAAGGAAACCGAATCTCCTACGCCTACATGAAGGCCACTGAAGGTGCGACGTATGTGGACGATACCTATACCTATAATATACGAGAAGCGCGCCGCGTCGGACTGAGCGTGGGTAGTTACCACTTCTATCGTCCGAACGTCTCGCCCCAGGAACAGTTTGACAACATCGTTTCCAATATCAAGGCTAACGAGCAGGACCTTGCCCCCATCATCGACATCGAGCACAGGGGCAACGTCAGCGAGGACCGTTTTATCGCAGATTTGAAGACACTTATCCGTATGGTGGAGCAGCACTATGGTTGCAAGCCCCTTCTCTACTCGTATCAGAACTTCTATAACCGCTACCTCATCGGCCACTTCAACGGCTACCATTTCATGATAGCCAAATATCAGGACGAGGAGCCTATCCTCAACGACGGCCGTTCCTACATCATGTGGCAATATACGTCTAAAGGATCGATTGCAGGCATCCGCGGACATGTGGACCGCAGTCGTATCATGGACTCCTTTAATCTGTCGCAGGTCGGCATCTGAGCGAATTACATCAGGATTCCTTGAATACTATTGCGCCGATACCAATGTCGCGTTGGTACCGGCGTTTTTTATGGGCTTATTTTTCAGGCATGCCCTGGCGTATCCAATCCATCACCTTGGCTGGAGCCTGCTGGTGCATGAGTTGCCTCTTCATATAATCCATATACGGTGCCACATGTGAGAAGAAAGCGTGGTAGCCCGCACAGAGATAGTTGTGACCGCGTTCGCCATCGGTCGATTGCGCAAATCTGTTTTTAGGACATTCACCATGGCAGGCCATGAGATAGGTGCACTCCCGGCATTGGCGCGTGAGCAGGCGCTCTTTATTGCGGCCGAACTCCAGACGCTCGGGGCGGTCGATAATCTCCTTGAGCCCTTGCTGCTTCATGTTGCCCAACTTGAACTCGGGGAAGACATAGTGGTCGCAGACGAAGACATCGCCATTCCACTCCATCACCGGAGCGTGTCCGCAGGTGGCAGCCATAGAGCATAGCGAGGGCGGCACGCCCATCCATCCGGCCAGCGTGGCGTCGAACAGTTGGACGAAGGTCTCGCCGACGTCGTGGCGTACCCACTCGTCGAAGATGGCAATGAGGAATTGTCCCCAGTCGTCTGGCGTGATGCTCATGGGCGAGAGCGCCATGGGGTCGCCCTCGATGGGCGAAGCCAGGTGGCGCCCGTCAGCGTGGCCATAGAGGCGCTCCACGATGGGGGTAAACTGGATGTAGTGCGCCCCAATCTCCTTGAAGAAATGGTAGAACTCCAGCGGCTCCTTGACATTGATGTTGTTGACCACGGCCATGGCGTTCCACTCCACCCCATGGCGCATCAGGGTGCGGATGCCCCGCATGACCTGACTGTGCGTACCCCGCTGCTGCTGGGTGTGACGATAGGCATCGTGCACCTCTTCAGGACCATCGATAGAGACGCCTACCAGAATGTTGTTCTTCTTGAAGAAGCGTGCCCACTCGTCGGTGATGAGCGTGCCATTGGTCTGGAAGCAGTTGTCGATGTTGCGTCCTTCGGCATATTTGCGCTGTAGGGCAAAGGCTTTCTCGTAGTAGGTTATTGGCCGAAGGAGCGGTTCGCCGCCGTGCCAGGTGAAGAGGACGTCGGGCGTGGTCTGCAGGGCGATATACTCGCGGACGAAGCGCTCGAGCAGCGTGTCATCGAGAATTTGGCGCTGGCTGTCGGTAAAGAGATGCCGCTTTTCCAGATAGTAGCAGTAGTCGCAGGCCAGATTGCAACGCGGTCCTGCCGGCTTAAGCATGACATACAGAGGTTGCGCGAAGGGGGCAAGCATGATAGAGAGGGAGTGTTTAATGGGTGGACGTTGCCGTCGGTTTTGGTAATACGGACTTTCCTATTCTGTCAGGAGAGTATCTGTCATAAAGAAGCCTCCCAGCCACTCGGCAGCCTAATAGGCCGAGGAAGTGGCAGAGAGGCTTTGGGGAAAGGACTGCGAGGATATTAGAGGTTGTCCTTCTCAATGTCCTTGAAGTACTTGTAGGTACCGTGGGTAATGCTTTCGCAGGCAGCCTCGTCGCAGACGATAATGCCGTGCTCGTGCATCTGGAGCACGGAGATGGTCCACATCTGGGTTACGGGGCCTTCGATGGCAGCCTGGAGGGCACGCGACTTGTTGTGGCCGTTGCAGAGGATGAGCACTTCCTTGGCGCTCATGACAGTGCCGACGCCCACGGTGAGAGCCGTAGCAGGAACGCTTTCGGGGTCGCCGCCGAAGAAGCGCGAGTTGGCCACGCGAGTGTCCGTCGTTAGTGTCTTCTGACGCGTGCGGCTGGTCAGCGAACTGCCCGGTTCGTTAAAGGCGATGTGCCCGTCAGGACCGATACCACCGATGAAGAGGTCGATGCCGCCGGCTTCCTGAATCATCTGCTCATAGTGGGCGCACTCGGCGGCCAAATCTTCGGCGTTGCCGTTGAGCAGGTGGATATTCTCTTTCGGACAGTCGATATGGTCGAAGAGGTTCTTGGCCATGAAGGAGTGGTAGCTCTCGGGGTGCTCTTCTGGCAGGTTGACATACTCGTCCATGTTGAAGGTGACCACGTTCTTGAAGCTAACGCGGCCGTCTTTAACAGCCTGAACAAGGGCTTTGTACATGCCGATGGGCGACGAACCGGTGGGCAGACCCAGCACAAAAGGCTTCTCGGCCGTCGGCTTGGCGGCATTAATCTTGTTGACAACATAGTCGGCAGCCCACTGCGACAGTTTCTCATAATTGGGCTCAATAATTACTCTCATTGGGATAAGAATTTAAGGGTTGGGTGTGAATATGCTGGGATGGGTGCGCCAACAATGTGTAGGCAGAGATACGCCCCTGCCTGCGGCCAATGTTAACGCAAGCCAAATTTAGACATTCCGCCTCATACGGCAAAACGTTTGGTTGAATTTTTCAGCGAAAAGCAATTCTGCCCATGTGAGTAGGAGAATGGGCAATAGCAGGCCATAGGGAATGATGACGGCGAACACCGCAAAGACGATGATGCCGAGCAGCATGACCTTTCCTACGGCAAGGACGCTTTCGGTCATGGTCTCGCCTGCATTGAACACGTCCTCCATGACAGCCAGTGTGGCCAGGATAAGCAACCAAACGGCAGCCATGAAGCAGCCGACGGCGGGCGAGAGGTCGGGACTGAGCGGCCAGAGCGCCGGATGGTGGTAAAACTCTACCCACTCGTTGGGCACATAATGCCAAATGGCGCGGTGCAGAGTGACACTGCCGCTGAGGGTGAGCAGAAAGAAACGCACATAGCCGCCATGGGGCAAACTGATGAGGTGCGCAAAATTGGGCTTGCGGCGTGAACGATAGAGCAGGCTGGCCCAGATGCCAAGACTCAACACGCCGGTGATACCCAGCAGCCATTTGAAGGTGCGGCTACCCAGGAAATGGATGATTTTGGCTACCGGCGTGTCAGGGACAATACATTGATGAAAGATGCTCTCCTTCACCCAGCCCGAACTGTGCCGGATGGACTGCCCCGTCCTGCTGAGCGAATAATCAACGGCGGTAATCTTTATCCACAGTGTGGTGGCGGCCGAAGCGGTGTCTAAACGAATGTCCTCTACCACCAGCACCTCACCTGGCTTAACCAGGGTATCGGCCAACTGGGAACGCAGGCTGCCCAGGTCGAAGAGACCCTCCTGACGCAGAGTGAAACTGTCCGTGGCCACGAAGTTATAGCCTTTCCAGTAATGGTAGGTCCCGCGGAAACGGGCAGAGTCAACCCGAGTGTCTTTCTGGTCAAACTGCCAGGTGTCACCCAGGTCGGGCGAGGTGTACTGGCATGAACACAGGCCGAGCAGCAGGAAGATGAGGGACAGGATAAACGAACGCGACGTAGCAGACCGCATGGTATGGTTCAGACTAAAGGTATGGTTTGGGAAAAAGCACTGCGAGCGGGCAGGCGTCAACTGCGCCAGACCTGCATTTCGCAGCGGGCGCAGTCGAAACTGAGGCGATAGCGCTGGCCATTGGCCGGCCGCAGATAGAGCGTGGCCGGCAACTGACGGCCTCTTTCGGTTTTCAAGCAGGCGCCGAGGGCGTGGCGCAGACAGTACTTGCAGGTCATCAGGGGTATTTTGTCGTCCGGCTGGCATTCGTAGGCTCTCGTGGGGGCTAGGGCACCCAGTTTCCGACAGATATCCTGCGCTGCCTGATTGGCAATGTTGTAGGCATAGAGGCGTTCATCTATGCGTTTCGGTGCCTCTGCCTTCGGCGTTGCAACCTGTGCTGAAGCTTCTTGTGGTTCTGTGCCGACCACTCTTGGCCACTCTAAGGAACGTTGCTGCGGTCCTTCAGCCTGAGCCAAGAGGAGTTCGCAGACTTTGCGGCGTTGGGCGGTCAGTACGGAGGCTGGGATGAATTGTTCGCTGTGGAGGCAAATTTGGCAATCGCGAGCCGCGAAGGGCGTATCGCCCAGTTTTTGGAGAATGCGCGTCTGGTTGGCCTGCTGGGGGGATACCGCCGCCTGCTTCTCACTGCCCCACTCCACTTCGGCCCGGCAACCTTTCTCGTCGGTTACAGACAGTATGTAGCCCGTGGGCGTCTCTTCCAGTTTGAGGTCAATGAGGAGCGAACGAGTGGCCGAGGGCTTTTCAAGATTGTGCGTAAAGGCGTAGTCCAGATTTCGGAATAGCCTGGCATTTTGATGTACATGGAGGGGCTTGGCCGTGCTGACGCTCCCAGTATCGGCTCGGTTGACCCGGAAGCCCTGCAATTTGCCGCTTTCATCGATAAAACACAGTCCGTCGCCAGCGTTCAGCGTCACCCCAGACAATAAGTCCAGGCGTAAATTGGTGGAAGGACGGCGTGTGGCTAAGATGGTGCCCACTTCCTCGCCCGTTGCCTTCGGCGTTGAGAAGTTGTGCATCGGCTGCCGGTCGCCGAGGAGGAAATAGTCGGTGAAACCGCGGTTAAAACTCTTGTGCAGGTCAGGCGTAAAGGTGTAGGTGCTACGCCCATATGATGCACGCTGGAAATCCTGCGGCCGGCGTGCGATGATGGTGTCAATCTTTTGCCGGTAGTAGGCGGTGACGTTTTTTACATAGTCAGTCGGCTTGAGGCGGCCCTCAATCTTGAATGAACTGACGCCAGCATCCATCATGGCTTCGAGATGCGCACTGCGGTTCATGTCGCGTAGGGACAGCAGGTGGCGTTGGGACATGACCACGTTGTTCTGAATGTCGGTGAGGTCGAAAGCCAGGCGGCAGAACTGGGCACACTGTCCGCGGTTGGCCGACCGGCCGAAAGCACATTGGGAGGCATGGCAGCGCCCACTGTAACTGACGCACAGTGCGCCGTGCACGAAGGCTTCGAGGGCGACGGGCGTTTGCCGATGAATGCGGGAAATCTGCTCTAGAGTAAGTTCGCGGGCCAATACCACCTGTTCGAAGCCCAACTGGTGGAGCATCGCCACCTTGTCCGCGTCTCGGTTGTCCATTTGGGTGGAAGCATGCAGAGCAATCGGCGGCAGGTGCATACTGAGAAATGCCAAATCTTGTACGATGAGGGCATCCACTCCAGCCTGCCATAGCGCATAGACCATCTGCTCTGCATACGGCAGTTCGCTATCCATTAGGATAGTGTTCATGGCCACATAGACCTTGGCTCCATAGATGTGTGCCGTCGTGCACAGCCTTCTGATATCTTCTATGCTATTGTCGGCCGCGGCGCGTGCGCCATAGGCGGGACCACCTATATATACGGCATCCGCGCCATGCAGAATGGCCTCAATGCCGGTTTGGGCGTCGCGGGCAGGAGAAAGAAGTTCGATGGTTTGCATCATCCTATGCGTTGCTGGGGTTAGAGGGGTTGATGCACTTCGAGCCCCATCTCATGGGCTTTTTTTAGGATGAAGGCCAAGGCTTCGTCGTGGTCGTTATGTACCTCGCCGTCCAGGATGGCATCCTTGAGCGCCGTCTTGAGTACGCCAACCTGCTGGCAGGGCGGCAGTTGGAAGAGCGTCATAATCTCGTTGCCATCCACGGGAGGCTGGAAATTGCGGATGCGGTCCTTCTCCTCTATCTGTACCAGTTTCTCGCGGACGATGCGGAAGTTGTTCAGGAAGGTCTGCTTGCGCACCTCGTTCTTGCTGGTGATGTCGGCCTCGCAGAGCGTCATCAGGTCGTCGATGTCGTTGCCTGCGTCGAAGAGCAGGCGGCGTACTGCACTGTCTGTGACGATTTCATCGGCGATGACGATGGGGCGCATGTGTAGTCCTACAAGTTTCTGTACATAGCGCATACGGTCGTCGAGCGGCATCTTCAGGCGTCGGAAGATGGCCGGCACCATCTTCTCGCCGATAAAATTGTGGTTGTGGAAGGTCCAGCCCAGTTGGTTGTCCCAACGTTTGGTGGAGGTCTTGCCGATGTCGTGCAGCAAGGCGGCCCAACGCAGCCACTCGTTGTCGCTGTGGCGCGCCACGTTGTCCAGTACCTCGAGGGTGTGGTAGAAATTGTTCTTGTGCTTCCGGCCGTTGCGCGTCTCGACGTTGTCCAGACGGGACAGTTCGGGTAGGATATGCTTCAGAATGCCGACATACTGCATTTCGGCGAAGCCCCGCGACGGCGTGTCGGCCATGATAATTTTCTGGAGTTCGCCGTAGATACGTTCGGCGCTGACAATCTTGATGCGGTCGGCATTGCGTTCCAAGGCTTCCCGCGTCTCGTCGTCAATCTGGAAGCGGAGTTGCGTGGCAAAGCGTACGCAGCGGAAGATGCGGAGCGGGTCGTCCGAGAAGGTGATGTCGGGGTCGAGCGGGGTGCGGATGATGCCGTCTTCCAGGTCCAGCACGCCGTCGAACGGATCGACCAGTTCGCCCAGACGGTCCTTGTTCAGACAGATGGCCAGGGCGTTGATGGTGAAGTCGCGGCGGTTCTGGTCGTCCTCTATCGTGCCCTCCTCCACCTGCGGATTGCGGGAGTCGGGCGTATAACTCTCCTTGCGGGCGCCGACAAATTCTATCTCCTGACCGCGCCACTTGACCTGCGCCGTGCCGTATCGGCGAAACACCGCGATATGCGCCTTACCCTTGACCGATGCCAGGAAGGCTTCGGCCATGGCGATGCCGTTCCCCACCACGACTACGTCAATGTCTTTCGACGGCCGCCCGAGAAGCAGGTCGCGCACATAGCCGCCAACGACATAGCAGGGCAGGTTTGCGGCGTCGGCAGCGAGAGTAAGTTGTCTGAATACGGGCGTGTTGAGGTGGGCTATGATGTCTTGCTGGGAAAGTATCTGCATAGAAGGTTGGAAGTGGGGTAAGGATGGGAAAGGCCGGCGTAGAGGTGTGTGTCTTCGGCCAAATGCTGTGGCGCATCGCGGCTGTCAGCGGCGGCCCATGACGAGGTCGAGAAACTCCTGGCGAGTTTCCAGACGGGAGAAAGCGCCGCAGAAGTCGCTTGTCGTGGTGATGCTGCCCGGCTTTTCTACGCCGCGCATTTGCATGCACAGGTGCTGTGCTTCGATGACCACCATCACGCCGAGCGGGTTGAGGGCTTCGCGGATGCAGGCTTTGATTTGCGTCGTCATGCGCTCCTGCACCTGAAGGCGGTGTGAGAAGGCGTCCACCACGCGGGCTATCTTAGATAGGCCGGTGATGTAGCCGTTGGGGATATAGGCCACATGTGCTTTGCCGTAGAACGGGAGCATATGGTGCTCGCAGAGCGAGTAGAAAGGGATGTCCTTGACGATGACCATCTGGTTGTAATCTTCGCGGAAGCGGGCCGACTGTAGGATGGCTATGGGGTCTTGGCTGTAGCCGCGCGTTAGGTCAATCATGGCTTTGGCCACGCGCTGTGGGGTCTTGACAAGACCTTCCCGTTGGGGGTCTTCGCCAATGAGCCGTAGGATGTCGGCGATGTGAGCACTGAGTTCTTCCGGACGGGGGTCAGATTGGTTCATGCGATGTGGGTCTCTTGATGTGACAAATGGTTAGGGGTGGGCGCTGTTGTGCCGGTGTCAGTGGGCGAGCAGCACCTCGCAGCGTACGATGCGCACTTCGTTCGAGAGGTGGGCGGCGCGTATCTTGGCGGCATACTGCTCCGCCTCTTCGTGCGTCTTGAAGTCGCCCACGCGGCAGATCCACCGCGGACTTATAAAACGCGCATAGACCGAGAGTGTGGGGAACAGTTTCTGGCACCGCGCACCCATTTCCTGCGCTTTGGCCTTGTCGGCGCCGGTGTTGCTTCCTGTGAAAATCTGGATGCGGAAGCCCTGAGCCTTGTAGCGTGCACGACGTGCATGCGGCGGCGTTTCCGGGTCGTTGTGTGCAGGCTGTTCGGGCGTTTCGTGGGTCTGCCCGTCATGGGGCGCGGCCGGTTTGGGCTTCTCTTGCGGCTTGGCCGGCTGCTTCTTGGGCTCGGTGGCCCTGGGGAAGTTGATGGCGCGGTCTATCAGGCTGTCGTGCACAAGGATGACCGATGCCTTGCCCGTCACTTTGCGGGTGAGGTGTCGGGTGAACGTCGTTTGTGCGCTGGCGCATACCGTGGATGCAGCGGCAAAGAGAAGGATGGCGAGAAGTTTCATAGGATAGCGGACGAGGCGGTTAGCGGCGCAGGCCGTAACCGGGGATTCTAAATGAAGGATTGTGCCGGAGTGTCTGGCGAAATGCCCGGTGCTCCATGCACAATCCTTGGTCTGTTGCCTGTTTTAACAGATGCCGGTCGGATTACTTCCAGGCGTCGATGATGCCCTTGAAGTCGGCCACCTTGAGGGCAGCGCCACCGATGAGGCCGCCGTCCACGTTGGCCTTAGCAAAGATTTCCTTGGCATTGCTGGGCTTGCAGCTGCCACCGTAGAGGATGCTGGTCTCTTCAGCAGCCTCGTTGCCAAACTTCTCGGCGATGACGCTGCGGATGAAGGCGTGCATTTCCTCAGCCTGGTCGGCGGTAGCGGTCTTGCCGGTACCGATGGCCCAAACGGGTTCGTAAGCCAGGATGATGTTCTTATACTGCTCGGCGGTGAGGTCGAAGAGCGAGCCTTCGAGCTGAGCCTTAACTACGTCGTTCTGACGGCCTTCCTCGCGTTCCTCAAGCACCTCGCCGATGCAGAAGATGACCTTCAGGTTGTTCTCTAGAGCCAGGTTAATCTTCTCCTTGAGAATCTCGGGAGTTTCGTGATAGTAGGCGCGACGCTCGCTGTGGCCGAGAATGACATACTTGGCACCCGTGCTTTCTACCATAGCGGCAGACACTTCGCCTGTGTAGGCACCCGAAGCCTTGTCGGCGCAGTTTTCGGCACCCAGACCGATGACGCTGCCCTCGATCTCAGCAGCTACGGAAGCCAGATGGATGAAGGGCGTGCAGATAACCACGTCACAGTTGGGGGCATCGGCTGCCAGTGCTTCTTTCAGTTCCTTGGCAAGAGCCACACCTTCCTGGAGGGTCTTGTTCATTTTCCAGTTGCCTGCAACAATTTTCTTTCTCATTGTGATGAATGTTTAGGAGTTTATATAGGGTTTTGATGCTTCGGTTCTTCGTTGGCGGCCTTTGTGTCCTGTGCGTCGTGCAGTTCCTGCTTGTCAATCAGGCGTCGCATGTACCGGTTGTGGCGGTAGAATTTGCTGCCAATCCACACACGGTCTATGGCTATGACCAGCAGCAGCGGCAGGATGAACCACAGCACAAGGCGCGCCAGCGTCAGGTGCAGCGACTCTGTCTCTATCCCCTCCATCTCTATCCCGTCCATGCGTGACGAGGGCAGGTTGTTGTTGCTCCATTTGTTGATGATGACCCCGTTGTGGATGAGCATCAGTCCGGGGTTGGAGCGCACCATGTTCTTTATCTGGTCACTGTCGGTGAGCAGGTAGGCGTAGGCAGCACCCGAGCGGTCGGTCCAGGCATCGCGCTGTTCGGCCGTGGTGTTGCAGGCGGCGACGGCGTAAAATCGTCCGCCCTTGTCCTCACAGAAGTCGCAGATGTCGTTGATGCGGTCGTTGCATCCGTCGTCGGCCCGGTCTATGTCCGAGAGTACCAGCAAATAGGTTGCCCCTGTGTCGGCCAGTATTTCTTCGGTGAGTGATGTGCCCTCGGGCGTGGACAGGTCGAAGCCCACGAGGCCCGCCGGCGTGTCGGGTGTAGGCTCGTACCATGCCTGACGCAAGTTGACACCGGTCTTGAAGGCAGTGAAATCTACCGGCGGCAAATAATGCTGCGCATAGAGCCCCAGCAGGATGATGTAGGCCCATGACCATACGGCCGTAATCCATTGGTTGCGCTCCGTAATGAGGCGGAGCATCAGCCGGCTCTTTCGCTGTAGAACGAAGGCGATGGCCAGAAGCAACACGTTCTTCACCAGCGTCTCGCCGGGCCCCAGCGTCCATGCGGCGCCGAAGCAACCGCAGTCTTCTACGGGACGTACCCAATAGATGAACACCGAGATGGCGGTCATGACGGTCATCAGCACCAGTGTGGCGGTGGCGGCGAGACGCCGTCGTATGCCCAGCAACAGGTATATGCCCAGCACAAACTCGATGGTGGCCAGCCCGACAACGCCCATCAGCGTAAAGGTGTCCGTGCCACCGAGGGGGATGCCCAGATAGTCCAGATAACCCTCCAGTTTGTAGCCCATACCTTCGGGGTCAACAGCCTTGACAAAACCCGAGATGACCAGTACGGAGGCCATGACGAGCCGGCAGAGTGTGACCGCCCAGAGTTGTGCTATTTCGCGCGTCCTATTCTTCGTTCTCAAGACTCAGTTTGATTAGGCCGAACACGGCATAGTTGAGCATATCGAGATAGTTGGCCTCGATGCCTTCTGAGACGAGCGTGTGTCCTTCGTGGTCCTCAATCTGCTTGGTGCGGTATAGTTTCATCATGATGAGGTCCGTATAGGAACTGACGCGCATGTCGCGCCAGGCTTCATCGTAGTCGTGGTTCTTGCGGAGCATGAGGGCCAGCGTGTCGGTGGCCACCTGGTCATATTGTCTGATGGCTTCCGCCTCGTCCAGCAGGCTGTCGGCCTGTTCTGCGGGGCGTCTTAGCAGGATGACGCCCATGATGGCATAGTTGACGATGGCGATAAATTCCCCGACGACGCTTTCGCCGACCAAGTTGCAGCCCTTCATCTCGATAGAACGGATGCGTTTGGCTTTGATGAAAAGTTGGTCAGTGAGGGATGACGGCCGCATGATGCTCCATGCGGTGCCGTAGTCGTGCATCTTCTTGACGAAGAGTTCGCGGCATTGGGCCATCACGGTCTTAAACTGTGCTTCGGTATGCTCTGCTGCTGTCATAGGAAGATTCCTGTACGTGGCAGTTCAGTATGCCACACTGCAAAGTTACACCAACTTGGCCTATTTTCCAAGGATTAACGGCATGTTTTGCGCCTTGAACCGGTAAGGAACGGGCTATGTGGCGAGCATACGAACAAGTAAGGCAGCGACACAAAACCTGTGCCGCTGCCTTAGTGAAGTTGTATAGGTTGCTATTTTAGAGCAGTTTGCGCGAGCCGTCGCCAATCACTACATCGATGATGATGGGCTTCTTGCCGTATTTGGCGGCAAATTTCTCTACCACGGTGCTCTTGAAGTTGCTGACGAGTTCGTCGGGTACGAGGTTGATGGTGCAGCCGCCGAAGCCGCCGCCCATGATGCGCGAACCGGTTACGCCGAGTTCCTTGGCAATGTCGTTGAGGAAGTCGAGCTCTTCGCAGCTTACCTCATACTCCTTGCTCAGGCCGTAGTGGGTCTCGTACATCATTTTGCCGACCATTTCATAGTCGTCATGTTTGAGGGCGTCGCAGACTGCGAGCACGCGCTCTACTTCGCCAATGACGTAGCGGGCACGCTTGTACTCGTCGCCGGTGATTTTACCCTGTACTTCATCGAGCATTTCCATCGTGGCGTCGCGGAGGCTCTCCACTTCGGGGTGCGTCTCCTTGATGATTTCGGCTACATGTTCGCACTGCAGACGGCGCTCGTTGTAGGGCGAGCCGGCCAGTATGTGCTTCACACAGCTGTTGACCAGAATGAGCTGGTAGCCCTTCGGATTCCAGGGGAAGTATTGGTATTCGCCGCTGCGGCAGTCCAGACGCATCAGGCTGCCTTTGCGTCCGAAGACGGAAGCAAACTGGTCCATGATACCGCAGTTGCAGCCCACGTACTTGTGCTCGGTGCGCTGTCCGACGCGAGCCAGTTCCATCTTTTCAATCTTATTCTCGCCCCACAGGTCGTTGAGGGCAAAGGCATAGGTGCTTTCCAGGGCGGCGGAAGAAGACATACCGGCACCGAGGGGCACGTCACCGGCAAAGGCGGTGTTGAAGCCTTCTACGGGAACACCCAGAGCCATCATCTCGCGGCATACGCCGAAGATATAGCGTGCCCAGGTAGCCTTGGGACCGGCTTCGTCGTCGAGAGAGAACTCCACATAGTCCTTCAGGTCGATGGAGTAAGCGCGGACGTTACGTGTGCCGTTGGGCTTGATTTCGGCAATCATACCCTGCTCTACGGCGCCGGGGAATACGAAGCCATTGTTATAGTCGGTGTGCTCGCCGATGAGGTTGATACGGCCGGGAGAAGCATATACGGAACCTGTGCTGCCGTCGAAATGTTCGATGAAACGACTTCTTACGTCGTCAATAGTGAGTTTCATGGGAGTATAGTTTTTAGAAGGTTAGGTAATGTGAGGAGCGTAGCCGCGTGGGCTGCGCTCCTGAATAAATTGTCAGAGATTAGTCGTTGGCGGTCTTCTTGACGCGGCTGCCGACGAGGGCATAGTAGAGCAGGTAAGCTGCGCAGAATACGACTACCCAGAAGCTCGTCAGATAGTTGGTGGCATCGGCAACAAGACCCTGGATGAACATCATCACGGCGCAGCCGAATACCATCGTCATGAACAGACCCGAAGCGATGGCGGTGTATTTGCCAAGGCCTTCAACGGCCATGTTGAATATAGAGCCCCACATTACGCTGGTGCAGAGACCGACGAGCAGAAGAGCGAAGATACCGATGGGCACCTGTGCCGTTACGAATGTAAGTGTGGACCAGTCAACACCGGGGAAGGGTACGAGGACGTCCTTCGGGGCGAACATACCGAAGAGTACGAGGACGAGCGTGGCGATGCTTACGGTGGTGATCATGGTGCGGGCGCTCACCTTGCTACCGATGGATGCACCAACAAAGCGGCCGATGAGCATCATGAACCAGTAAACGGCAACGAGCAGACCAACGGTGGCTTCGGCCATCTTCATGTCTTCGGTGAGGTAGAAACCAACGTAGGAGGGCACACCTACTTCGATGCCCATATAGAAGAAGATAGCCAGCAGACCGAGCGAGAAGTGGCTGAAGCTGAGTGCACCCTTGATGAGGTCCACACGAACAGGAGCCTGTTCGGGTTCTTCAATCTTGGTCATCGAGATAACGATGAATGCAACGATGAAGATGCCGAGGGCGATGAATAGAGCGGGCGTTGCGTCAGAAATTTTGGCCTTGGACATGTCGGCAATGAGCGAACCCATCAGGATGTAGCAGGCTACGGCGGCAGCCGAGTTGAATACACCACCGATCTGGATCAGCTGGTTACCGGTGTTGCCACCGCCACCAAGCAGGTTTAGCATGGGGTTAACCACACAGTTGAGGATACACATGCAAAGACCGGCAATGAAGGCGCCGATGAGGTAGATGGCGAATACAAGGCCCAGATTCTCCTGCGGGTCAAGCAGACCGCTGGCCCACTGAATCAGAATGCCGGTAGCACCTACGACGAGGCCGATAAGAGCGGTTTTCTTGTAACCATTCTTGGCGATGAGCATACCGGCAGGAATACCCATGACGAGATAGGCAATGAAGTTACCATAGTTGCCAATCTGTGCCAAGATGGTAGGAATGTCTCCCTGGTTCTTGATGATTTTTGCCATAGGATTGCACAGGTTGGTGACGAAGGCAATCATGGCGAAGAGCGCAATCATTACGGCGATAGCGCCCCACTGTTTTTTTTGTTGACTCATGTGTTGTTTGAGATTTGTAGATTATTGATGTGGTTGTTTAATGTTTCGCCTTAAACACACTCTGTATTAGACCGTACCGAACTTATAAATCGTCTTCTGCGTATAGATTTCTCCGGGCTTGAGCACGACGCTGGGGAAGTAGGCGTGGTTGGGGCTGTCGGGGAAGTGCTGTGCCTCGAAGCAGAGGGCCGAGCGGCGGGGGAAGGTGGCGCCGTGCTGGCCCTTGTAGCCGTCGGCCCAGTTGTCGCTGTAGAACTGTACGCCGGGCTCTGTGGTATAGACTTCCATGACGCGGCCCGAGTGGGGCTCGGTGATGCGGGCGGCAAAACTCAGTTCGCCGGGCTCGCGCTTGTTCAGTACGAAGCAGTGGTCGTAGCCGGCACCGTTGCGGGTCTGCTCGTCGTCGGCATCGATGGCCTCGCCGACAGGACGCGGCGTGGTGAAGTCGAAGGGCGTGCCCTTCACGCTGCGGATTTCACCCGTGGGGATGGAGTTCTCGTCGATGGGCAGGAAGAAGTCGGCATTGATTTCGCAGAGGGTGTCCTCGCACGTCGGCGTGGGGTTGGCGATACCCTCTAAGGAGAAGAAGCCGTGGTGCGTCATGTTGACCACCGTCTTCTTGTTGGTCGTACCACGGTAGTCGATGACAATCTCGTTGTCGTTCGTCAGGGTGAACATCACCGTCATCGACAGTTCGCCGGGGAAGCCCTCCTCATAGTAGGCCGAGACGTAGCGCAGCACGAGCGCCTGCGGGTTAATCTGCTCAGCATCCCAAACGCGGGCGTGGAAGCCGGTAGGGCCGCCGTGCAGGTGGTTGGGACCGTTGTTCACCGCCAGGGTATATTCCTTACCATTCATAGTGAAACGTCCGTGGCAGATGCGGTTGGCATAGCGACCTACGAGCGTCGAAAGGAACGGTTCGGGCGAACTCAAGCAGTCGGCAATGCAGTCGTGTCCTTGAATGACATTGGCCATCTTGCCGTCCTTGTCGGGCGTCATGATGGCCACGATGCTGCCGCCGTAATTGGTGATAGCCACTTCCATACCCTCTTCGTTCTTCAGCACGAAGAGGTCGGTCTCTTTTCCGTTGATGATGGTTTGGAAATCTGCGCGCTTCAGGCCGCAGAGGTACGTTTCGTTGTTTTCCATGGTATCTTAATTCTTCTGTTCGGCCACTACGGCCAGGGTATTAAACTATGGTTGCAACGGCAAATTTGCTAAATACTTTTCAATCGGGCAAACATTTTCGTTTTTTTTGTGAAGGCGCCTTTGCTGTGCCGCCGATTTTACCGGAAGCCGCTCTCTCATCGACGATGGTAGAAAGTAGGTCGTGGAAAATTGCACACTTTTCCAGATAGGCTTGATTTTTGGTAAATAATCTTGACATTTCCAACTGGGGCAACTAGAGGTTAAAAAGCATTTCGTTGAGGCAAAAACTCGATTTGTTTCCACAACTTGGGCGATTGAGACGACAACTTGGGCGACTGTTTTTACAACCTGGGCGACTGTTTTTACGGTCGCCCAGGTTGTGAAGGCCGTTGCGGAGGTCGTTTTACGGATTTTGGCCTTGAAATTTCAGAGTGATTAACTAAATCAGAAGATTTGTTCTAAAAACCTACCAAATGCTGTCAAATCCTAACGCTTCATGCTTGCGATATTTTCGACCTCCAGATTTTCGGTGGGTTTCGCGGGCCTTCTCGCGATTTAGAAGGCCTCAAATTTTTATTGCACACTGTGCCTGTTCTCCCCCACTCTACCATAGCCGCGACTGTCCCCCATGTGTGCCATTTTGGCGGAGGCACCGCCTCGTTCATCCGCCAAATCGGCAGTTTGTGTTAGAGAATGTTAGCGTCCACACGTTGGCAAAGCGCTTGCAGTCTGTAGGGTGTACGCCGCTGACTCGGCGACACCGACGGGGCATCGGGTGCTGATGGGCCCCGCAGTCCGTCGGTTAGAGAGAAAGAGAACAACATTGTAAAGCGGTGCGCGGCCCGTCGTCTGCATGGCTTGGACGGCCACCGAAAAAAGAAAGGAGATAAGATTATGAAGTTTGACCAATTTACCATCAAAGCACAGGAGGCTGTGCAGCACGCAGTGGAACGCGCCGGGTCCGGCGGTTCGCAGGCTGTCGGCGCTTTGCATCTGCTGGACGGTGTGCTGGCCGTCGGCGAAAACGTGACGACCTTCCTTCTTGGGAAAATGGGCATACAGACCAAACAGATACAGAACGAGGTGCAGCGCGCCCTGCAAGGCAAGCCCCGCGTGGAAGGCGGCGGTCAGCCCTACTTGGATAACGAGGCGGAGAAGGTGCTCAATGAGGCCGTCCGTCTGGCAAAGGACATAGGCGACACCTACGTCGGCCTCGAACCGCTGCTGCTGGCCCTGCTGACGGTGCAGAGCGAGGCACGCACCATCCTGGTGAACGCCGGCGCTAATGCCGAGAGTCTGAAGGCTGCCATCGGCGAACTGCGGGGCGGTCGCAAGGCCTCTACGCCGGAGAGCGAACAGACGTGGCAGGCGCTGAGCAAGTATGCGCGTAACCTTGTTGAGGAGGCCCGCGAAGGCAAACTGGACCCGGTTATCGGGCGTGATGAGGAGATACGGCGCGTGCTGCAAATCCTGTCGCGACGCACGAAGAACAACCCTATACTGATAGGTCAACCCGGTACTGGTAAGACCGCTATTGTTGAGGGACTTGCAGAGCGTATTGTGCGCGGCGACGTGCCCGAGAATCTGAAGAACAAGCAACTCTTCTCGCTGGACATGGGCGCCCTGGTGGCCGGTGCGAAATACAAGGGCGAATTTGAGGAACGACTGAAGAGCGTGGTCAACGAGGTGGTACAGGCCGGCGGTGAAATCATCCTCTTCATCGATGAGATACATACCCTGGTGGGTGCGGGCAAGAGCGAAGGCGCCATGGATGCCGCCAACATCTTGAAACCGGCACTGGCCCGCGGCGAACTGCGCAGCATCGGTGCGACGACGCTGGACGAGTATCAGAAATACTTTGAAAAGGACAAAGCCCTGGAGCGCCGTTTCCAAACCGTCATGGTGGATGAGCCGACGCCAGAAGATGCCATCTCCATCCTGCGCGGTCTGAAGGAACGCTACGAGAACCACCACAAGGTGCGTATTCAGGACGATGCGCTGATAGCCGCCGTCCAGTTGTCCCACCGCTACATCTCCGACCGCTTCCTGCCCGACAAGGCCATCGACCTGATGGACGAGGCGGCGGCCAAACTGCGCATGGAGCGCGACTCGCAGCCCGAAGAACTGGACGAAATCACGCGCCGGCTGCGCC